>NZ_JBXAJP010000006.1:73763-431858 GCF_058797375.1 Prescottella sp. GW823-FHT02E09
GGCCCGGCACCGATTCGGTGCCGGGCCTCGCCGTTATCGTGGCCGCATGGACGAGTCGCTGACCCTGCAGAAGGCACTGCTCCAGCTCGACTACGGTCGGGTCGAGAAGGCGGAGGTCACGCTGCGTGAGCTGCTCGATCGCTCGCAGCCCGGCGTGTTCCGGGTCCGCGCGCTCGTCGTCTACGGCGACCTTCTGCACCAGCTCGGACGGGCGGACGAGGCGACCGCGCTCCTCGAGTCCGCGGTGCGGGAAGCCTCAGATCTCGATGTCGACGACCTGCTCGACATGGAGCTGGAACGGGCCGAGGACCTCTTGGGATGACCCTGGAATAACCTCGGCGGGGTCGTGGTTGAATGGTTCGGATCGGCGGTTCCGTGTCCCCCGGGCTCAATTTCACCGCCTCCGCAGAGTTCCGTTCGGCTGGAGCTGCGTTGCGCCTTTCGCCGTGAGGCGACCGAGCCGCCGGTCCACCTTCTTCCGCTCCGCCGCTCAGACCGCGGCGAGGAGCCGACCGGCCCGCCGCAGATCGACGGCCCCTCGGTCACTCAGGTCGAGGAACCGGTCGCACTGCCAACCCTGGGACCGCTTCGCCTGCGGGTTGCTGGTCGCCGACCACGGCGGATACACTCGGAATCCCCGCTTCCCACCGGCACCCCGTGCCGACACGATGCCGCGGGTGGCCAGCACCTCCGTCGGGAAGACGAACGCGCCGAAGCGGTCCCCCTCGCGGGCGGTGACGACCAGCCCGTCCACGTCATCCTCGGCCGGGAACGGTTCCGTCGACCCACCGGCCGCGCGACGCCACACCGAGACGAACAGCCCCACCTTCGTCGGGGTCAGCTTGCCGACCCGGAACCGGATGGTCGACCGGCCGACGTCGGACACCGCGGCACCGTACTCGGCGTTGTCGAGCTCGGGCACGGCCGGTGAACACTCGACGCCGAGACCACTGAAAAGCCCCGTCACGAGAGCCACATCCGGGTGGACCACACCAGAAACCACAACAACTCCAAGCGAACTCGACCCCGCCCGAAGCTACCTGACGGCGCACACTCGGCCGCTCAGGGTGCAACGAGGCAGGCCGGGCCGATCGGTGTCGCAGGGTTCACGGTGACGTCTCGACAGGTCCGCCTGCCGAGGTCTGGTACGCCATGACGGAGTGTTCGCCAGGGGCAGTCGGGGTCCAGAGCGTGAAAGCGTGATCGAACACGACGGGGTTCACCCAATAGGGGGAGATGAAATCCCACGCGAAGTTCTGCGGAAAGAACGTGGACGCGTGGTTGTAGTCGACGATGGACACACCCTTCTCGCTCGGGGTCCACTCCGAGTCGGCGGTCCTGGCCACCACAAGGTAGGTGCAACCGGCCCCGTATGCAGTGGTGGGTCCACCGCTCAACCCCGGCAGGATCGTGACATCGACGACGTCGGCCGCAGCCGACGGTGCACCCCAGACCGCAGCAGCCGCGAAGAGTGCCACCGGCAGGAATGCTGATCGGGAGAGTCGGGGGAATCTCATACCGATGAGTCGGTTTTACCCTCGCGGCCGTTACAGCCGGCAGTGGGCAGATGCGTCCCCCATCCACCCGCCACCGAACGTGCACACTGGCCAGGCTCATCGCCGGCGCTGATGAGTAGGGCCGTCAACATGGCCGCACCGTGGTCGAGTGCGCGTCTATCGGCAACTGTCGATCTCTACCGGCTCGAGGATCGTCTTCCTTGCAGGCCAGGTCGCCCGCGATGCGGACGGCCGCCCAGTCGGCGAAGGCGACTTCGCCGCGCAGGTCGAGCAGGCCTACCTCAACATCGGAACAGCTCTCACCGAGATCGGCGGGTCTTTCGACGATGTGGCAAAGCTGACCATCTACGTTGTGGACTGGACGCCGGATAAGATGGCGCTCCTGGGCGAGGGCGTCGCCCGGGCCGCCGAGAAACTTGGCGTCGACCCGGTCAAGCCGATCACGCTACTCGGAGTCGCCTCACTGGGAGAACCAGATCTCATGGTCGAAGTCGAGGCAACGGCCGTACTTCCCTGACTGCGTGAGGCGGTGGCCGAGTCCGGAACTGTTCTCTACGAACCGTATTCGGTCCGACCACTGCTTCGACCGGGCCGTCGACTGCAGTTCGAACACAAGCCACCACGCCTTCCGAACCGGAAGCTCTACGGCAGCAGCCGGTCGTGGAAAGTGTTGGCGAAGACGCGGTGCGGATCGTGCGCGTTGAGCGATTTCCGCGCGGACTCCCAGTTGCCCGACGCCGGGATGCCGGTGGTGTAGGCGGCAGGGAGGGTCTGGTCGAGCCACTCGGGATCGCGGTAGCCGCCCTGACTGTCGAAGCCCCAGCCCTTGGCCCACTCGGACCGAAACGTCGCGTAGTCGCCCGAATAGTTCTGCACCATCCAGCGTTCCATCTCTCGGAAGTACTCGGCGGCGCCCGGCGTGCCGGGTAGCGTGACGACGTTCATCCAGATGCAGGTGTCCCACTCGGGGTGGTCGGGGCGCGGACGCACGGCCGACAGGTTCGGCGGCCCTGCCGATTCCACCAGCACCTCGGCCTGGTCGTCGACCTTGCACATGCGAACCTCGAAGGGGCCGTTGATCGGGTACTTGCCCTGCGCCGCAAGTGCACTCATCCGGCCGTTGTGCCACGTCGTGAACTCGTTGATCACCCGCTGGATGCTCGCGCGCTCGGTGACGACCACGCCGCCGCCCGCGGTGACCCGCATCGTGGTGTGCCGCAGGTAGAACAGCACGTCCTTGGACCAGCCCCACAGGTCGTCGGTGTCGGTGAGCGCGAGACCGGCCTGCACGGCCGCCAGTTGACCGACCCCGAAAGCCGGGGTGGCAGCCTGGATGCCCGAGGCGACCTGCCCCAGTATATCGGTGAGCGGCTCGGGCAGGTTGTCGGTGAAGAAGTAGTTGTAGGGCCCGAAGACCTCCCGGGACTCCGGCGGCTTCACCGGCGTCGGCGTCCAGATCTTGAGCCACGGCTTGTCGGTGAACGGGAACCAGATCGCCTCGACCCGCCCCGACTGCTCGACGAACCGTTCGTACGTCCGGCCCGGGGATCCCGTGGGCGCGAACATTTCCTGCCAGGGGATGTCCATGATGCTCCGGCAGCGTAGGCGGGCGTTGACGCCGGCCTGCAGGGTCACCGAGATGACGAAGCTGCGGCCCAGATGGGTGAGCAGCGCGGTGATCTCGGGGTCGGCGCGGGTGAAGTCGCGCAGCACGAAGCGATCGGCGGTGTCGTCCCACACCACCGCGGTCATGGCGGTCACCAGGTTCGACAGCGAGCCGAACGACTGACCGGGAGTCACCGTCTCCCCCGCGGCCGGATACGTGGCACCGTGCGCGCCGACCGCCAGGATCCCGGCGATCGACAGGTCGCCGATGGCGGGCGAGTTGGCCCATCCGAGGCCGTGCTGCTGCAGCGCAGTGAGGATGGCCTCGAGGCTGGCACCGCCACCGGCGGTGACGGTCGCCGGCGACCCGGCAGGGGCGACGTTCACCCAGTTCAGGTGGGTCATCGTATCGACCAGCAGGGTCTTCTCGACGTTCTCGCCGGGCACGACGGTGAGCGGACTCCACCCGTGCATCGTGCCCTTCGCCCGCACCCGGAAACCGTTGTCCTTGGCCCAGTTCGCGATCCGGAGCACGTCGTCGGGGGTCCGCGCGGTCGCGGTCCACACGGCGTCGAATCGGATGTCCTTGGCCCAGTTGACGTAGCCCTGCTGCGACAGCGGAATGTCCTGGGGGAACGCGGGCGGCACCGGCAGGTTGGACACCGGGCCACCGCCCGAACCGGTCGAGCCCGCCGCCGGTAGCGCGAAGGCCGGAGACCAGCCCATGCCCGTCAGGGCCGCGGCGCCCGCCGCGGCCCCAGCCGCTCGTCCGAGGAATCCTCTGCGCGACATCCCGTTGCGGGATCCACCTGTCGCCGTCTCACTGCCGTCCACACTCACCGGTTCGACTCCGATCCACTCGTCGGGGTGGCGGCACCGTCGATCCCGCCGCGCATGACCTCGAGCCAAACTAGAACAAGTTTCGTTCCGATGCCAGTGGTTCCGTAATCCTGGTCGAAGGAACCTCGGAGGCGCCCCTACTGCTCGGTCACCTGCACCGAGGTCCGCAGTGCATCGGTGATCGCTTCCGGCGCCCCGTCCACCGACCAGACCGCGAGACCGATGGCCAGGATCGTCAGTGCCGGACCCAGCACCGCCTTCTCGAAGCCGCCGCCCGCGCGAATCGCGAGGAAAGAGGGCAGCCGCAGCTCCCACCACCGTCGTCCCCCGAACGGGACGAACGGCGCGAGGAACGGCACCCCCTCCTTGGTGATCATGTCGCCGAGACAGTGCGTGGCGCAGCCGAGGGCGACCGCGACACCGAGCCCGGTCGAGCCCACCTGGTCCGGGAACCACTGCCACGTCAGGATCGACAGGAAGGCCGCGACACCGGTGACGACGAGCCACCCCTTGTCCCGCGCCCAGTCCCCCACCAGGCCACGCAGCGCCAACCCGAGTGTGAAGAACAACGTGACGATGATGGCGGGCCGGCCGAACTGTCCGACCAGCGCCGAGATCCCGGCACCCAGCCCCACCGCGAACAACGCCGTGTGGGTGAAGGTGCGGTGCCCACCGCGACGGTTGGGGTCCTTCCGCCCCTTCGTCACCCGGTACACCCCGAGAGACAGGGCGTCGACGCCCGCAGCGACGGTTCGACTGATCGGGCCGAACGATCGTGCGACGGTGGACTGGGTGGTGTCCAGATCCGGCAGCAGCGCGGCCCCGGCACACACGCCCGCGAACGCGAAGGTTTCCGCGGTGGACGTGGGTCCACCCCAGTCGGTCGGCAGCAGGTCCGCGACGGCTAGGCCGACGACGGCACCGGACATTGCATGGGTAGCACCCATAACCATGGGAGACAGCACCTTTCGAGCATTACAGCAGATCACCGACAGCGAAGGGGTCCGACGCGGCAGCCTCGGACCCCTGGTCGGGAACGCTAGCAACGACCTCCGACACGCCCCTCCGACGGCCGCGACCGGCCCCGCCGCGCCGAGGGCTGGCCTAGATTGACGCGCATGACGGCCACGAATGTCTCGTCCACCGCGCCGGGTCGGCTCAGCGCCGCCACCATCCGTGGCTACGCACTGGGATCGGTCGGCACCGGCGGCTTCTCCACCCTCCCGGGCCTGGTGCTCGCCTATTACCTCACCGACACGCTGGGTGTCGCGGCGGCCGTCGCCACCGTCGTGGTGTTCGCGCCGAAGGCACTCGACGTGGTCCTCAATCCGGCGATCGGGTCGTGGAGCGACTCGTGGGCCCGGCGGACCGGGAGCCGACGGCGGTTCCTCACGATCGGCGCCGTGCTGCTGCCGGTCTTCTTCGCGCTCACCTTCGCGGTGCCCGACGGTGTCGGCGCCGCCGGCGGCGCGGTGTGGGTCGCCCTCGCCTTCATCGCGTCCGCGGTGGCGTTCAGCATGTTCCAGGTTCCGTACATCGCGATGCCCGCAGAACTCACCGACGACTACCACGAGCGTGCGCGCCTGATGGCGTGGCGCGTTGCGGTTCTCGGCATCGCGATCCTCCTCTTCGGGGCGGGCGGTCCCGTGCTCCGCGACGCGGGCGGCGGGGGCCGCTGGGGCTATCTCGTCATGGGCATCGTCGCCGGCGCGGTGCTCGGGCTGGGCATGTTCGCGGCGTCTCGGGTGGCGCCGCGCCGGCCCGCTTCGGAACCCTCGCTCGGCGAGGACGCCTCGTTCTCGGCGTCGTTGCGCGTCGTCCGATCGAGCCGGCCGTTCCGGATGCTGTTGACGGCCTCCGCACTCCAGGCCTTCGCGACCGGCACCATGCTGGCCGCCGCGCAGTATGCAGCCACGTACGTGCTCGGCAACGAGGGGGCGGTGTCGATCCTGTTCGCCGCGCTGGTCGGTCCGGCGGTCGCGGTGATGCCGCTGTGGTCGCGCTCGGTCCGGGCGTGGGGCAAGCGTCGTGCCTACCTGCTGGCGTCGAGTCTGTTCCTCGCCGCCAACGTGGCGCTGCTGGGTCTGCTGGTGAGCACCGGATGGTGGGTGTACGCGGTGGTCGCCGTCGCGGGTGTCGGGTACGCGGGCATGCAGATGCTGGGCATGTCGATGCTGCCCGACGTCATCAGCGACCACGAGAAGCGCGAGGGTGGCACGGTCCGCGCCGGGGCGTTCAGCGGCGTGTGGACGGCCGTCGAGACCATCGGCCTGGCCCTCGGTCCCGCTCTCGTCCTCGCGATCCTCGCGATCACCGGGTTCGTCTCGTCCACCGACGACCAGCAAGCCGAACAGTCCCAGACGGCGATCGACGGCATCGCGCTGGCGATCTCCGCGGCTCCGGCGATACTCACCGCGCTCAGCATCGTCGCGCTCGCACGTTACCGTCTCGCCGCCGAGACCACCCACTCCCAGAACGGAAGCCACTGATGCAGTTCCGCAGCGATCCCGCCGACGTCCTAGCCCGCCTCGACGCCCTCCGCGCGGCGGATGCCCCGACGTCGGGCGGACGCCTGCTCTCGTACGTGTACGACCCGGGCGTCGCCGAACTCACCGAGCTGGCCGGGACCGCGGCGTTGCGCGTGCAGTCGCTGAACGGCCTCGACCCCACCACGTTTCCGTCGATCGCGGCGATGGAGCGCGATCTCGTCGAGCTGGGCCGCGGCATTCTCGCGGGCGGTGACCCGGACGTCGTCGGCTCCGTCACGAGCGGTGGCACCGAAAGCTGCATGCTCGCCGTGAAATCCGCGCGGGACACGTGGCGCCGGCGGACAGGGGCCGAGCACCGTCCGACACTGCTGATCGGCGCGACGGCGCACGCGGCCTTCCACAAGGCGGCGCAGCACCTGGATCTGCGGCTCGAGGTGCTGCCGGTGGATCCCGTCACCGCGCGGCTGCGGCCGTCGGACGTCGCGGCGGCGCTGTCACCCGACATCGCCCTGGTCGTCGCGAGCACACCGTCGTATGCGCACGGCGCTCTCGATCCCGTCGCAGAGATCGCGGAACTGTGTGCAGCCCAGGATGTCCCGCTGCACGTGGACGGCTGCATCGGCGGCTGGGTACTGCCGTGGTGGCCGGGCCTGACACAGCAGTGGGATCTGACGGTGCCGGGTGTGGCCAGCCTGTCGGTGGACCTGCACAAGTACGGGTACGCCCCCAAGGGCGTGTCACTGTTGCTCTACCGCGACCGCGATCGGCACCGCGCGCACTGGTTCGCCACCACGTCGTGGCCCGGCTACTCGGTGGTGAATCCGACGCTGCTCGGATCGCGCAGCGTCATGCCGATCGCGGCCGGATGGGCGGTGACGCAGGCCCTCGGTGCGGAAGGGTTCGCGGACCTGGTCGCACCGATCGCACGTGCGACCGAGCGACTCCGCGTCGCGATCACGGGAATCGAGGGCCTGCGGCTCGTCGGCGATCCCGTCGGCCCGCTGCTCGCGATCGCCGCGGACGAGGCGCTGCCGGCGGAGCGCCGCGTCGATCCGCACCGGTGGTCCGACGCCGCGAGCGACGACGGGTGGGCGCTACAGCCGCAGCCCGAGTTCGCTCAGGCGGACGGCACGGTCCTGCCGCGCACCACGCACCTGACGATCACGCCGGTCACCGAACGTGTCGTCGACGACCTGATCGAGGCACTGCAGAAGGCAGCGGACCGTACCCGCGGGGTCCCGGGTGCGAGCGCCCCCGCCGACCTTGTCGCGGCCGCCGCACAGATCGATCCTGCCGAGCTCACCGCCGAGGTCGGCGCCGCCGTGCTCGGGCTCGCCGGGCTCGACCCGAAGGCCGGACTGACCGGCCCCCAGGCCGACGTCCTCGCCCTGATCGAGGCGTTGCCCGCACCGGTCGCCGAGCGTCTGTTGATCGAGTTCCTGGCACGGTTTCTCGAACCGTGACGTGAAGAACGCCCACCACGGCCCGGTGATGTGGGCACACTCGATGTATGGCAGCGACGTCGACGCGGTCAGCGGAGGTCTCGGAGCCGGAGCGCGACACGATCGTGCGGGGCACCGTGGTCCCGACGATGGTCGGGTTGCTTATCGGCGGCATCTTCGTCGCGGTGTTCCTGGCCGCCTTCCATGATCCGAAACCGCACAATCTGCCCGTCGCGGTCGTTGCACCACAACCCGTCGTGGCCGCCGTCGAGGCGCAGTCGACGGCCGCAGGCGACGCCTTCGACGTGCGTGTCTACGAGTCCGCGGACACGGCTCGGCAGGCCGTCGAGTCGCACGACGTGTTCGGCGCGTTCGTGGCCGGCGCTCCCACCACGGAACTGTTCGTCGCCGGCGCGAACGGGCCGGCGGTCACCGAGCTCCTGACGCATGCGTTCGGGGCCGCCGCCGGTGCGACCGGCGCTCCGCTGACGGTGACCGATGTCGCGCCCCTGTCCCCGGGCGATTCCCGCGGACTGTCGGTGTTCTACGCCGCCTTCGGGGTGGTTCTCGCGGGGTTCCTGTTCGGCCTCACCAGCATGCAGGCCGGTCCGCGCCTGCCCGCGGGCTGGCGTGCCCTCAGCGCGGTGGCATTCTCGATCCTGGTGAGCCTCGTCGTCGCCTGGCTGGTCCAGCCCGTTTTCGGGGCGCTGCCGGCGTCGTTCCTCATGACCGCCACCCTCGTCGGGCTGCTCGCCCTGGCCGTCGCCCTGTCGACCGCGGCCCTGCTGAAACTCTGCGGGCCGCCCGGGATCTTCGTCGCGGCCGTCGTCCTGCTGGTATTCGGGAATGCGACCAGCACCGGCATCCTGCCCGCACAGTTCCTCCCGGGATGGCTGGAGCCACTGACCGACATCCTGCCGGTCGGCGTCACCGTTCGGGCGCTGCGCGGCGCCGCGTACTTCGACAACGACGGGCTCGCCACCGCGATCGCGGTGCTGGAGGCCTGGATAATCGGAGCGGTACTCGTGTACGGAATTGCCGTGTTTGTTCAGAGCCGACGTCGAGGGGCATGATGGAGACAGTCCTCGAGTGCTCGGGAGGCGGTTATGGACACTGTGATTCTGTGGCTGGCAGCAACCCTCATCTACTGGTGGGGCCTGCTCCCCTGACGAGTCGATGAGGCCGCCAGGTTCGTGAAAGCCGATGGGCCCGTTCCGGAATTGTTCAATTCCGGAACGGGCCCATCGGGCTCAGCGGTCTACTTCTGGCCGGCGCGCACGCCTTCCTCGACCTTCTTGCCGAGTTCGGCGTCCACGTTCTTCCAGTACTCGAATACCCGCTGCAGCACGGGTTCGCTGACACCGCCGAGCGCGTGGCCGACGATGTTGCTCACCAGCCGTTCACGGGCCGCGTCGTCGAGCACCTCACGGACCAGGGTTCCGGCCTGCGTGAAGTCGCCGTCCTCCGGATGCTGGATGTAGCCGGCGCGCACCGCCTGACCGTCGAACGCCCACAGGCCCTCGTCACCGGCGGCCGACGGATCCGCGTGCGGACCGCCGTACGAGTTGGGCGCGTACACCGGGGTGTCGGCGGAGTTGAAGCTGTAGCGCATCGCACCCTCCTTGGAGTAGGAGTTCACGGGGCACTTCGGCGCGTTCACCGGCAGATCGGCGTAGTTGGTGCCGATGCGGTAGCGGTGGGCGTCCGCGTACGAGAACACCCGGCCGAGCAGCATCTTGTCCGGGCTGAATCCGATGCCGGGCACCACGTTCGACGGCTCGAACGACGCCTGCTCGATCTGCGCGAAGAAGTTCTCCGGGTTGCGGTTGAGAGTCCACTTGCCGACCTCGATCAGCGGGTAGTCCTTCTGCGACCACACCTTCGTCAGGTCGAACGGGTTGAAGCGGTAGCCCTCCGCCTCCGCGACCGGCATGACCTGAACCTTCATGGTCCAGCTGGGGAACTCGCCCCGCTCGATCGCGTTGTACAGGTCGGCGCGGTGGTAGTCCGGGTCGGAGCCGGCGAGAGTGTCGGCCTCGGCCTGCGTGAGGAACTCGATGCCCTGGTCGGTCTTGAAGTGGTATTTCACCCAGAACCGCTCACCGGCGGCGTTGACCCACTGGTAGGTGTGCGAGCCGAATCCGTCCATGTGCCGCCACGACTTCGGGATGCCGCGATCACCCATCAGCCACGTCACCTGATGCGCGGTCTCCGGACGCAGCGTCCAGAAGTCCCACTGCATGTCGTGGTCGCGCAGACCCGAGCCCGGAAGACGCTTCTGCGAGCGGATGAAGTCGGGGAACTTGATGGGGTCCTTGATGAAGAAGATCGGCGTGTTGTTGCCGACGAGGTCGTAGTTGCCCTCCTCGGTGTAGAACTTCATCGCGAACCCGCGCGGATCGCGCCAGGTGTCGGGACTGCCCTGCTCGCCGGCAACGGTGGAGAACCGCACCAGCGACTCGGTCTTCTTGCCGGGCTGCAGGAACTTCGCCTTGGTGTACTTGCTGACGTCACCGGTGATGACGAGTTCGCCGAATGCACCGCCGCCCTTGGCATGCACGATACGCTCCGGCACCCGCTCGCGGTTGAACTGCGCGAGCTTCTCGATCAGGTAGTGGTCGTGCAGCAGGATCGGCCCCTGCGTACCCGCGGTCAGCGACTCGTCGTCACTGTTGACCGGGATTCCGAAGTTGTTCGTGGTGGGACGTGACTGTGCGGACGTCATTGTGAGAAGCCTCCTTGGCGCTGATGGGCTGTGGCTGTCTTCGAATGGCTCGACCCGCCCGATCCGGGCACATCGTCTTGATTCTGTGAGCTGGTAGCGGTCTCTGCTGTGGTTTTCGCCGAATCGCTCCGGCAACCGGCGCACAGACCCCAGAACACCACCTCGGCCTCGTCGATCTCGAAGCCGTGGTCGTTCGAGGGCTCCAGGCAGGGAGCGTGGCCGAGGACGCAGTCCACGTCGACGACCGTGCCGCACGAGCGGCACACCAGATGGTGATGGTTGTCCGCGGTGCGGGTCTCGTAGCGCGCCGGCGAACCCGCAGGTTCGATGCGGCGCAACAGACCCGCACGGACGCAGGCCCCGAGCACGTCGTAGACGCCCTGGGTGGAGACGGCTCCGAGCTGGCATCGCACCTCGGCAGCAATCTCCTCCGCATCCGAATGAGGATTTGCGGCAACAGCATTCAGAACCGCGACCCGGGGAGCTGTGACGCGCAGGCCCGCTTCCCGCAGCAGTGTGCGGGGTTCGATGCCGTGCTCTCCGTGTTGCATGGTCCCCAGTATGCCCCTTTTCTGGAATAAGTCAAAAGAACGATAATTTCCAGGTTAAGGAGGTGCGCGGGGCAGACCTCCTCACCGTCCTCGCAGTAACATTCGGACGATTTCCCGCACACCGCCACAGCCTTCGGATCGACGACGCTTCGATGGAGGATGACGCATGGAGGACGACAGCACCACCGGGGCGGACGCCGGCTCGGACACCGCCCGGCATCGCGCCAGGATCGACCGGGAACGCGCCGACACGCAGCGCCGGATCGCGTCGCTCACCGAGCGTTTCGCCGAAATCGTGGAGGGGTCGGAGTTCACCACGAACGACGACGAGCACGATCCGGAAGGGTCGACCATCGCCTTCGAGCGGGCCCAGGTCTCGGCACTGCTCGCCGAGGCTCGCCAAGACCTGGACGACCTGACGGAAGCTGCGCAGCGCCTCGAGAACGGCACCTACGGCGTGTGCGTTCGATGCGGATCACCGATCGCCGAGGCACGACTGGACGCACTGCCCGCCGCCACGACGTGCATCGACTGCTCGGCTCGCCGCCCGTGACGGGTGTCGGAGGCGGCGAGGTTCCGCTACGCTCGCACGCAAGGTAGCCCCGCGCCCGACGGCGTCGCCCGTCGGTTTTCCGAGTGCGTGGGGTTCGATGATGATCACCGCACCGGCCGATCGCATGCTCACCGTCTTCGTTCCCGGATGGATCTTCGACGACCGTTCCCTCGCCCCGCCGCGGTGGGCGACCACCGGACGGGTCGAGGTCCACGGGACCCTCTATGCCGGCCTCGCAATGGAACCCGACAATCCCCCGCCGGTGCGCGGACGAGTTCGACGGGTGCGCGTGGTGAACCATCTACTGGAACGGACACCGACCGGCACCCGCCTCGTCCACGGCAGCGAGCGCCTGACCGACGTCGAGGCGACGCCGCGCATCTTTTGGTCGAGCCAGGAGCCCGCAACGGAGGGCGACCCGTACGTCCCGACGGGAGTGCTGCTCGATCTGAACCTCGACGACGTACCCGTGACCGACTGCCGGTTCGTGGCGGGTGCGGTGTCGATCTCCGGGACCGATGTGTGGTGATGGACCGAGCCGATCCCGTTCTGCTGCATGCCGATACCGCAGCGGCGCCGACGCGGGTCGTCGAGTACCTACTGCCGATGACCGCCGAGCGGCCGCGTGAGTACTGGTCCCGCGCCGTCCACGCCGACGAGAACGGCTGCTGGATCACGTCCGAGTACGACGTGTTCCGCTGCGATCGCCACGGAGACGAATCGTTGACCGTCGAGCGCATGTGCACCGAGGGCGGGCGAAGTGTCGTCGACGACGGACTCCTGTACCTCCTCGACACGACCGAGCCGCACATGCGACTCGACCGCCGGTACGGAACGGTACGCGTGGACCCACCGCCCCATCCCGTCCGAGTGCTCGACGGCGCGCGCCGACTGATCGCGGTCGACGACCCGGACACCGTCGCGCGGGTGCGGGCCGCCGCCGCCCGGGCCGACATCGCCCGCGACGCCGACGGCACGGAGTGGATCGCCCACGGCGGACTGACCGCTCGATCTCCGAGCGGCACAGTCGAATCGGTGGACCTCGATGCCCGCACCCACGGCCACGTCCGCTGGATTCCGCCCGACCCGTACGCCGATCCGGCGAACCGGGCCCTCGTCCCGTTCCTGTGTATGCCGATTCCCGATGCCGATCCGAACCCCGAGTAGAGCCGAAGGGTCCCTTCATGCGCTGTCAGCGCGTGAAGGGACCTTTCAGCTGGTTCCCGGCGCCGATCAGGCGAAGTGCGCCTGCACCGCCTGCAGACCCGCGACGTAGACGCCGTCACCGAAGATCTGCTCCACGGTGGCGACCGCGTCGTCGTCGGACTTGTACTCTGCGCTCCAACGGATCTCGGACTTGTCACCCTGCGGGGTGACCGTCAGCGTGGCGACGTAGTCGCTGATCGGGAGCATCGGTTCGAGCACCTCGTAGCTGTAGCTGCGCGCCGCCGGATCACGGGCGACGAGCTGTTCCCGGGCGACGACGCGGCCGTCGACCGAGAAGATACGAAGCGAGCCGACCTGCGTCGGATCGCCCTCGAGTTCGGCCGGCGGAACGCTGGGATGCCACGCGCCGAGACCGTCGAAGTCGCCGATGTGGGACCAGACGCTGTCCGCGTCGGCTGCGACGACGATGCTACGTACGAGTGACCGAGCCATGTGAATCTCCGTTTCTGCTGTCGAGCTTCTTCCGATGGGGTTGGGGGTCAAACGTTTCGGTGCGACCGGTCGACGTCCAGGCGCAGCACCGACAGCGCGGACGCCGCCAGCTCACCGACGTCGGCGGGCCCAGCGGGGTCGTCCGGATCGCACGTCACCCAGTACTCGAGCGCGACGGTGAGCGCACCGATGAGCGTGTGCGCCAACAGCCTTGCCTCGATGCCCGACGGATCCAGCCCCGCCCGCTCGGCGAGGCGGCCGCGCATGTCGTCGGCGAGGCCGTGGGCCGCGACCATCCACCGTGCCCGGATCCCGGGCACGGACGTCAGGATGACGAAGAGATCGCGGGTGGAGACGAGGGAGGCGTACCGGTCCTGCCGCAGGCACTCGACGAAGGCCTCGTGCACGGACGTCGCTACGGACTCCGTCATCGGGCGGTCCGCGAGATACTGTGCGAAGTCCCGGATTCCGGAGGTGAGGACCGGTGTGAGCGTGTCCTCCTTGGCCTTGCAGTGCCGATAGAACGTGCGCACCGAGATACCGGCAGCGTGGGCGATGTCGTCGACCGACGTGGAATCGAACCCGGCGGCGGTGAACAGTTTCGCGGCGGCCGCCGCAATGTCCATGCGCACGGCATCGCGTCGCCGTTCGGCCAATCCACGCTGGTCGCGTTCCACGATCTACCTCCGAATGTGTCTTGACACACAGTAGCAGGGTGGCACAAACTGGCGTTCTGGCACAGATTGGCATCCGGGAAGTGGTGCCGGTAACCCAAGCAGCCCCTCGAACCGAAAGGGCAGGACATGCCCCGCACATTCCTCGTCACCGGCAGCGCCTCCGGAATCGGCGCCGCGACCACCGCCCACCTGCGCGAGGAGGGCGCCCACGTGATCGGCGCCGATCTGCGCGACGCCGACCTCACCGCCGACCTCGCCACCGCGGAGGGTCGTGTGGCACTCGTCGAGCAGGCCCGCGAGCTGACCGGCGGACGCCTCGACGGCGTCGTCGCGTGCGCGGGTGTCGCGCTGTTCGACCCACTCACCGTCAAGGTCAACTACTTCGGCGCGGTGGCGACGCTCGAGGGTCTGCGCCCGCTGCTCGCCGGCGGTACCGATCCCCGCGCGGTGGTCATCTCGTCGGTTGCATCGCTGCACCCGTCCGATCCCGCGATCGTCGACGCCGCCCTGGCCGGCGACGAGGCGGCCGCGGTCGACGCGGCACAGTCAGCCGTCGACAGCGGGGCTGGTGCCCTGGTCTACGGGTCGTCGAAGGCCGCGATCGCACGCTGGGTGCGCCGCGCCGCGATCACCCCGGAGTGGGCGGGTGCGGGCATCCCGCTGAACGCGATCGCACCGGGCACCATCGTCACCCCGATGATCCAGGCGATGCTCGACAGCCCCGAGGGCCGTGCCGCGATCGACGGCGCCGTCCCGATGCCGCTGCACGGCCACGCCCGCCCGGAGCAGGTCGCGCCGCTGCTGGCCTGGCTCACCTCCCCCGAGAACTCGCACGTCACCGGCCAGGTGGTGTTCGTCGACGGCGGCGCCGACGCCGTTCTCCGCGGCGACCGGACCTGGTAGAACGCAACACCATTCGGTCCGGGTCACGCGGAAGGAGCGATAGTGCCGACATACGATCAAGGGTCTCGCATCTCACCGGCGGAGCGGGTGCCGCCGTCGATGGTCGACCGGATGACGGTCATCCTCGACGCGTTCGGCGGGTTCTCCTCCCGCGTCCCGCTCGAGGAACTCGCACGACGCACACGGTTGCCACGATCGACGGTCCATCGCATCCTCGATTCGCTGCTGCGCCTGGGATGGGTCGAGCACTCCCCCGGCGGCTACCACCTGGGCCCGCGCCTGCATCGTCTCGGCGGTGGCGAGGGACACCACGGGGAGATCCGGGCGGCCGCGGCGCCCTTCCTCAACGACCTGCACCAGAGGACGGGGCTGGTCGTGCATCTCGGGGTGCTCGACGGCACCGATCTGCTGTACCTCGACCGGATCGGGGTGCGGCCCGGTTCACCGTCGAACGCCCGTGTCGGCGGACGGGTTCCGGCACATGCCACCGCGGCGGGGAAGGCGATCCTCGCGAGCCTCGCCCCGGAACAGGTGGACCGCGTGTATGCCGGGACGTCGCCGCGCCGCTGCACCGATCGGACAATCGCGGACCTGCCGGCGCTGCACCGGAATCTGGGTCGCGCCCGGGCCCGGCACGGCGTGGCCTTCGCCCGCGACGAATCGGCCACCGGGGTGATGTGCGTAGGCGCACCGATCCGCGTCGACGGCGGAACCGTCGCCGCAGTGTCCCTTTGCGGAAAGTCCGCCGACGCCGCCCGGCTCGAGCGGTGCGCGCCGCTGGTACTCGACGCGTCTCGGGCGGTCGCATCGTCCCTCACCGCTTCGGTACGACTGCTCTCGGCGTAATTTTCGTCGCAAAGGCCGGGTACTTCGGCACGGTCGACCATCCCGCGATGGCCGGCACCCCGTTCGGGTGCCGGCTGCAGCGTCATGCGGCGTGTGGTCCCGCCCGATTGTGGGCGGGGATGGGTTTCTTGTAGGGGTCGACGGTGCTGGGCGGGGTGAACCAGGGCTTTCTGTCGGTGCCGACCTGCACTTCCCAGTGGGAGTGGTGCAGCAGCGTGTGGTGGTAGCGGCAGAGCAGCACGAGGTTGTCGAGGTCGGTGGGTCCGCCGTCGGCCCTGTGCACCACGTGATGGCCTTCGCAGTGAGCGGGTTGTGCTCCGCAGCCAGGGAATGCGCAGCCGTGGTCGCGCGCGATCAGTGCTCGGCGTTGGGAGCGCCAGGACGCGTCCGGCAATTGGATTCACTGGATGGACATGGGATTCGCCGCCATCAGGTGACCATCGCTTCGACGGTCACCTGATCTGGCCCGCTACGACGCGACGAAATGCGTGAGCATCGCCTGCACCTCGTAGATGTTCACGCCCTTGGAGAACTGCTTCTGGATGGGCATCGGGTTGCCCGAGATCCAGATCTTCAGTTCCGCATCGAGATCGAACGATCCGGCCGTCTCGACGGAGAAGTGTGTGATCGACTTGTAGAGCACGCTGTGGTACTCGGTCTTGCGGCCGGTGATGCCCTGCTTGTCGACGAGGATCAACCGCCGATTGGTGAAGAGGAACGAGTCACGCACCAACTGGTACGCCGCGTGGATCTGTTCACCGTGCCCCAGCAGCCTGCCGAACTCGTTATTGGCGGTACCGGGATCCATGACCCCCGCGTTGCCCATCAAACCGTCCATCAATCCCATCGTGGGTCTCCTCCTCTGTGTCGATTCAACGACACGACACAGTACGCACCAGGCGACCCGCCCGGCACGGAGCCCCGCGGCTCGTGGGTCGGGTCACGCACCTGTGCAGCGGAACCCGATGTGGCTCATGCCCGTATCGATCATGTGCGGCCGACGGGCGGCAGGCCGGTAGCGGCGACAGTAGCTGTCCGCGCACAGGAAGGACCCTCCCTTGATCACCTTGCGAGGAACCCGGAACTGGGGTTGTCGCGGGTCGTAGCTGCCTTCCACTCCCGGCCCGCGCGGGTTCCGGGGCGCGCAGCACGAGTGTTCGGTGCCGTGCCCATCGGCGTACCAGTCGTCGGTCCATTCCCAGACGTTGCCGGCCATGTCGTACAGCCCGTACGGATTCGGCGGGTACGACGCGACCGGCGACGTGCTGCCGTATCCCGGGTCCGCACGCCAGGGGAAGTCGCCGTGCCAGAAGTTCGCGAGGCGTCGGCCGGCCGACTCGGCCCCGTCACCCCACGTGAATTCGGCGCCATCGAATCCACCCCGCGCCGCCGCCTCCCACTGCGCCTCGGTGGGCAGTGCCCGTCCGGCCCACTCGGCGTAAGCCTGCGCGTCCTCGTAAGCGATATGCACGACGGGGTGATCGCTGCGGCCGGCGAGCGTGGACCGCGGCCCCTCCGGCCGACGCCACGACGCCCCCGGAGTCCACCGCCACCACTGGTCGATGTGGCGCAGGTCCACCGGACCGGGTGTCCCCACGAAAACCATCGACCCCGGCTGCAGATTCTCCGCGGGTGCTCCCGGAAACTCGGCGGGGTCCAGCGGACGCTCGGCGACCGTCCGATACCCGGTGCCGGCGACGAAGGACGCGTACTGAGCATTGGTGACCTGCCGAACCTCGATGGGGAACGCCTCGACCTCGACCCGGTGCGCCGGGCGCTCCTCCGGGTAGTGGGCGTCGGATCCCATCGTGAAGGCCTGAGCGGGAATCTCCCGGAGTTCGGTCAGGGTGGCGGTACCGGTCGTCACGAGATCCCCTCTGCTCAGGAAGTGCCTGGCTCGAACACCTCACGCCAGTCATCCTTCATGCTGACCACGATCCAGTCGTTGCGACGCGCGTGGTCGAGGAGGTCCTCCGCCCCGGCGACGTAGTCGAACTCGCGATCGCCGTCGTCGTGCAGGATCACCAACCGGAGTGCCCGCGAGTCGGACGCGCCGGAAAAGGCGAGCATGGGCAGATCGCCGTTGGAGTTGCCCACCGACAGGATCGGGCGCCGCCCGATCCTGCTCCAGATGCGCACCGGTTTCTCCGGCCCGTCGTCGAAGAAGTCCATCGCCGCCTTGTAGAGCAGATCCGATTGCCCCTCGCCCTCACGGTAGGAAATCCCCAGCGCGCTGCCGATGATGCGTTCGGGTGGCACCCCGTACAGCTGCCCGGCGACCGGACGCATGAAGTCACGATCGCCGCCGGACGCGATGTAGGTCGTGAACCCGTTCGCCTCCAGGTACCGCAACAACTCGACCATCGGCACGTAGCCGCAGCCGTAGTAGGGACGGCCGAGCGTCGGGTGGTCCGCGTCGGCGAAGAAGGCTCGGACCCGCGTGTCGTAGTTCTCGACGGTGACCGAATCGAAGGCCTCGGTGACCGCGGCCATCAGCACCTTCAGGTCGTTGTCGTCGCCCTGATAGTGCTTGACCATCGCCGCACCCAGCCACTGGAGGTCGTTCTCGTGGGCCGCTTTCCACGGCTGTTTCTTTCGCAGATCGGGATCGCCGGCGGCCATCTCCGCGAAACGCCGCACGGTGAAGTCGAGCTGGATGGGCATCGGCTTCTCGCACCAGAGTGTGCCGTCGTTGTCGAACACGGCCACCCTGTCCGCAGGTTCGACGAAGTCCGGACCCCCTTCCGCGGTGACCCGCTCGACGAAATTCACGATGGCGGAGACAGTTTCCCCGCCCGTCCACGACTCGAGTCCCTCGACCATCCCGATCAGTCCCGTGCCAGGAAGGCATGCAGCTTCTTCACTGCATGATCGATCGTGAAGGTGGCAGGCTCCTGCCGCGGCGGGAACTCCTTGAACGTGTCGAGGAAGGCGGTTCCGATCGCCGTGCCGTAGAAGACGATGTAGTCGTGGTCGAGGAACCAGTCCCAGTACGTGTTCGACGTCGAATCCGCGCGCTCGAACGGATCGGTGCGGAGGTTGAACAGCTTCGGGACCCGCAGTTCGGTGAACGGCTCCGCCCAGATCCCCAGCGTGCCCGTCGCCCGCTGCTCCATGAAGACGATCTTCCAGTTCTCGAACCGCACACCCAGCACGTCGCAGTCGTCGGAGAAGTAGACCATCCCGCGGCGCGGGCTCCGCTCCACCTCCCCGGTGAGGTACGGCAGCAGGTTGTAGCCGTCGATGTGGACCTTGAACGTCTTGTCGTCGACTGTGTGCCCGGCCTTCAGTTCGTCGACGATGCCCGCGTCGCCGGCCGCCGCGAGGAATGTGGGCAGCCAGTCGTGATGCTGGACGATGTCGTTGGAGACCGCCCCGGCCGGGATCCTGCCGGGCCACCGGATCACCTGCGGTACCCGGAAGGCGCCTTCCCAGTTGGTGTCCTTCTCACTGCGGAAGGGTGTGGTCGCGCCGTCCGGCCACGTGTTGGCGTGCGGGCCGTTGTCGGTGCTGTAGATGACGATCGTGTCCTCGGCCAGACCCAGTTCGTCGAGGACGTCGAGGACCTGACCGACGTTCTTGTCGTGGTCGATCATGGTGTCGTGGTACGGCGACTGCCAGATGCCCGACTGCCCCACGCTTTCCGGCTTGGTGTGGGTTCGCAGGTGCATGTGGGTGAAGTTCACCCACATGAAGAACGGTGTGTCAGCTTCGTGCTGGCGCCGGATGAAGTCGACAGCCGCATCGGCGATCTCGTCGTCGATGGTCTCCATCCGCTTCTTCGTCAACGGCCCCGTGTCCTCGATCCTCTGCCTTCCGACCCGGCCGAACCGCGGATCCTCGGTGGGATCGTCCTCTTCGGTGGCCCACGAGCGGAGAACGCCCCTAGGCCGTTGCAGGTTGTACAGGCGGGGGTACAGCTCCGCGTCGGGATAGTCCGGGAGTTCCGGCTCTTCTTCGGCGTTGAGGTGATAGAGGTTGCCGAAGAACTCGTCGAACCCGTGCACGGTCGGCAGATACTTGTTGAGGTCACCAAGATGGTTCTTGCCGAACTGTCCGGTCGCATACCCGAGGGGCTTGATCAGTTCCGCGATGGTCGGGTCCTCCGCGGACAGTCCGATGTCGGCGCCCGGCATTCCGACCTTGCTCATCCCGGTCCGATACACGCTCTGCCCGGTGATGAACGAGGCACGGCCCGCGGTGCAACTCTGTTCCCCGTAGGAGTCGGTGAACTTCATGCCCTCGTCGGCCAGGCGGTCGATGTTGGGCGTCCGGTACCCCATGATCCCGTCGCTGTAGCAGCTGAGGTTGGTGATCCCGATATCGTCTCCCCAGATGACCAGAATGTTCGGCTTCGAGTCCGGCATCACGAACCTCCTCGTTCGCTCCGTATGGTGTTCGGCCCGTCTCAGATCAGGCTGCGACCTGTGTCTGCCCTCCACATCACCCGTGCAGGATGAGACCCGGACTCCTGCGAAGGCATCCGTGTCACGTGGCCGGCACGACGGGCTCCGGCACCGAACCCCGGTCATCGGTTTCCGTTGTGGGAGGAGGAATGTCGACCTCCGGTAGATCCGGCACGTCCTCCGCCTTCTCACCGATCAGGACGTTCACCCAACGGGTCGCCGGGTCGATGTCGAGCAGCATCGCCTTGACCAGCAGGGTCATCGGAATCGCGAGCAGCGCACCCAGCGGGCCGAGCACCCAGGCCCAGAACACCAGCGCCAGGAAGGTCATCGTCACGCTGATTCCGACGGCGTCACCGACGAACTTCGGCTGGATGATCGATTGGATGACGAAGTTGATGACGCAGTAGACCACGATCACCCACATCATGAGGACCGGTCCGCCGTCGAGCAGCGCGAGCAGCGCAGGTGGGATCACGCCGATCACGAAGCCGATGTTGGGTATGTAGTTCGTGATGAACGACAGCAGCGCCCACAGCACCGGCAGCGGCACCCCCATCAACCACAGCGCGCCACCGTCGAGAACCGCGACGATGAGGCCGAACACGGTGGAGACGACCAGGTACTTGCGGGTTCCCGCAGCAAAAGTCGTCAGGGCATAGGCGATCTCGGGCCTGCTGCGGGCAATGATCTGCATCTTCTTCCCGATGCTCATCCCGTCGAACGCCATGAACAGCAGCAGAGCCAGGACGAAGAAGAGGTTGGAGAACACCCCGAGCAGACTCTGCAGCGCCGATTCGATCAGACCGACGACCTTGCCCATGTCGATACTGCTCAGCGCATTGTGGATCTGCTCGGAACTCACGCCGGCGCTCGCCAGCGCCGACCGGAGGCCGTCCAGGAGATCGTCGACGGCGTCCGCATACTGAGGCAGCTGGGTCGCGAGTTGCGCGGCCGACAGCGCCAACGCCCCGACCAGGCCGATCAGGATCAGGTTCACCGTGATCAGTGCGGTGAGCATCCCGACCCATGCGGGGAGCCTCCGGCGTTGCACCCAGGTCTGGATCGGCTGCACCGCGATCGTGAGCATGAGAGCCAGGAACACCGGACCGAGGATTCCGGCGAACGTCTTGATCCCGGCGATCGAAACCACTGCGCCCGCGCCGGCGAGCAAAACGATCAGGCCGCGGGGGATCGCCCACGGCACCGGCGTCAACGTGGGCGCCGGCACCGTGGGCACAGCCCGGTCGGATCGCGATCTGCGTGAACCCGTCATCGTCCCTCCCGGACCGAGGATCCGTCTACCGGTCAGTCCGCGAACACCTCTCGAAGGTGCGCTTCCTGCTCGTGAGACAGGTTCGTGGAGATCAGTTCGGCGTGCTGACCGTGGAATTCGTCGTGCACGCGATCCAGCGTCGCGTCCGACGTCAACACGAACAGTGCCGAGGTGCCGGGGGTGATCTGCGCCTTGAGTCGCTTGATGAAATCGTCGTCGATGCCGACGTCGGTCAGCGACCCCGTGAGTGCGCCGACGGCCGCGCCGACAGCAGCCCCGATGAGGGGGATGAAGAAGAGAATGCCGAACAGCAGCCCCCAGAAGGCGCCGCCGAGGGCGCCTGCACCGGCCAGATCGGCGAGCTGGTGTGTCTTCGGCTTCTTCTTCCCCTCCGGCCAACTCACCACCGCCGCATCGTGAACCGTGATCAGCGCCTGCTTCTGCAGGTCTTCCAGCGTCGCGACGGCGGTGTCGGCGCCGGTCGGCGAATCGAACTTCCAGACGGTCAGCGTTCCTGCCATGGGAAACTCCTCGAGATGGTGGGATCGAGCCACTGCGGCCTCTCACGCACCGTACGAAGCCAATCGCGTCGGAACCTCACACCCACCGGATGAATCAGCCTTCGACGGGTGCCGTGACACCGAGCGAGAGGGCGCCCATGACCTTCGGCGCGCCCTTCTCGTAGAAGCGGTCGAGATCACGAATCTCGAAGCCGGCAGCACGGACGAGGGCGGGGATGTCACGTGTGAGATGACACCCGCCCGCGACGGTCTTCTGAATCGGCTCGAATCTGCGCTGCCAGCGCTGCACCTTCGGATGGGGCGCGAGCCCGTGTTCGACGAAATGCAGGGTTCCCCCGGGTTTCAGGACTCGCCGCACCTCGTGCAGCGCGGCGTGGGCATCGGGAATGGTGCACATCGTCCAGGTGGACAGGGCGGTGTCGAAGGTGTTGTCGGGGAACGGCAGTGCTTGACCGTCGAGCCCGGATCGTTCGACCGGAACGCGGGATCGGGCCAGACGCTTACCGGCGAGCTTCCAGGCTTCGTCGGCAGGTTCGACCGCGCTGACGGTGTCGACCGCGTCCGGGTAGAAGGGAACGTTGAGCCCCGACCCGAACCCGATCTCGAGCACGCGTCCGTGGAGGCCCGCGCACACCCTCCTCCGGGACGCCTCGGTCAACGACATCCCGCACGACATCTCCACCAGGTGCGGGACGATCCGCTCCGTGTAGAACCCCATGGCTACCCCCTGATCCGTTCCTTCACTCCCCCGGCATTTCGCCGGCGTCTCCACCGTAGGCGAGGGCGAGGAAGGTACGCACCCCGTCCACGAGGGCGCGCTCGTCCAGATCGAAGTCCGGCATGTGCAGGTCGCGGCGGGGACCGACCCCGTCCCAGACGCCCAGGCGCGCCATCGCGCCGGGGACGTGCTCGAGATACCACGCGAAGTCCTCGCCGCCACTCGACTGCTTGGCCTCGGCCAGATTCTCGAGACCGACGACGGACTGGATCGCCGAGATCATCTCGGCCGTTGCCTCCGGGTCGTTGACCACCGGCGGCACGCCCTGCACGTAGTCCAGTTCGTGGTCGACACCGAAGGGCGCCAGCAACTCTGCGACGCTGCGCCGCACCAGCGGCTCCACCGTGGCCCACGTCCGGTGCGACGCGCTGCGCAGCGTGCCCACCAACTCCCCTGACTCCGGTATGGCGTTGTGGACCCGGCCGGCCCGGATGCGCCCCCACGTCAGGACGGTGGCGGTGCGCGCGTCGACGCGGCGATCGAGCACCGCCGCGAGCCCGGTCACCAGCACGGCGGCCGCGTAGATCAGATCGCCCGTCAGGTGCGGACGCGCCGAATGCCCACCCGGAGAGAACAACCGCACCGTGAGCATGGCACCGGACGACGTGATCGGGCCCGCCCGCGTGGCGAGCTTGCCGACCTCGAGTTGCGGCGCGCAGTGCAGCGTGAAGATTCGCGAGACGCCCTCGAGCGCGCCGGCGGCGACGACCCCGAGAGAACCTCCGGGCGTCGTCTCCTCACCGGGCTGGAAGATCAACCGCACGCGTTGCCGGGGCGGCTCGGCCGCGAGCACGGTCGCGGCCTCGAGGAGCATCGCGGTGTGCGCGTCGTGCCCGCACGCATGACACACCCCCTCGACCGTGGATGCGTACGGCGCCCCGGTGATCTCCGTGAGTGGTAGCGCGTCGAGGTCGGCGCGCAGCGCCACGCACGTCGGGGCGGGCGGGCCGACGTCGCACCACAGTCCGGTTCCGCTCGGCAAGACCACCGGATCGAGCCCCAGCGAGCGCAAGTGATCGTGCACAAGCACCGTGGTCCGGTACTCGGCGAAGGACAGTTCGGGGTGGGCGTGCAGATCCCGCCGCCACGCGACGAGCCGGTCGTGATCGATACGCATCCTTCGAACACCCCCGTCAGATCGCCGACACCGGGGCGCCGGCCCGTGCCGGACGACTCGTCAGCCAGTTCACCATGGTTCTCGCGAGCGTGTCCCGGTTCTCACGCTTGACGATGTCGTGGCCCTCGTCGTCGAACAGCAGGAGTTCGGCGACACCACCTCGGGCCCGCACGGACGCCACCACCTGCTCGGACTCACTGACCGGCACGTTCGTGTCATTGGCGCCGTGCACCACGAGCACCGGTGCCTCGAGGGCGTCGATGCGGTGGATCGGCGACAGTTCGGCCAGCAGTTCCCTGTCGTGCTCCGGGTGCCCGTACTTGGGATACGCGGCGGCCGCGATCCACGGTTCGGTGTTCGCATAGAAAGTCTCGAGGTTGCTCATGCCGCAGATCGCGATGCCCGTCGCGAACAGATCGGGATGGAACGTCAGTGCGGCCAGCGTCAGGTAGCCGCCGTACGAGTGGCCGGCGCAGGCAATCTGCGCAGGGTCGCCGAGTCCGTTGTCGACGACGTAGCGCACACAGTCCGAGACGTCGTCGATCCCGGCGAATCGGCCGTACCGCTCGTCGGCGTGCATGAAGGTGCGGCCGAATCCCCCCGAGCCGCGCACATTCGGCGCGAAGACGGTGATCCCGGCCTCGACCAGTGCGGGAAAGTAGTCGCTGTACCCCGGGCGCTCCTGAAGCTCCGGTCCGCCGTGGAACCACAGCATCACCGGACCGGGCCCCTCCCCCGGCGCGCGATACAGCCACCCGGTGAGCGGCACCCCGTCGCGCGCGGTGAACTCGGCGAGTATCGGGGCGTCGGCCCGGGCGATCCGGGTCCGGGCCGGTTCCACCGGACCCCATTCACTCGTTCGCGGGTCCACGATCTCCACCGACGGCGGCATCCCCGGGCCCTGCACCGTGACCGCCAGCAACGAGCCGTCGGCACTGATACTCAGCTCCGACGCCACCAGCCCCGGCAACCGGATCGGCGAATCGAGCGTGCCGTCCGCGAGATGAAGCATCTGTAACTCGCTCAGACCCTTGTAGTTCCACAGCAGGGCCACGGTGCTGTGGTCGTCGCTGACGACGAACTCGTCGAGTTGGAACTCGTCCCGCTCGGCCAGAACTCGGTAGGACACGCCGCGCTCGGAGACGGCCACACCGAGCAGTCGCGCGAATTCGGCACCGTTGTCACTGCGCACGAGCGCACGGACGTACTTGTCGGGCTCGCCCTCGGCCGACGCCCAGGGCGACCGGTGCTGGCCGAGCACACCCAGGAGGCGATGGTCGTCGAGGATGACGCCCGCGTCGGTGGTCGACCCGAAATCCGACGGCAGGAGCGGGATCCGGCTGCCGTCTTCGCGGCGCAACAGCAGTTCGCGGTGCCCGCGTGGGCCCACCCGCAGCAGCGCCGATCCAGCCCACGCGTCGACGAGGAAGCTGCCGACACGGCGGTCGAGCACGACGGTGTCCTGACTCTGCGGGTCCACCAACCGCGCCTCCGCCACTCCGTCCTCGTCGGTTGCGGTGAGCGCCAACCGGTTCCCGTCCCATCCGATCAGCTCGGTCGAGCACGCGTGCTGCGACCCGACGAGGCGCGCCGAGCGGTCCTGGGGATCGGTTTGCACGACCCACACCTGGGTGCGGTTGCCACCGTGGGGCGCGACCTGGCATGCGAGCCACCGACTGTCCGCCGAATGCACGATCCTGGTGACCGGACCGGGCACGGGGAGCTCGACGCGACGGTCCGTGCTGCTGTGCCTGCCCGACAGGAATCGTTGCACGGCCCAGGGGTATCCCCCGTCGTCGACGAGGTGGGCGAAGCCTGTCGCGTCCGGCGACACCGAAGCGCCCGACGTGAATCGGATGTGCTGTCGGCCTTCTCCTTCCGTCGACTCACGGACGGTCACAGCCGCTCCATCGCCTGCAGCCACATCTCCAGCAGCCCGACCTGCCACAGGGTGTTGACGCCGCGGGCGGTACGGATCTCGTTGGGGGCCGCGAACAGCGCATCGAGCGCCTCCGGCCGGAACAATCGGCGCTCGCGGGCACTTCGGCTCCGCAGCGAGTCCTGCACCAGCGCGAGAACGTCGCCCTCGAGGTGCCGGATTCCGGGCACCGGGAAGTATCCCTTGGTGCGGTCGATCACCTCGTTCGGCAGCAACCCGCGGCTGGCCTCCTTCAGCACGCCCTTGCCGTCGCCCGCCAGTTTGAGCCCCGGCGGGCAGGTGGCCGCCAACTCCACGAACTCGTGGTCGAGGAACGGCACCCGGGCCTCGAGCCCCCACGCCATCGTCATCGTGTCGACCCGCTTGACCGGATCCTCGACGAGCATCACCGTCGTGTCGAGTCGCAGTGCGGCATCGACGGAGGTGTCGGCACCCGGCGCACTGTGGTGCCGGACGACGAATTCCGAACTGACGTCGCGGTCGAGGCAGTATTCGGGGTCGAGCAGAGCCGCGATGTCCTCGTGGGTGCGGTCGAAGTACACCTTGGCGTAGGCCTCGGCCGACTGTTCCCGTGCCACCCCTACCAACGGGGGATACCAGTGGTAGCCGCCGAGGATCTCGTCCGCACCCTGGCCGGACTGGACTACCTTGACGGACTTGCTGACCTCTTCCGACAGGAGGAAGAACGCCACGCAGTCGTGACTGAGCATCGGCTCACTCATCGCCTCGACGGTCTTCGGCACCGCCGCCGGCAGCCGTGACGGATCGATGTGGATCTGCTGGTGGTCGGTGCCGAACGTTCGCGCCACCAGGTCGGAGTAGTAGTACTCGTTCCCGGATTCCCCTCCGGCCGAGTCGAATCCGATACTGAACGTGGCGAGGTCCCGCTGGCCCTGCTCGGCCAGCAGGGCCACGAGCAGACTGGAATCGATGCCGCCCGAGAGCAGCACCCCCACGGGAACGTCGGCGACCATCCGCCGTGACACTGCCGTGCGCAGCGAATCCATCAAGGCTTGTTGCCATTGCCGCGGAGTCCACGACGCCCGTTCGGGCGACGGTTCGAATCGCGGCTCCCAGTACTGCTTTTCGGTTGCGGTTCCGTCCGGCAGCAGCACCCGGATCGTGGCCGGCGGCAGCTTGCGGACTCCCTCGAACATGGTGTGCGGCGCCGGCACCGCCGCAGCGAAGCTCAGATAGTGATGCAGAGCCACACGATCGACAGTGGTGTCGATGCCGCCACCGCGCAACAGCGCCTGCAGGGTCGACGCGAACCGCAGTCGCCCTGGCTGCTCGGCGAAGTACAGCGGTTTGATCCCCAGACGGTCGCGGGCGAAGGTCACGACACCCGAATCGATCTCGTGGACAGCGAATGCGAACATGCCCTTGAACCGGTGGACGCACTCCGCGCCCCAGCGGTGGAAACTCTTCAGTACCACCTCGCTGTCCGCCGTCGAGAAGAACCGGTATCCGGACTGCTGCAGTTCCCGACGCAGCTCCCTGTAGTTGTAGATGCAGCCGTTGAACACCAGCGACAACCGCAGTTCGCTGTCGACCATGGGCTGACCGCCCCGCGCCGACAGGTCGATGATGCACAAGCGGCGATGCCCGAACGCCACGGATTGCCGGGCGTACGCTCCGGACGAATCCGGCCCTCGAGTCACCATCGCGTCGGTCATCCGGGCCACCGCGGCCACATCGGGCGTCGTCCCGTCGAAGCGAACCTCACCGCATATGCCACACATGTTCGGCATCTCCTCCCGGCGCGTCGGCGCCGTTCGTCCGATCGGTGACCGCGGCGCCCGGCCCGGCCGCGATCCGGGTGTACTCACCGCCGGCCGTCTCGGCCGCCAGCAGGTCCACGACGTCGGTCAGGCGTCCCCTCCGACGCAGGATCCTGCGCTGCCGGGCCGACGAGCTCCCCACACGCAGGGTGACGTCCGCCAGCTCGGAGACCACGTCCCAATCGCCGGTGGACTCGAGGTGGGGTCGCAGCGACCGGATCAGACCCTCGACGACCTGCGACGCGGGGCGCGGCGCCGTAGCCTCCACGTCCACGAGGTCACCCTCGAGACCCGAGCGCGCTGCCCGCCACATGGCCGCCCGAACCAGCGTGGGTGAGACCTGCAGTGGCGGCCTACCCTCGTGGAGGGCTGCGGTCTCGCGTTCGACGAGGGCGCGGAACAGCCCGGCGACGAGCGCGATGGTGCCCACCGACGGGCAGCTGTCGCACACCCGCAGCTCGAGCGTCGAGTACCGATCGGATGGGCGCAGATCGAAGTAGACCATCCCGGGGCCGCTGATCACGCCGCTGCGGACGAGGTCGGCGATCAGCCGGTCGTACTCCGCGGCGGATTGCACCGGCGCCGCGGGCCCGGTGGTGGGCCAGCGGCTCCACACCAGGGAACGCATGCTGGCGTATCCGGTGTCGGTGCCGTCGGCCCAGAACGGCGAACTCGCGCTGAGAGCGAGGAACACCGGCAGGTAGGGGGCGGCGCGATTGGCGATCTGCACGGCCTCGTCGCGGTCCGCCACGTCCACGTGCACCTGGGTCCCGCAGATCAGCTGCTCGCGGGCGAGGAGTTGATAGTCGGCAAGCATGCGCCGATACCGTGGGGTCTCGGTGACCGCCATCTCGGCGGGCACCGAGAGGGGCACCGCCCCCGCCGCCACCACCCCGACGCCCAGTTCGGCGGCGGTCTCGACGAGGACTTGCCTCCGGTGGGTCAGGTCGGCACGGAGACCGACGAGATCCGGGAACACCCCGCTGTTGACCTCGACGACGCAGCGCTGCAGTTCCTCGACGTAGACGTCCCCCGGCAAACGCTCGAGCAGTTCGGGCGCGCGCGTGACGAGCCGACGGGTCTTCGCGTCGATGAGATGGAACTCCTCTTCGACGCCCAGCTTGCGTACTTGCCCGGTCTGCACAGTGATCTACCTCGCGCGCCGCGACGGCGTCGGGTTCATCCAGAATCCTCCCTGTCCGGTCTACCAGTGATCAGACCCGCGTGCCCGAAGCGATACCACCTCGGTACGAGCCGCCGGGCTCGCCGGCGGCTCGACCACCCCGGCCGTCGGGGTTTCAACCGCACCGCCGCGGATGATCGGTCACGGCGCGACGGTGCGGAAACCGAGCATCATGTCGTGGTCCTCGTGGTCGAGCATGTGGCAGTGCCACACGTATCCCTGCAGGGGTCCGGCCGCCGCCGGGGCGGGGTCGTGACCGGCGTGCGCGGGCGTGCCGTGGCCGGAATGATCGGGCGCCGGTGCCGCGAGCTCGCCCACACCGAACGTCGCGTCCGGATCGAATCCCAACCGGTCTGCTGTCGGGAACACCGCGATGATCCGCGTGACGGTGCCCGGATTCGCGACGACGGTGTCCTTGGGCCCCGACTCCCACGGTTCGGGCGGGACCAGCGGGGAGGTCACGAAGTTGTCGACCGGCGGCGCCCACCGGGCACCGACGGGTGGCGTCGGATTCTCGCGGGTGTAGCGGGGCAGGTCGAACTCCTGGCGCCCGAGAACCCGAAAGCTGACCAGGTGCAGATGGATCGGATGCGGTTCGGGGGTGACGTTGACGATGTTCCACTGCTCGACGGTGCCCTGCCGGGGCATCTCGATGTCGGCATCGCCGAACCGGAGATTGTTGAGCGACATGAGCACCCCGCCGGTGGACGGGTCCGGCAACTGCATCACCGTGACGGTTCGCTGCACCTGCGGCGGCGGCACCGGTTCGAGGTCCGCCGGCTGCCCAGACCCACCGCGCAGGGTCTGCGGCACCCCACCGGCGAATCCCGTGCCCGCCGATGTCCGGAACCGGCAGAACAGTGGCATCGGCCGGGCACCGCGCTGTGAGGCCGCGAGCGGCGGGGGCTCGTCGTTGCACAGTTCCACTGTCGCGCCGGTTTCCAGCATCCCGAAGTCGACGAGCAGATCCACCCGCTCGCCGGGCGCGAGACGGACCCGGTCGGACGCTACCGGCGCTTGCAGTAGCCCACCTTCCATGCCGAGAATCCAGAACCGCATCCGGTTGCCGAAGAACAGATTCCACACGCTGAACGACGCCGCGTTGACGATCCGCAGACGGTAGAAGCCCCGTGCCACCTCGAGTTCGGGCCAGATCTTGCCGTTGACCACTCCGACGTCGCCCGGGGTGCCGCCGTCCCACCGCCCCTGCGGCACCAGCGGAGTGGCCCGGATGCTCTGCCGTCCGTCCGCCGTGAAGATCTTCTCCTGCAGGACCAGCGGAATCTCGAACTCGCCCGACGGCAGACCCCACGCGTTACCCGCTGTGCCCGTGTCGAATTGGTCCCGCAACAGGAACATGCCGGCGAGTCCGGCGTACACGTTGAGGCGGGTGATCCCCATTGCGTGGTCGTGATACCAGAATTGGGTGGCCTCGTGACCGTTCGGGTAGTGGTGCACGTGCCCCTGTCCGGGCCGCTGCAGGAACGCGGGGTGCCCGTCGTGCTCGGGTGGTGTGACTGCCCCGTGCAGGTGCATCGACGTGGGCACCGACGTCCGATCCTGCTCGGTGACGCCGTGCAACGTGGTGTCGAAGTCGGCGGCCAGCGGGTGCACCCCGATCTCGTTGAGGTAGGAGACCGTCAGCGCGTCGCCGCTCCGCGCCTCGATGGTGGGGCCGAGATAGTCCATCCCTCCGTACGCGAGGGCCGGCGACGGGTCGAGATCCCGGTGGAACCGATGTGTCGTGCTTCGGGCGCGCAACTCCAACTGTGAGCCGGACAGGACCGGGATGCGAGGCAATGCGTCGACGAACGGCGTGATCCGCGGCGACGCGAACAACTGGGGGCGGGACGGGTCGATGTTGCCGAGGTCGCCCAGATCCTGCGCCCGCACCGCCGACATTCCTGCGGTGACCGCCCCGACGCCCACGGCGCCCGCTGTCCAGGCGAGGCCGCGGTTGAAGGCACGCCGCGAGATCCGTCCGCTCATGTCACCGTCACACTCCCTGTGGTCGCCCTACCGGAGCACGCCCGCCCGACGGTACGCCGGGGACTCCTGCCGCCCCGCCGATTTCCTCGGATCCATCCCGATTCCGACGACGGTTCCGGGCGAGCCGGACGAATCGCTCCGCGTACCCGGATGCGGTCGCGATCGTCGGTTTCGCCGCGCGTTTCGCCTACGCTGTCGGAATCATCGAGACCGGCACCGCCGGGTTTCTGTTCGGTCGTGAGCGGGGTGCTGTGAAGTCGTCGAGGTTCAATGTCGCACTGGCCAGGGAAGCCCTCGAGGCCCGCTCGGAGACGGCGCGGGGCTGGCTACGCGGCACCGCGCCGGGCCGCACCGTTCAACGCATGTTGTCGGGGCTCGTCGACATCGAGTTGGTCGACCGCTCGATGACGCTGGCCGCCCAGTCGTTCACGTCGGTGCTGCCCGTCGTCATCGTCGCGTCCACGATCGGCCACCACGACACCTTCACCAAGGGATTCTTCGACCAGTTCGGTGTCGACGTGGATGCCGTCGACTTCTCGGCTTTCTCGGCCGACAGCTTCTCCTCCGACCAACAGTCGCTCGCCGCATTCGGGATCGTCGGGATCCTGATGGTGATCCTGAGCGGCACGTCCTTCGCCCGCGCGCTGGGCCGGTTGTACGGCCGGGTGTGGCACGTCCCGACGCTCCGCCTCGCGAGCTGGTGGCGCTGGGTCGCGGTGCTGCTGGCGGTGGCGGCGGCCGCGGCCGGGATCGGCGCCACCCGGATTCTGCGGGACCTCGCGTACGTCGGCGGACCGCTCGCGCTGATCGCGCAGTTCGTGGTGTGGACGGGACTGTGGTCCCTGGTGCCGTACCTGCTCACCGAACGTCGCCTGTCGGCCCGGGTGCTGTGGGCGACCGGGGCGATCACGGCGGTGGGCCTCGCGGTGCTGCGGATCGCCGGAAACGTCGCCCTTCCCCGAATCGCGGCCTCGGCCGAGTCCAAGTTCGGCGATCTGGGTCTCGTGTTCACCGCGATCGGCTGGATGTTCTTCGCGTGCGGCATCATCGTCGGCGCCACCGTGGCCACCAAGGCACTCGCGCTGGACGAGGGACCGATCGGACGGTTCCTGCGAGGCCCCTCCGTGGAACTCCCAGGAAGTTCACCGGTCGTCGAGAGCAAGGCCCCAGCCGGCAGCGGTTAGCTGTGCAGGGTGAGTATCAGCTACGCCCCGTCCCCCACCGACCTGAACGCCGTCGCGGCGGCCGCCGCCCTCGGAGACCGCGCGGCGATGTCCGCCGTCCTGGTACGGATTCGCCCGATGGTGCTGAGATTCTGCCGATCGCGGATGCAAGGTGTGGACTACCCGTCCGCCGAGGACGTCACCCAGGAAGTGTGTGTCGCGGTGCTCCGCGCGATGCCGCGCTACGAGCATCGTGGACGGTTCCTGGCCTTCGTCTACGGCATCGCCTCCCACAAGGTGGTGGATGCGGTACGCGCGGTGGGCAAGGACCGGAGCATCCCGGTCGAGACCGTCCCCGATCTCCAGACGTCGGACGACAGCCCGGAGGAGCATGTGCTGCGCTCGGAACAACGGCAGCTCGCCGAGCAGATGCTCGACGTGCTGAGCGCGCAGCAGCGGACCATTCTGCACCTGAGGATCATCGACGGCCGCACCGCAACCGATACCGCGGACGTGCTCGGCACGACTCCGGGCGCCGTTCGGGTCGCGCAGCATCGTGCACTCTCGCGGCTCCGCGAGGAGTTCGCGACACGCACTCGAAACACCAAGAGTCGCAACGCCTGATCCCCCCGAGCACCATACCGTTACCGTATCGTTACCTTCGGGGTGCGGATCCCGGATCGGCGCTGGCCATCCGCGAATCGGGCGAACCGCCGCACCGCCGCCACGCCGGTACGGGCGGCGTCGATGTCGCATTTGTCCGGCCCATCTGTTGCGACCTCCACACCGAGCCCCGATGGTGGAGTGGTGATCTTGGTTTCGAGATCTCGACACGGAGATCCCGGCGCGGTCCCGGCACCCCGATCATGTCCGGTAACCCACCTTCGGAAGGGGTTCTACATGCAGTTGCGAAATCGGAAAGTGTTCTCCCGCACGGTCGGCGGAGCCGCCATCGTCGCCGCGTCGGCGTTCGCGGCACCCGCCCTCGCGTCCGCCGAACCGGTCGAACTCACCGGCCCGACGATCACGACGGACGTGGAAGCGAACACGCTGAACGTCACGGTGAAGAACACCAACAGTGAGGCCACCAGCACGTGCGGCGCGTTCGCGCTCGAGGCCTCCAAGCTGGCCGAACTCGAGGCCGATCCCGGCAAGATCGACGATCCCGGGTTCCTGTCGTGGCGTACCGATGTGGCCGAACGCGTGGGCCCCGGAGCCGAGGACACCTTCAGCGCCGAACTCGCGAACGGTCTCTATGCCGTTGTGGGCGAATGTGTTTCGCCGAACAGCGAGGCCCCAGCGGTGAGTGATCCGAAGATCGTGGCCGTTCCCGACGGCGGACTGCTCGGCAGCATCGACCTGGGCAGCATCGACGACGGCATCCTGGACGGCGTCACCGAGTTCGTCCAGAACCTCCTCAACGGCTCGGCCATGCCGGCTGCGTAACCCGCCCCGCCAGTACCGGCGCCGGCATCCGTCGGGGATGCCGGCGCCGCTCCGTCCGAGTGCACTGCACACGACCGCGGGCGCGGTACGCCGTTTCACCCGCCGCGGGTGACGGCCTCGGGTTCGTGTCGACCTACCGTGTCGGCAGGACGGTTCCCCGACCGGCGACCGGAAGGAACACTCGATGAGCGCATACCCGCCCGGCCCTACGGCGGCACCCGCCCTGAACGCGAAACGCCTGTGGGCCGGGGGCGCCGCCACCGCGATCGTCGCGGCCCTCACCGCGGTGGTGGGAACACTGGTCGTTCGCGGCCTGCTCGACATCGCGGTGATCAGCCCCGCCACCTCTCTCGGCGATTCACAGGTCACCACACTGGCCGGGTACGCGGCGGCCTCCGCACTGCTCGCGACGGCGCTGCTGCACCTGCTGATGATCTCCACACCGCGCGCACCCACTTTCTTCGGATGGATCTGCATGCTCGCGACGATCGCGGTCGCGTTGTGGCCGTTCACCGTCGACGCCACTCTCGAGTCCGAGATCGGCAGTTCGCTGATCTACCTCGTTGTCGGGCTCGCCATCGTGACACTGCTGTCCGGGGTGGCCGCCACCGCGCGGACGGCGGCGCCGACCCACCCGTGAGCCGCCGCTACCGCAGGTAGCCGTGATGCGCGACGGGTTCGACCGGACCCTCGGCACGGCTGCTCGTACGCAGACCCCGAATCAGGATGTTGCGGAGCTCGCGCGGATCGATGACGTCGTCGTAGAACAGTGTCTGCGCCAGCGCCCACGGTCCGGAGGCCTCGTTCTCGACCAGTGCACGCCGCGTCTCGTCGTCCTCCTTCGCCGTCCGGCCCCCGACATCGGCCGGGATGCCGCCGAGAGTGACCGCGGGGAACGCGAGCGTCATGGACTGGTCGTCGTACGGATTCATCCCCATCACCGAACTACCGAACCCGAAGGCCTTGCGGACGGTGATGTGGAACTTGGGGGTCCGCAACCGGTGCTGCGCGGCGAACATCCGGGCACTGGCCTTGAGGATGCCCGCCTTCTCGGACGTGCTGCCCGCCATCACGCCCGGATTGTCCGCGAGGAACACCACCGGCAGGTGGAACGCCCCCACCAACTGCAGGAAGCCGGCGGCCTTGTCGGCGGCCTCCACCGTCACCGAACCCGCCATCACACTCGGCTGGTTCGCGACCACCGCGACCGAGTGACCGCCGATGCGCGCCAGCGCCGTGATGATCGATTTCCCGTAGGTGGGCTGGATCTCGGTGACCGTGCCGGCGTCGGCCAGTCGGTCGATGACGGCGCGCATGTCGTAGGGACGCTTCTGGTTGACCGGAATCAGCTCCAGTAGCTCCGGCAGCGCCCGCTCCCCCACGTCGCGGTTGCCCTGCTCGGGCCCGACCCACGGCGGCCGCTGCCAAGCACTGCTCGGGAAGTACGACAGGTACCGACCGGCGAGAGCCAGCGCCGCCTCGTCGGAATCCGCGAGATTGTGGGCGACCCCGGAGGCGTCGATCGCGACCTGCGGGCCACCGAGTGTTTGTTTGTCGATCTGTTCGCCGGTGGACGCCGCCACCAACGGGGGGCCGGCCGTGAACAGCGCACCGTGCCCGGCGACCATGATCACGAAGTCGGACAGCGGCGCGGCGAGGGCTCCGTGACCAGCCGACGGCCCGGTCACGATCGCGACCGTCGGCACCAACCCCGAGAGGTCCGCCATCGCCTGGAGGTCGTTGGGCGCGGGCCGGTTCCGTTCGAGCGCGTTGGTCGCACGATGCCCGGCCCCCTCGAGCATCATCACCAGCGGGATCCGGTTGCGCAGCGCCAGTTGCGCTGCGCGTGTCCGCTTGGTCGCGGCGGCGGTACCGATGGACCCGCCGGCGACGGTGAAGTCCTCGGCACCGACCATGATCGGTCGCCCGTCGACCAGGCCCGATCCGGCAACGAACGCGTCGGCGGGGATGCCCTCGCCCGCGAGCAGGCCGAGTTCGTCGAACGACTGCGGGTCCAGCAGGTGCTCGATCCGGGCCCGCGCATCGAGTCGCCCCGATGCCCGGTACCGGGCCACCTTCTCGTCACCGCCCATCGTCCGCGCCGCCGACTTCCGGTCGGCCAGCCGTTCCAGCAGCGGCGCCCAGTCCCGGCAATTCCCAACATCCATCGTCGATGTCCTTCCCGATCCCGCGAGTGAGCCGGATCACGTCGGCCACCGTCGAGGTCAACCTACGGCGAATCGCACTCGGCAGCAACAGGACTCACTGGGGCCCGCACGCCGCGTGCACGACCTCCGGACGCGGACTTGTCGGTCCGTTCTGCTTCAATGCACGCATGACATCGCCTTCGATCGAGCCACTGCAACTTTTCGAGACGACGCCGGGCAACTGGTCGTTGATGCTGACGGACCAGCACTTCGGCAAGGTGGCGGCCGTGTTCGAGCAGGTGGAGGGGTTCGACGGCTCCGGATACGACTGGGCGTCCGTCGCGCACGCCGTCACCGAACGCGACGCGCCGCATCTGCTGGACCGCTTCCGCACCGATCCGGAGGCGGGGATGTTCGTCGCGTACGGCCCCGACCACGAGGCATTGGCCGAGCTGGGCGCGATCCTCGCCAGGGCATACTCCGATTCCGAGTATCTGGGCGGGCTGGTCGCGATCGCCGAACTCGACTGAGGACCCCCCGAAACGGGCGATGCCCTGTACCGAATCCGGTACAGGGCATCGTCGAAAGCGGCTGTGCGGTCAGCGGACCAGCAGCTCGGCGATCTGGATCGTGTTGAGCGCCGCGCCCTTACGCAGGTTGTCGCCCGAGACGAACAGCGCCAGACCCCGACCCTCGGGGGCACCCGGATCCTGACGGATCCGGCCCACGAGCGACACGTCGCCACCGGCGGCCGCGAGCGGGTTCGGCACGTCCACCAGCTCGACGCCGGGGGCGTCGGCGAGCAGTTCCTTGGCACGCTCCACCGACAGCGGGCGCTCGAACTCGGCGTTGATCGCGAGCGAGTGACCGGTGACGACCGGGACGCGCACGCACGTGCCCGACACCAGCAGGTCCGGCAGGCCGAGGATCTTGCGGCTCTCGTTGCGGAGCTTCTGGTCCTCGTCGGTCTCGCCACTGCCGTCGTCGACGAGCGCGCCGGCGAGCGGCACCACGTTGAAGGCGATGGGTGCGACGTACTTGTCGGGGGCCGGGAAGTCGACGGCTGCACCGGAGTGCACCAGCTTCTCGGCGTCGGCGGCAACGGCGCGCACCTGGCCGACGAGCTCCTCGACACCGGCGATGCCACTGCCGGAGACCGCCTGGTAGCTGCTGACGATCAGGCGCTGCAGGCCCGCCTCGTCGTGCAGCACCTTGAGGACCGGCATCGCGGCCATCGTGGTGCAGTTGGGGTTGGCGATGATGCCCTTGGGCGGGTTCTTCGTCTCCTCCGGGTTGACCTCGCTGACGACGAGGGGAACCTCGGGATCCTTACGCCACGCCGACGAGTTGTCGACGACGATCGCACCGGCGGCGGCGAAGCGCGGGGCCTGCGCGCGCGACAGCGTCGCACCGGCCGAGAACAGCGCGATGTCGATGCCCTTCAGGTCCTCGTCGGAGGTCGCGGAGGCGTCCTCCACGACGATGTCCTCACCGCGGAACGGCAGCGTCTTGCCTGCCGAGCGCGCGGACGCGAAGAACCGGACCTTGTCGGCGGGGAAGTTGCGCTCCTCGAGCAGGGTGCGCATGACGATGCCGACCTGGCCGGTGGCACCGACGACAGCAATGGTGGTCATGAATATCTACCGTCCCGTTCCTGCGTGGACGACGGCCGCTTCCTCGCCGCCGAGTTCGAATGCTGCGTGGATCGCGCGCACGGCGTCGTCCAGGTCGGTGTCCTTGACGAGCACCGAGATGCGGATCTCGGAGGTCGAGATCAGGTCGATGTTGACGTCCGCTTCGGCGAGCGCCTCGCAGAACTTGGCGGTGACGCCGGGATGGCTCTTCATGCCGGCGCCGACGAGCGACACCTTGCCGATGAGGTCGTCGAACAGAATCTGGGTGAAGCCGATCTCCGACTGCAGCGCCGTCAGCTTCTCCACCGCACGCGGGCCGTCGGACTTGGGCAGCGTGAAGGTGATGTCGGTCTTGCCGGTCTCCACCTTCGAGATGTTCTGCAGCACCATGTCGATGTTGATCTCGGCGTCCGCGACGGCCCGGAACAGCTTGGCGGCGTGACCCGGGGTATCGGGCAGGCCGACGACGGTGACCTTGGCCTCGCCGCGGTCGTGGGCAACACCGGTGATCAGGGCTTCTTCCACGGGAATGTCCTCCATCGATCCGGACACGATCGTTCCGGGCTTGGTCGTGTATGACGAACGGACGTGCACGGGCACGTTGTAGCGGCGGGCGTACTCGACGCAGCGCAGCATGAGCACCTTGGCGCCGCACGCGGCCATCTCCAGCATCTCCTCGAAGGAGACGGTGTCGAGGCGCTGCGCGTCGGGCACGATGCGCGGGTCGGCGGTGAAGACACCGTCGACGTCGGTGTAGATCTCGCACACGTCGGCCTTCAGCGCCGCGGCGAGGGCGACTGCGGTGGTGTCGGAGCCGCCGCGGCCGAGGGTGGTGACGTCCTTGCTGTCCTGGCTGACGCCCTGGAAGCCGGCCACCAGCACGATCGAGCCCTCGTCCAGCGCGGCGCGGACGCGGCCCGGGGTGACGTCGATGATCTTCGCGTTGCCGTGGCTGCCGGTCGTGATGACGCCGGCCTGCGAGCCGGTGAACGACCGTGCCTGTGCGCCGAGGGAGTGGATCGCCATCGCGACGAGAGCATTGGAGATGCGCTCACCCGAGGTGAGCAGCATGTCCATCTCGCGAGCGGGCGGCACCGGGCACACCTGCTGCGCGAGGTCGAGCAGTTCGTCGGTCGTGTCGCCCATCGCCGAGACGACCACGACGACGTCATTGCCCGCCTTCTTCGTCTCGACGATCCGTTCAGCGACGCGTCGGATGCGCTCGGCGCTCGAGACCGAGGATCCCCCGTACTTCTGGACGACGAGAGCCACGCGTGTGTACCTCCGGGTAGATGGAATTGGTGCAAGTCCAGCTGTCGAGCTTACCGACGCTTGTCCGATCCGGTGCAGGGCCGTCCTGACCAATGGATTCGTGACGCGATTCGCCTCCGCCGGTGGCAGCATCGTCGCTGTGGACCTCACCCGACGGTTGACCACCCGCCCCACCGAGGAGCGCGCGTCGGTCTCCCCGCTCGAGCTGTTCTTCGACCTGGTGTTCGTGTTCGCGCTCACCCGGGTCACCGACCTCATGGCCGACGACCCCCGCGGCATCACCCTGCTGCACGGCGTGCTGGTGATGGCGGTGCTGTGGTGGAGCTGGGTGGGCTACTCGTGGCTGGCGAATCTGGTGCGCGCCGACGAGGGCGTCGTGCGGGTGGTGATGCTGGCCGCGATGAGCGCGATGTTCATCGTCGCGCTCACGATCCCGGAGGCGTTCGACGATCTGCCCGGTGGGCTCGACGGGCCGGTGGTGTTCGCGCTCGGCTATTTCGCGGTGCGGCTACTGCACATCCTGATGTTCCTGGTGATCAGCCGCGAGGACCCACAGCTGCGCGGGCAGGTGAAGCGGTTCGTGCCGTCGATGCTCACCGGGACGATGTTCCTGCTGATCGCGTCGCAGGTGACCGGCCCGTGGCAGACGGCGATGTGGCTCCTCGCGCTCGCCGGCGACTACCTCGGCACCCTGCTCGGCGGCACCGACTGGCGGTTGCGCTCGGTGAGTCACTTCGCCGAACGACACGGACTGATCATCATCGTCGCGCTCGGCGAATCCATCGTGTCGATCGGCATCGGGGTCGCGAGCCTGCCGATCACGTGGGCCATCATCGTCGCCTCGCTGCTCGGGCTCGCGGTGTCGTCGCTGCTGTGGTGGGCGTACTTCGACGTCACCTCGCTCATGGTGGAGCACTCCTTCCAGGAGTCCACCGGACGACGACGCATCCTCATTGCGCAGGGCTGCTACACCTACGCACACCTGCCGATGGTGATCGGGATCGTGATGCTCTCGCTGGGGCTGAAGAAGATCCTCTACTACGTCGGCGACGGCAACCATCACCGGTTGACGGACCCGCTCACCGGGTGGCCATTGGTGGCACTGTTCGGTGGCGCCGCGCTGTACCTCGCGGCGCTGGTCTTCTTCAAGAGGTACGGAACGGGTCTGGTGAGCGTCCCCCGCATCGTCACGGTGATCGCGCTGATCGCGCTCGTCCCCGTCGTGTGGCATCTGCCGGCCCTCGCGACACTGGGTGTCCTCACCGCGGTACTCCTCGCGCTCATCGTGTTCGAGTTCTTCCGATTCGCCGAGCCCCGGCGGGAAGTTCGCTCGCGCTGACGCCCCCGACCGCCGCCTTCGCGCGCACAGCATTGATTGCGCCGTCGCTCACGGCCGATACTGATGTCGTGACCGTGTGTCGCCGGTCCGCCATCCGTGTGCCGAACAGACTGGAGTCATCGTGATCTTCATCGTGGTGCAGTTCGACGTCCTCGACGAGTACAAGGACAACTGGCTCGAGACCACGCGGGAGTTCACCGACGCGACGAGAGCCGAACCGGGCAACCTCTGGTTCGAATGGAGTCGCAGCGTGGACAGCCCCACTCGGTACGTCCTGATCGAGGCGTTCCGCGACGGACAGGCCGGCGCCGAACACGTCGGTTCCGCGCACTTCCGGAACGGCTTGGACGCGATGCGCCCAATGCTGCGGGAGACCCCACGCATCATCAACACCGAGATTCCCGGAATCGACTGGTCCCGCATGGGCGAACTGGAGATCGGACGGTAGCTCCCCGTCGGGCTCGCTAGAGCAGCGCCGCCAGTGCCCGCCCAACGAACAGGCCACCGAAACCGAAGAACACCGCGATGCCGATGGCGCGGTCGTGGGCGATCATCCACCGCTTGACATTCGCCAGACCCGACTTCGCGCGATCACCGAGGGCCACGAAGATCCCGATCGGCACCAGGAAGTCCAGCGCAGCCGCCGCCAGCAGCAGCACTGTGCCCGTCACCGCCGCCGCGACCGTGGTGTCGGACGCGGCGATCACGCTCATCCCCGAGATCATGATCGCCAGGTTCGGGTTCACCACCGACAACGCAGCCCCCATGAGGAACGCACCACGCGGCTTGGCCTCGGCAAGCTGCTGCATCCATTCGGGACCGGTGTCGGACGGCGTCCGCTTCCGGACCATCTGCACCACACCGAATGTCAGGAAGATGATGCCGACTGTGAGTCCGGCCCAGTGACTGACGGTGCCGGATCGAGCTGCCTGATCCGTGGCGCCGCCGAGCAGTGCCGCGACACCGATCGCCGTGTAGGCGATCATGAAAGCCGCGAAGAATGCGAACGCATTCGCCAACGGACGTTTCGTCTGCAACAACAGCACGCAACCCGCGATCGCGGCGGGCGTGATGGCCATGCCTGCAAACTCCGGTAGCAATTGCAGAATCAGCTCTCCCATGAGCGAAGCCAACTCCGACGGGTGGCGCGCCACCTCACCCGTGGCGCATGAAGAGCAGTCTCGCCCGCTGCGGGTGAGGTGGCAGGCCCTACGCGCCCCTAACGTCCGAATCGACTGTGGACGACGTGTCATGACCGAAGGGACGCCCATGCGCGACGAACTGCCCGGAACCGTATTGCCCATCCCGGATCAGCCCTACCAGGGTCCGGTGTTCTTCGACGCCAAGCATCCCGACGCGAAGCTGCCGCCGATCGAGATGAAACGGCCTCCTGCACAGGCGCCGAACGTGCTTCTGGTGCTGCTCGACGACGTCGGGTTCGGGGCCTCGAGCGCGTTCGGCGGGCCGGTGCACACCCCCACCGCCGAGCGCCTGGCCGCGGGTGGGCTGAAGTACACGCGTTTCCACACGACGTCGCTGTGCTCGCCGACCCGGGCCGCCATGCTGACCGGCCGCAACCACCACGCGGTCGGCATGGGCCACATCACCGAGACCGCCACGCCCGCGCCGGGCTACCGCTCCACCCGGCCGAACTCGTGCACACCGCTGGCCGAGATCCTGCGCCAGAACGGCTACAACACAGCGCAGTTCGGCAAGTGCCACGAGGTGCCGACCTGGGAGTCGGGCCCCACCGGACCGTTCGACCACTGGCCCGCGTTCAGCGGGTTCGAACGGTTCTACGGCTTCATCGGCGGCGAGACCAACCAGTGGCAACCGGCCCTCGTGGACGGCGTGTCGGCGATCCTGCCGCCCGACGATCCCGACTACCACCTGATGCCGGACTTGGCAGACAAGGCCATCGACTACATCAAGCAGCAGAAGGCCCTCACACCGGACAAGCCGTTCTTCACCTATTTCGCGCCCGGAGCCACCCACACCCCGCATCACGTCCCGCAGGACTGGATCGCCAAGTACAAGGGCAAGTTCGATCAGGGATGGGACGCGGTCCGGGACGAGACATTCGCGAAGCAGTTGAAGCTCGGCGTGATCGGACCCGATTCGGACCTCACCGCGCGCCCCGACGGCATCATGGCCTGGGACGACGTTCCGGCCGAACGTAAACCGATCCTGGCGCACCAGATGGAGGTGTACGCGGCGTTCCTGGAGTACGCGGACTTCCACGTCGGCAGAGTCGTGGACGCGGTCGAGGAGATCGGTGAGCTCGAGAACACGCTGATCCTCTACATCATCGGAGACAACGGCGCCTCTGCCGAGGGCGGCCTCGAGGGCACCTACATGATCACCACCGCATCCAACGGCGGCGGCGAATTCGAGACGGTCGAGTTCTGGAACGAGCACCTCGACAAGATCGGCGGGCCCGAGGCCTACAACCACTACGCCGTGGGCTGGGCACACGCGATGTGCACGCCGTACCAATGGACCAAACAGGTGGCGTCGCACTACGGCGGCACCCGCAACGGCACGATCATGCACTGGCCCGGCGGCATCGCGGCGAAGGGCGAGATCAGGCACCAGTGGCACCACGTCATCGACGTGGCCCCGACGATCCTGGAGCTGGCCGGACTGGCACAGCCGCACACCGTCAACGGTGTCACCCAGGTACCGATGCACGGCACGTCGTTCGCGTACTCGTTCAACGACTCCGACGCCGACGAGCGGCGTCGCACACAGTACTTCGAGTTGATGGGCAACCGCGGGATCTACCACGACGGCTGGACGGCGGTCACGAAGCATCGCACCCCGTGGGACGTCGTCGCGCAGGCGCCCGACTTCTCCCTCGACGTGTGGGAGCTCTACGACACGACCACCGACTGGACGCAGGCCCACGACGTGGCCGCGGAGCATCCGGACAAGTTGGCGCAGCTGCAACAGCTGTTCCTCATCGAGGCGGCTCGGTACAACGTGCTGCCGCTCGACGATCGCGCCGCGGAACGAATGAACCCGGCCATCGCCGGCCGCCCGACCCTCGTGCAGGGTGACAAGCTACGGCTGTTCGAGGGCATGACCCGGCTCGGTGAGAACGTCGCGATCAACATCAAGAACCGGAGCTTCTCGCTGACCGCCCAGGTCCAGGTCCCCGAGACCGGCGCCGACGGTGTGATCGTCACGCAGGGCGGACGGACCGGCGGCTGGTGCCTGTTCACCCAGGGCGGCAAGCTCGGCTACCACTACAACTACTGCGGTCTGCAGCGCACAACCGCGCTGTCGGACAGCCCGCTCACTCCGGGCCGGCATCAGGTGCGGGTCGAATTCGTCTACGACGGTGGCGGAATCGGCAAGGGCGGGACGGCAACGCTGTACATAGACGGCGCCGAGGACGGCAGCGCTCAGGTGCCACGCACGCATCCACTCTACTTCTCGTTCGACGAGGGACTCGACGTCGGAATCGACACCGGGATGCCGGTGTACGAGGGCTACAAGTCACCGCGGGGCAAGTTCACCGGACGGATCGACTGGGCCGAGATCGAACTCGGCGACGACGACCACAGCCATCTCATCGACCCCGAGGACGCGCTCGCGGCGGTGCTCAAGCACCAGTAGACCTGTCAGCGCGGTATCGGGCACAGCTCCCGGGTGGCCAGGTCCCAGAACGGAAAGAGCTGGGGACTGGTCGCCTCGGGGTGCGCGACATTCGCGATGTCGAGGAACTCGAGATACGTCCGCCCCGGCGACCTCGCGACCTCACACGCCTGCAAGCCCAGCCTGGCCGACGCCGGGAAGCCGATGTCGCGACCGTACGGCTCGAGCGTCGGGTCGTCCCGGAACACATCCAGGTGCTGTCCCCACTGGTTGAACGCGGTTTGCAGGTTGTAGTCGCACGACCCGAACAGGCCCTCGCACGTGGTCGGCTGCCCGCCGATCGTGTACGTCTCCTTCACGACCGGACGGCTGGTGGACGTCTGCGGCAAATCGGACACGACCCGGTAGAACGCGAACCCGAACCCGCACAGCGCCGCGATCACGGCCGCGACGACCAGAACCCGCGTCACCACGACTGCACCCGCATCACCGATGATCGGAACGCCATATGCGGACGGTAGATTTCCGAACGGCCGGTATCGCGGGGTTCGAGCCGAATGGTTGTGACATCGACACCGAACAGCCCGCGCGTGGCGCGCCCGCGGTCAGCCGCTCAACGTGCGCGCGGCCGCCTCGACGCTGTCGAACAATCGGCCCTGCGCCTCGTAGTCGCGTCCCAGCGCGGTTCGTCGGACCGTCGCCAGGTTCCGATGGGGCAGTGCCGCGAAGTAGACGGTGACGCCGACGTCGGACAACTCCCGGGTGAGATCCAGGAAGTTGTTCAGCACCGTCGTGGTCACCTGGGTCAGCCGCGAGCAATCGATGACGACCGCGTGTGGTGCGGTCCCTGCACCGGTCACCCGCCTGCTGATCTCGCGTGTGTTGGCACGTACGTTCGCGGTGTAGAGCCCCGAATCTACGCGGAGGACCAGCGGATCCGTGGCGATCGGTGGCACATTCGGATCGACGGGGGCCCAGGTGCCGTCCAGGTCCCGCACCAACTGCGAAACGTGCGGCCGGTCGAGTTCACGCAGGACGAGGTACAGCGTGAACAGCACACCGACCAGCACAGCCGGCAGCAGCCCGGCGGTCAGGCCGATCACCGCGGTCGCCGCGGCCACCCAGAACTCGATCCGACTCACCCGCCAGAGCCGCACGAACGCTCCCGGATCCACCAGGCCGAGAGTGGCAACCACCACCATCGCGCCGAGAGTGGCCTGCGGCAGGTCGCTCAGCACCGGAGCCAAGAACAGCGCGACGAGAACCGCGAGTGCCGCGGTGACGATGCCGCTCAACTGTGTTCGGGCGCCGGACCGCAAGGCCACCGCCGTTTGCGAGAAGCCGGCCGCCGGCGGCAAGGTGTGGAAGAAGGCGCCGGCCACCGACGCTGCGCCGTTGGCGAGAAGCTCACGGTCGCTGTCGATCTGCGGCTCGCTCGTGCGCCGGACACCTCGTCCCACGGCCACCGTCTCGAGGAAGGCCATCACCGAGATGGCCAGCGCGCCGGGGAACAGTGCGCCGATGTCGTGCAGCGAGGGAATTCCGGGCAATGGAACGCCCCGGGGCACCGCGGCGATCACCGCGACCCCACTCTCTCGCAGGCTCGTGAACGCAATCAGTGCGATCCCCACGGCCACCACGACGAGTGGTCCGGGCACGCGCGGCACCACGCGCCCCAGCACGAGAAGTGCCACGATCGACACGACCGACAGCACGACGGTGGCGCCGTTCGCATCGCCCAGTTGACGCATCACACCACCGAGCACGTGGAAGAAGCCGGTGGCATCGGGGTCGCCCGGCACGCCCAGCAGTTTCGGCAACTGGCTTGCGGCCACCGTCAGTCCGACGCCGACCTTGATCCCGGACAGCGTTGCCTCGCTGATGTTCTCGATGATCGCCCCGAGTTTGAGGACCCGAGCCGCGATCAGGATCACGCCGACCATCAGGGTCAGCGTCATCAGCGAAGTCTGAGCGTCGTCCGATCCGGCGGCGATGCCGGCACCGATCAGCGTCGATGCCGTGAGCGTCGCGATGGTCGATGTCGTGCTCACGCTCGCGGTACGCGAACCGCCGAGAAGGGCATACACGACCATCGGCACCATGCACGTGTACAGGCCGATCTGCACCGGCATGTCCGCAATCGTCGCGTACGCCATTGCCTGCGGAATCACGACGGCACCGGCACTCAACCCCGCGACCACATCCGCGCGCAGCCAGCTCTTGCGGTAGCCGACCAATGTCGGCGCGAGCACGGTCACCGGCGTACCCCTACTGCTTCATCATCGCGATGTTCATGAGGTGCGCCGGGTCGGCTAGGTGCGCATGATCATCATCACCGAGATCGATGCGCACCCGATCGATGGTTCCGGTGAACTCGTTTCCGGTTGCCCCGTAGTCGGGCGACACCGGCGAGGCCAGATCCGCACCGACATCGACGGTCTCGTCGAACGTGAACTGGAACGGAATGGTCCGCTCGACGCGCCCCTCGCCGATCTTCTCGTCACCAGTGAAGATCGATGCCGTGCCGCCCTTGCCCAACCCACCACCGTCGTAGGCGAAATGCATACGCAGCGCCTGCGGTCCGGACGGAACCGACGCCTCCGATCGCACGACGTCCGTCTTGATGCCGAGCAGGTTGTATGCGAAGGCGAGCTTGCCGTCGATAGCGTAGAACGACCAACCGCCGTAGGCGCCTCCCTGCGCGATGATCACCCCGTTCACGCGACCGTCCGGGACGTCGACGTCGGCAGTCACCGTGAACGACTTGTTCTTGATGTTGATGGCCGAGTTCTCACTGAGGCGCCGCATACCCCGATAGAGCGTCTGGCTCTGCGCCGTGATCAGCGTCGGCCGACCCGCGAGATCAGGGTTGAACCGCTCCGCCGTCCGAATATCCATCGGCAACACGTTGAACCGGGCAGCCTGGATGAGAAAGAGTCGCTGCAGGTGCGCGAGCTTGTCCGGGTACTCGGCCGCCAGGTCGTTCGACTGTGTCCAGTCGTGCTCCACGTCGTACAACTCCCACACGTCCTCGTCCAGACCGTGGTCCGAGCCGAGCCACGGATCCTTGTGCTTGGCAACTGCGGTCCAGCCCTTGTGGTAGATCGCGCGGTTGCCGACCATCTCGAAGTACTGCGTGGTGTGACGTTCCTCGGCATCTGCATCACCGAACGTGTAGTTCATCGGCGTCCCCTCGTAGGGCCGCTGTGTCACACCGTGCACTGTCGTCGGCTCCGGAATCCCCGCGGCCTGCAAAACCGTCGGGGCGACGTCGATGACATGTGCGAACTGGTCACGGATCTCGCCGCGCGCCGAGATCTCGTTGGGCCAACTGACGATAGTGCCGTTGCGGGTGCCGCCCCAGTGCGACGCCACCTGCTTGGTCCACTGGTACGGAGTGTCCATCGCATGCGCCCAACCGACCGCATAGTGGTTGTACGAACGCGGTGTACCGAGATCATCGATGTGCGCCGCGACGTAGTCCTCGGTCTCGATGTCGTTCATGTGGTTGATCGTGAAGCCCTCGTTGGTCGTGCCGTGCATCGATCCCTCGGCGGAGGCACCGTTGTCGCCGATGATCACGTATACGAGCGTGTCGTCGAGCGCACCGAGTCCTTCGAGCGCGTCGAGCAGGCGGCCGACGTGGTGGTCGGTGTACTCGAGGAAACCCGCGTAGACCTCCATCTGGCGGGCCAGGGCCGGCTTGAGCTTCTCGCTCATCTCGTCCCACGCGGGGATGCCGGGGCTGCGCGCGGTGAGCACAGCGTCCCGAGGGATGACACCGAGCGCCTTCTGCCGGGCGAAGGTCTCCTCGCGCAGCGTGTCCCAGCCCTGGTCGAACTTGCCCCGATACTTGTCCGCCCACTCCTTCGGGACGTGGTGCGGCGCGTGCGTGGCACCGGGTGCGAAGTAGGTGAAGAACGGTTTGTCGGGCGCGAGAGACTTCTGCTGGCGGGTCCAGTCGATGGCCTTGTCGGTCATGTCGGCCATGAAGTGGTATCCGTCCTCGGGGGTGCCCCAAGGCTCGACCGGCGAGGTGTTCTCGTAGATCGCCGGGTACCACTGGTTCGTCTCGCCGCCGATGAACCCGTAGAAGTACTCGAATCCACCACCGGGGTGCGGCCAGTGGTCGAACGGCCCCACCGCCGAGGCCTCCCACACCGGCACCTCGTGGCACTTGCCGAACTGAGCGGTGTTGTACCCGTTCAGCTTCAGGGTCTCTGCGAGCGGAGCGCAGTCATTGGGTCGCATCGAGTTGTAACCCGGCGCGCTGGTGGCGATCTCGGTGATCCCGCCCATCCCGACGGTGTGGTGGTTGCGCCCGGACAGCAGCGCCGCGCGGGTCGGGGAACACAGCGCAGTGGTGTGGAAACGGGTGTACTTCAGGCCCTGCGCGGCCACCCGCTCGAAGTTCGGGGTCTCGACCGGACCGCCGAAGGCGCTCGATGCGCCGAACCCGACATCGTCGAGCAGCACGACGAGCACGTTCGGGGCACCCTCCGGAGGCAGCAACCGGCGAATCGGCGGAAACTCCGTGTCCGGATCCGTGGCGTCGTACGTGACCGTGCCGGTGTACGCGAGATCCGGAATCGGAAGCGTCCCTCGCTGAATATCGTTCGGATCGAAGCTCATGGCGATGATCTCCTTCGGTTCGTACGCAGCGGCCATTCGAAGGTAGGCACACCGGCCGTCGGCACGCCTCATCCGCCGCGGGTGAGTGCCCACCTCGGTGACGGGGGGCTCAGGTGCTCAGGTGTCCGCATCCATCCCTGCCAGCGCTTCGGCCACGGTGGGATAGATGCCCACGGATCTTCCTTCGGCCGCAGCCCGTCTGAGCGTGTCCCGGAACTGCCCGATGTCGCGTGCCACCCGCAGCTCGATTCCCTTTCGGGCGAGCGTGTCCCGCAACTGCATCAGCATCTCGGCGGCTGTGACGTCCACGTAGGGAGAGGTTTCCGCGTCGAGCACGACGACCCGGGTGCTGTCGGTGCACATGTCCTCGATCCGCTCCTTCACGTGGTCGCAGTTCGCGAAGAACAGGCCGGCCTCGACCCGCACCACCAGGATGTCGTCGGTTGTCGGCAGGTCCGGGTGGCGGGCGGCGTCCACCCACAGGTCGCCCTGCTTCGCGAGCGCCGCCACCTGCGGCCGGGACGCGCGATACAGCAACAGCAACATCGAGACCCCGATGCCGATCACCAGGCCGGGAAGCGTGTCGAAGATCAGGACTCCGGCCATGGCGGCGACCGCGGCGGCGAAGTCGGCGCGCGCTGCGTGTCCGTAGATGCTGCCGAGCCGTTCCGTCCACACGCCGTACAGGCGGCGCAGTGCCCCGATGTCGACGAGTTCGACGACGGCGGCGATCACGACGGCTGCCAGAGTCGCCTCCGGCAGTTTCTCGAACAGTCCCGTGAGGAACAACAGGGTCAGGACGGTCAGACCCGCGACGACCAGACCGCTCATCTGTGTCCTGGCGCCCGCTCCCCCGTTCACCGCGGTCTTGGACAGGCTGCCGTTGACGACCATCCCCGACGCCAGTCCGGCACCGAGGTTCGCTGCACCGAGACCGGCGAGTTCGCGGTTCGCGTCCACTTCGTAGCCGGCTTTCGCGGCATAGGTTTTCGCGGCGCCGAGTCCCTCGGCGAAGCCGATGAGCAGCACACCCACTGCCGGCCCGAGCAGGTCGACGTAGTCGTCGAATCCGATGTCGTCGGGCAACCCGAGCGACGGGAGGCCCGAATCGATGTGCCCGACGATCGACACCCCCTTGTCGTCGAGTCCGAACACCGCGACCGCGACGATCCCGAGCAGCACCGCCAGCAGCGATCCCGGAATCAGCGGCAACCAACGTTTGAAGCCGAGGACCACGACCAGGCTCAGGAAGCCGACGAGCAGCGTGCGCCAATCGGTGTCGCCGAGCTGCCGGATCACCCCCCACGCCTGTTCGAAGAAGTTCCCGTCGGACTTCTCCACCCCGAACAGCTTCGGCACCTGACCGATGATGATGGTCAGCGCGAGACCGACGATGAATCCCTTGAGCACCGGCTCGGAGATGAACGACGCGATGAACCCGAGACGGAGCAGACCCGCGAGCAGCCCGACGATGCCCGTCGCGATCGCGAGCACGGCGGACAGTGCCACGAACCGGCCGTTGTCCGCGCCCGCCAACGGCGCGATGATCGCCGCTGACAGCGCCGCGGTCGCCGACATCGGACCCACCACCAGGTGCCGCGAACTGCCCACGGCCGCATACAGAATCAGGGACGGGATCGCCGCGTACAGGCCCACCACGGGCGGCACGCCGGCGATGGTCGCATACGCGAGCGCCTCGGGCACCAACACCGCCCACACCGTCAGTCCGGCAATCACATCGGGTCGGATCCAGCCACGCCGATAGTGCTGCAGCGAGGCGAACACGGGCCACGTCGTCGTCTCGTGTCTCACCCGGTCATCGTGACCGTCCGGGCCGCAGTGCTCATCACACCCTGAGGGTGAAGCCGGATCCGGACGACTTCACCCGGAGTGGACGATGCGGGAGACGCGCACCCCGCGCACTCTCGGTGTCACCCACCCACCGACGGAACGGGAGTACGTAATGGCCAGGGAGTTCAAGGGCGAGATCAAGCTCGATGTCCGCGATTCGGTCTCGGACTGGGACGCGTTCCTGCCCGACAAGGCACCCGTGGGCGCACCGAACGTGCTGGTCGTGTTGTACGACGACACCGGAATGGCCGCGTGGTCGCCGTACGGCGGACGAATCAACATGCCGACGATGGACCGGCTCGCGAACGACGGCCTGACCTACACCCAGTGGCACACGACGGCGTTGTGTTCGCCGACCCGCTCGACGTTCCTCACCGGGCGCAACCACCACCTCAACGGCTTCGCGTCGATCTCCGAGTCCTCCACCGGGTTCCCCGGCTACAACTCACACATCCCACCGTCGAACGCCACGATGGCGAACGTGCTGCGCGACGCCGGGTGGTCGACGTTCTGGGTCGGTAAGAACCACAATGTGCCGATCGACGAGTGGACCGCGGGGGCGTCGAAGAAGAACTGGCCGCTCGCACAGGGCTACGACCGTTTCTACGGCTTCATCGGTGGCGAGACCAACAACTGGTACCCCTCGCTGGCCGAGGACAACCGCTACATCGACCAGCCCTACACCCCAGAGGAGGGCTACCACCTCTCGAAGGATCTCGCCGACCAGGCACTGCGCATGATCCGCGACGTCAAGCAGACCGAGCCCGAGAAGCCCTGGTACCTGTGGTTCTGCCCGGGCGCCAACCACGCGCCGCACCACGCGCCGCAGGAGTACATCGACAAGTACAAGGGCATGTTCGACGACGGCTACGAGGCCTACCGCGAGTGGGTGCTCGCCCGCATGATCGAGAAGGGCATCCTCCCCTCCGACACCGACCTGACGCCGCTGAACCCGATGCCCGAGGGCACGTTCTCCCCCACCGACGAGGTGCGGCCATGGGCCGAGCTGAACGACGAGGAGAAGCACATGTTCTCCCGGATGGCCGAGGTGTTCGCCGGCTTCTCCGAGTACACCGACGCGCAGGTCGGTCGGATCGTCGACTACCTCGAGGAGTCGGGCCAGCTCGACAACACGCTGATCGTCTACTGCGCCGACAACGGAGCCTCCGGCGAGGGCAGCCCCAACGGTTCGGTGAACGAGGGCAAGATCTTCGGCGGCTACCCCGACGACGAGGCGCAGAACCTCACGATGGTCGACAAGCTCGGCAGCCCCGATACCTACAACCACTACCCGACGGGCTGGGCTGCCGCGTTCTCGACGCCTTACAAGATGTTCAAGCGCTACACCTACCAGGGTGGCGTCTGCGACCCGTTGGTGATCCACTGGCCGGCCGGAATGAAGGCACGCGGAGAGGTGCGCCACCAGTACCACCACTCCACAGACATCGTGCCGACCATCCTCGAGGCCTGCGGCGTCGAGTTCCCCGACACGTACAACGGCGTCCCGCAGACCCCGCCGTCGGGCGTGTCGATGAAGTACTCGTTCGACGCGCCGGCCGACGGACAGACGGCGAAGGAGACCCAGTACTACGAGATGTTCGGTCAGCGCGGACTGTGGCACAAGGGCTGGAAGGCCGTCTCCGTGCACGGCCCGGTCTCGGGCATGGGCAACTTCGACAAGGACGAATGGGAGCTCTTCCACGCCGACGTCGATCGCGCCGAGGCACACAACCTGGCGACCCAGCACCCCGAGAAGCTCGCGGAACTTCAGGCGCTGTGGATGGACGAGGCGAAGGCCAACAACGTCCTGCCGCTCAACGACCTCCAGATCATCGGCAACCCCAAGGACTTCGAGACCTTCGTTGCGATGGAGTTCCACCAGCCGGTCCCGCCGAGCGGGCAGTACGTGTACTACCCGGGCACGTCCGAGGTGCCCGAGCGCTCCGCAGCGAACGTGCACGGCGTGTCGTACAAGATCCTCGCCGAGGTCGACCTCACCCCGGACTCGCAGGGCGTGATCTTCGCGCACGGCTCCCGGTTCGGCGGGCATGCGTTGTTCATCAAGGACGGAACAGTCACCTACGCGTACAACTTCCTCGGCATCCCGCCCGAGGACCGCATCTCGGCCCCGGTGCCGACGTCCGGCAGACACATCATCGGCGTCGAGTTCACGAAAGAGGGTTTGGGGCCGAATCGGGAGGGCCTGGGGCCGCTGAAGCTCTACATCGACGACAGGCAGGTCGGCGAGCAGAAGATCCGCACGGTGCTCGGCCACTTCTCGCTGTGCGGCGAGGGGCTGTGCATCGGGTACGACAGCGCCGACCCCGTCTCGAGCGCCTACCCGGAGCCACGCTTCGAGTTCCGCGGAGGTGAGATCCGGAAGGTCGTCTTCGACATCGCCGACGACGCGTACGTCGACCTCGAGAAGCACATGGAGGCCGCGATGGCTCGCGACTGAGCCGGTTACGGAGCGCGAACCGCCTGCACGCGTTAGAATTCGGACGCGTCAGGCGGTTTGTCCGTTCCGTCGGGGGGCGGGCTCTCGTATGCGGGGAGGCATGTCTGGTGACGTCAACGGAAGCATCGAATACCTCTGCAGAAGAATCACTTCCGTTTCTTCGCAGCGATCGGGTCGTGTCCCGCAACCGATTGCTGAACCTACTCGACACCGCGTTGGGCGGTTCGGCCGATGCGGCGTCGGTCGCGCTCGTGTGCGCACCCGCGGGATCGGGAAAGACGACACTGCTGGCCGAGTGGGCGCACGGATCCGGGAGGAGGCCGGCTCCACCGGCAGTTGCCTGGGCGACCGTCCTGGAACGGGACAACGCTCCGCATGCGCTGCACGACACCCTGGTGAAGGCACTCACCGCAACTGGGCTTCCGGACATGCAACGGGTTTGCAACGATCTCACGAATCCCTCACCAACGCATCCTCTTCCGGTGGTAAGCGCGCCTTCCCGCCTGAACGGACCACTGTGCCTCGTCCTCGACGACGCTCACCTCCTCCACGACCCGAACGCACTGGCCGATCTCGAGACCTTCCTGCGAACCCGCCCACGTGATCTGCGCGTCGTCGTGTGCGGACGCTTCGAACCCCCGCTCGCGTTCCAGAAGCTGCGACTCGACGGTCGCGTCCTCGACCTCACGTTCGAGGACCTGGCGTTCACGGCCGAAGAAGCTGCAACCATGCTTGCCGAACACGACGTTCACCTCGGCCCGGAGGACCTGTCGTCACTGATGGAACGAACCGAGGGCTGGGCCGCCGGCCTCCGACTCGCGGGCATGTCGTTGTCCGGGCACCCCGATCCGACGTCACTGATCCAGAACTTCACCGGCTGCCGGCGGGCGGTCGCCGACTATCTGATCGAGCAGGTCCTCGCAGGACAGACCGCGGACGTCCGGCAGTTCCTGATCAGGACGTCCGTCCCGTCGATCTTCACGGCAGCGCTCGCGGAACAACTCACCGGCTGCGCCGACGCCCACAGCATCATCGACGCGCTCGAACACCGAAACTTCCTCATCACACGAATCGAGGGATCTCCCAATCGATTCCGATACCATCCACTGCTGCGCAGCTACCTGCGCGCCGAGATCGAACTGCTCGGCAACCGCGCGGTTGCCGAACTCGAACGTGTCGCTGCCCGCTGGTACGCCGAGTTCGGCGACGCCCTGCTCGCGCTCGAGCACGGCATCGCCGCCGGCAACGCACCCGACGTCGTCGCGGTGCTGTCCGAGTCAGGCCTGGCGCTGGTGCTGGACGGTCACGGGCAAGCTGTCGAGCGCCTGCTCTCCGGCGCACCGGCCGCTGTCCGGGACGAGCCGATCAGTCGACTCGTCCGCGCCGCCGCCCACCTGCACGACGACAACCCGGCCGTCGCCGCGTCCATGCTGGCCGGACTCTACGGTCGATCGGCGTCCACCGAGTCACCCGACCGCACAGCCCTTCTCGCGGATGCGATCCGCCTCCAGGTCGCCATCCACACCGGCCGCGTCGAGTCCGTTCTCGAGCCGACACCCGCCGTGGACGCACCGCTCTCGGGTGACCCGTTCCTGGACTCGTTCCTGTCACTGCAACGCGGACGCGGTCACCTGTATCTCGGGCTGCTCGATCCCGCGGACGAGCACCTCAGGTACGCCCGCGAGTGTGCCCGGCAGATCGATTCGGTCCGCACGCTGACTCCGACGTCGAATGCACTGGCGGTGGTGGCCCTGTGCCAGGGCCTGATCACCGAAGCCCGGACGCTGGTCGCCGAGACTCGGTCCGCGACCGCGGGAGGTCCCGTCACCGGGTCACTCGATCACCACCGCGCACTCCAGGTGGAGGCGATGTGCCACTACCTCCGCAACGACGTCGCAACCGCCGTCGAGCTCGCTTCCACCTCGGCCGCGGCGCTGCGTGAATCGCCCTCCCCGTTGGCCCGTGAAAGCGCAATCGCCGCGGCGCTGTTCGGCATCGACCTTGCCGAGGATCGCCGCGGCGCCGTCTCCGCACTGCATGCCGCGTCCACCACCGGGACCCAGGTCCCGCGCCCGCCCGGACTGCTCGCCATCGGCCTCCCGTCCGTCCAGTTCGCATACCTGCACATCGGTGAGACGACTTGGGCGCGCGAACTTGTCACCACGGCATCGGCCACTCTCGGCCCGATCGGCGACACTGTGCTGCTCGAGGCGATTCTGTGTCTGTGCTCCAACCACCTCGAGCAGGGCCGGGCAGTCCTCCGTCCCGTCCTCGACGGGGAGGTGCCCTGCGCGGCGGCCACCAACCTGGTGACGGCGTGGCTCGTCGAAGCCGAGATCGCGCGCCGGCGTGCGCACGATGCCCGGGCCCACGACGCCCTCGTCGAGGCGCTCCGGCTCGCAGAGCCGGAGAAGGTGGTTCGCCCCTTCCACGACATGGCACCGGCGACGCGAGAGCTGTTGTCCGCCAACTACGGGCGCTTCGGTTCGCAAAGTACCTTTGCAGAGCAGATCTGGGCATCGTTTCCGACCAGTGCGCCCACCACCGCCGAGAAGCTGACGCGCCGCGAACTCGAGTTGCTCGCCGAACTTCCCACGTGGCGCACTGCCGAGGAGATCGCCGCCGACCTGTGCGTCTCGATCAACACCGTCAAGACACACCTGCGCGGCATCTACCGCAAGCTGGGTGTCACCACGCGGCGCGACGCGGTCACCGCCGCGCACACCCACGGGCTCCTCTGATTTCCGGATTCACCATCGACGGGTGAGGCGGAGGCGTTCGCGGCCCGGAATGCTCGACAGCACCGTGGAATGTGCCCCGGTGCTCGACACCCGACTAGACGCCGAGGAGGCGTGATGGCCACTTCCGACGCGGGCTGGCCGGCGTCCGTGCGCTACGCCTTCCTGGTCGGCGGCGAACTGTCCGAGCGGGTGTTGGCGGCGTTCCCCGAACTCAGGGTGTCCGAGACCGCCCGCGCGCACACCACGCTGTACGGCCCGGTCCGGAACCCGACCGAGCTCCGGGGGATGCTCGCACGTTTCGACTCGCTGGGGCTGACGCTGATCGAGATGAGGCGGCTTCCGGACTGACGCTCGCCCGGCTCACGACTACTCAGCTGTCCGCCCGGTCGGTCACTTTCACCAGACGCCGCTCCGCCGCGTCGAAAGCGCTGCGGGTCGATTCGCCGAGGGTGTCGGTCGCCGGGAAAACCTCGAGCGCGACGCCCTGACCCGCCAGGCGCTCGTCGTCCCAGTATTGCGAGGCCGTCTCACCGACGCCGCTCAGAAACAACCTTCCATCGATCGCATCGAGGCGCTTCGCGTAGTCGCGGACGACGGAGAAGAACGTGGCCCCCAGGGTGGTGCGGCCGCGCAACCGCAGAATCACTTCGGCGCCCGAGGCGCCGTTCGGATCCGGGAGCCTCGCCTGGAGGGTTCGGGCGCCCGCATAGAACAGGCTGCCGTAGACGTCGAGCACGACGATCTGTCCGTCGGTGAGGGTTCGCGGCGCGGGCTGCTCGCGGAGGGTGCCGTCCTCGCCGGGAACGAGTTCGACCACCGAGAGGTCGATCGCCTCCTGGTTGAGCTGCAGCAGCAGCGACAGCGCGACGCCGATCCCGACGGCAGCGGTCACCGGAAGCAGCAGTGTGGCAACGAAAGTGGTCACCAGTGCGATCTGCGAGCTCGGTCCGCTCTGCAGGATCGTCCGGATGCGGCCCGGCCGGATCGATCCGACCGCCGCGAACACGAGCACCGCCGACAGCGTCGGCATCGGCACCTTGCCGACCAGCCCGGAGAACACCACGAGAATGATCAGCATCCAGATGCCCGACCACACCGCACCCCATCGAGTGCGCGCCCCCGCCGCGTCGTTCAGCGCCGTCTGCCCCACCGAGCCGCCGACCGGCATCCCCCCGAACAGCGCGGAGCCGATGTTGCCGATGCCCTGCGCCGAGAAGTCGGTGTTCGGCGCGGAGCGACTGCCGTCCCGGTTGGGCGCCGCCTCCGCCACCCCCGCCCCCTGTACCAGCACGATCACCGCAACCGCGAGCGCGCCGGTCACCAGCTCCGGGGTGAACGCCCCGAAGTCCGGCAGCCCCGGGAGCGGCAGCCCCGTCGGAATGGTCCCGACGTCGGACACGCGGGCCACGCTGTCCCAGCCGAAGCCGATGACCACGGCGCTCGGCACCACCAGTGCAACCAGCGAGCCGAAGAGTGCGAGCCGCGTGCGAGCCAGGACCACCGACAGCAGCAGCGCCGTCGCACCGGTCACCAGCGATTGCCAGCCGATGCTCGACGGGTTCGACACCACGTCGACGAACTTGGTGAGCGCGATCGAACCACTCGCGTCGGCGCCCGTCAGGTCCGGGACCTGGCCGAGGACGATGTTGACCGCGATGCCGGTGAGGAAACCGGTCATGACCGAGTGCGAGACGAAGCGGGTGTAGCGACCCAACCGCAGCAGCGCCGCCGCGACCATGACCAGCCCGGCCATCAATGTCAGCAGGATCAGTGCACCGGAACGGTCCGCCTCGGGGACGTCGGCCACCGCCGACCCCGCTGCCAGGGCGGCCGCGCTGGTGGTGGTGATCACCATCAGCTTGGTGCTGGTCTGCATCCCACCGAAGAGTGGGCCCGCGAAGCTCGCGTAGAGCCCGTGGACGGGGCTCACGCCGGCGAGCACGCCGGACGCCATACCGTCCGGCACGCTGCTGATGGCGCCGGGGATCCCCGCGACGAAGTCGGCCTTGAACGATCGCTTGTCCGGGAGCCTGGCCCGCGCCCAGCCCCGTACCGCCTCACTCACTCGGCCCATGCGGGGCAGTCTGCGGTGCCCGACGCGCGGCGTCCTCACTCCCGACGGATGAGGTTGTCCTTGCCGACCAGCCGGATCTTGGCGTCGATCCGGTGGATGCGCGGGTCCTCGGCGGGGATGACGAACGTCTCGTGCACGCGCGCGGTGACGAGCGTGCGACCGAACAGGCCGGCGTCGATCAGGTAGTCGGCCACCACTTCGTCACCCTCGACCCGGTACTGCTCGTCGCGGATGGCGCGGATCACCCGGAACTGCGGGCCACGCGAAAGGCTGCGGCGCAGGTGGTTTCCCGAGAAGCCGGTCTTGATACCCACCTCGTGGCGCACCGCGTTCGGCGCGTACGGCACCGAGTCGCCGTCGTGGCTGAGCAGGGCGGCGACGTACGAACGGGCCGCGTCGAGCTGTGCTGTCATGCGCACAGTCGACCACGCCGACCCCACCCTCGGTGTGAATTTGCTCCCCACTCCGCGCGTGCCAGGTGGACGCAGGAGTACAGTGCCAGCTATGCAGCGCGCTCTCCTTCTTGGGTGCCGCGGCGGGGTCTGATCCAGACTGGCCTCCCGTCGCGGGTCCTCTCCGTGCGCCGGTCGTCTCAGCTGTCGGACTCGTAAAGTCCACACACAAACCTGGAGATCGATTCCCATGTCCCCCGCTGACGCCTTTACTTCCGGATCGCGCACCATCACGCCGCCGTCCAAGCCGGCGCCCGCCGACCAGCCGGCCTGGAACACCCAGAAGAACTCGTCGATGCCGACCTTCCGCTACCGCTCGTTCGGCGAAGAGGTCGAGACCGTATCGCTGCCGGACCGCACGTGGCCCGACAAGGTCATCGACCGCGCCCCGCAGTGGTGCGCCGTGGACCTGCGTGACGGCAACCAGGCCCTGATCGACCCGATGAGCCCCGCCCGCAAGCGCCGCATGTTCGAGCTGCTGGTGCGGATGGGTTACAAGGAGATCGAGGTCGGCTTCCCGTCCGCGAGCCAGACGGACTTCGACTTCGTCCGCGAGATCATCGAGGACAACGCGATCCCCGACGACGTCACCATCCAGGTGCTGACGCAGTCGCGGCCCGAGCTGATCAAGCGCACCTTCGAGGCCTGCGACGGCGCGAAGAACGTGATCGTGCACTTCTACAACTCGACGTCGATCCTGCAGCGTCGCGTCGTGTTCCGCGCCGACAAGGAGGCGATCAAGAAGATCGCCACCGACGCCGCCGCGCTGGTCCTGGAAGAGGCGAAGAACCACCCCGACACCAACTGGCGCTGGGAGTACTCGCCCGAGTCGTACACCGGAACCGAGCTGTCGTATGCCAAGGAGGTGTGCGACGCCGTCGTCGAGACCCTGGGTGCCACCCCCGACAACCGGGTGATCATCAACCTGCCGGCCACCGTCGAGATGGCCACGCCCAACGTGTACGCCGACTCGATCGAGTGGATGCACCGCAACCTGGCCCAGCGCGAGAGCATCATCCTGTCGCTGCACCCGCACAACGACCGCGGCACCGGTGTCGCGGCCGCCGAGCTGGGCTACCAGGCCGGCGCGGACCGCATCGAGGGCTGCCTGTTCGGCAACGGCGAGCGCACCGGCAACGTGTGCCTGGTGACGCTGGGCCTGAACATGTTCACCCGCGGCGTCGACCCGCAGATCGACTTCTCGAACATCGACGAGATCCGTCGCACGGTCGAGTACTGCAACCAGCTGCCCGTCCACGAGCGACACCCGTACGGCGGCGACCTGGTCTACACCGCGTTCTCGGGCAGCCACCAGGACGCGATCAACAAGGGACTGGACGCGATGAAGGTCGCGGCCGACGACCAGAACGCCGATGTCGACGACATCGTGTGGGAGGTCCCCTACCTGCCGATCGACCCCAAGGACGTGGGCCGCACGTACGAGGCCGTGATCCGCGTGAACTCGCAGTCCGGCAAGGGTGGCGTCGCCTACATCATGAAGGCCGACCACGGCCTGCAGCTGCCGCGTCGCCTGCAGATCGAGTTCTCGCAGTCCGTCCAGAGGATCACCGACGGCGAGGGCGGCGAGGTCTCCCCGAAGGAGATCTGGGACGTCTTCTCCGAGGAGTACCTGGCCCCGGTCAGCCCGCTCGAGCGCATGCGCCAGAAGGTGACGGCAGCCGAGGAGGACGGCGGCACCGACGCCATCACCGCGGTGGTGAAGGTGGACGGCAAGGAGCAGGAGATCTCCGGCTCCGGCAACGGCCCGCTCGCCGCGTTCGTCGACGCCCTGGGCACCATCGGCTTCGACGTCCGCGTCCTGGACTACTCCGAGCACGCGATGTCCGCCGGTGACGACGCACAGGCCGCGGCCTACGTCGAGTGCGCGGTCACCCTGCCCGACGGCAGCAGCAAGGTCGTGTGGGGCGTCGGCATCGCCACCTCCATCACCACCGCGTCGCTGCGCGCCGTCGTCTCGGCGGTCAACCGGGCGCACTGAGTTCCGACTCACTGCAAGGGAGCCGCATCCGTCACGGGTGCGGCTCCCTTGTCCGTCCAGCCCTCGGAGCCTCGGCCTGAATATCCATTCCTCGAGCCGAGCAGCGGGGTTCCCGCGGAGGGCGACGAGAAGTGGGCGCTCAGGCCGATCGGGACGCCGCCGCCAGGTGCCGCCCCGACGCGACGAGCAGGATCAGGCACACGACCACCGCGGGCCACACGAGGACGTCGCCGATCGGCCGCAGCCAGTCGGCGTCGGACGACGTCGCCACCGTGAGCGATGCCGCCGACGTCATCCCCATCGGGAACGCGGTGGACCAGCGGCGCACGTCGTACTGCAATCGAGGCCAACGAATCTCCGAGACCGCCAGGACCACGTAGCCGGTCATCGCGAGGCACACGATCGCCACACCGGATACCTGGATCGAGATGTGCACACCGTCGGGCCAGCCCGACGAGACCGCCGCGGGCGCGAGTTTGCCGGCCGCGAGCGCACTGATCGCCAGACCACCGGCGAACACCCACTGATCACCGGTACCCACACGGAACTGGTCGTACGAGAACCGGATCAGCACCATCAGGTAGAAGAACAGCCCCAGCAGGAATGCCACGAAGGCAGGTCCGGCGAGCCAGTGCGCCGACGCCGACACCGCAAGTGAGGCGCCCAGCACCGCGAGCCCCTGCGTGGAGACGCAGAGCAGGAAGTGCACGCCGACGGTCGGCGACGCCCAGTGCCGCACCACGGCGGGGATCAGCACCACCCAGGCGACGAGGGCGATGCCGAGCGCCACCCAGCCCACATGGTTCCAGTCGAGCAGCACACACCGCGCACCGAGCACGCACGTCGCGGCAACACCGGTGAGGGCGGGTGGGGTGTCGGCCTCGTTCACCCAGCGGGCCCGATCGTCGAACAGACGACCGACGAAGACCACCACGAGCAGCACCCAGATCAGCGCGCCGACAATCAGCCAGAAACGGGAGAACCACTCGAATCCGGCAAGGTGCAGGGCCACCGACACGATGCCCGTCGACATCGCCGCGGCGCCTGCCCCCGCCGGAATCGCGGTCAGCGCGCGGCCGGGGCCTGCCTGCACGCCCGGTCCGTGGGACACATCTTCATGATGCGCGAGTGGTGTTGCGATCGGACCGGATTCGACGGTTCCGGTCGAGTTCCGCTGCGGGCGCGCGCGGATTGGGTCATCCTCGACACAGGGAGGCAGCCATGTCGCGTGCAACCGACAAGCCCGGTCGCCCCGCCCCGACACCGCCCGCGCCGATCGAGAGTCCGCTCGGCGCGGCCCTGCTCGAGACGGGTCGCTTCTTCACTCGCTCCACCGTGTCCAAGGACCTGCGCGCGGTGTACCGGGCGGGTGGGCGCGAGGGCGATGTGTTCTACCGGGACCGCTGGAGCCACGACAAGGTGGTCCGCTCCACGCACGGCGTGAACTGCACGGGATCGTGCTCGTGGAAGGTGTACGTCAAGGACGGCGTCATCACGTGGGAGACGCAGGCGACGGACTATCCGTCGGTGGGACCGGACCGGCCCGAGTACGAGCCGCGCGGCTGCCCCCGCGGCGCCGCGTTCTCCTGGTACACCTACTCCCCCACCCGGGTTCGCTACCCGTACGTGCGGGGCCTGCTGCTCGAGATGTTCCAGGAGGCGCGGGAGCGGCTCGGGGATCCGGTGCTCGCGTGGGCGGACGTCGTCGGCGACCCGGACCGACGCACCCGGTACCAGCGGGCCCGCGGCAAGGGCGGACTGGTGCGGGCGTCGTGGGAGGACGCGGTGGAGATGATCGCGGCCGCGCACGTGCACACCATCGCGAAGTACGGGCCGGACCGTGTCGCCGGTTTCTCGCCGATCCCGGCGTTCTCGATGGTGTCGTTCGCGGCGGGTTCCCGGTTCATCGAACTGCTCGGCGGCGTGATGGCGTCGTTCTACGACTGGTACGCCGACCTGCCCGTCGCGTCGCCGCAGGTGTTCGGTGACCAGACCGACGTCCCCGAGTCGGGCGACTGGTGGGACGCCGCGTACCTGATCATGTGGGGCTCCAACGTCCCGGTAACGCGCACCCCCGACGCGCACTGGATGGCCGAGGCCCGCTACCGCGGCCAGAAGGTGGTGGTGGTCTCGCCCGACTACGCCGACTCCACCAAGTTCGCCGACGCGTGGCTGCCCGCGCAGCCCGGTACCGACGGCGCCCTCGCGATGGCGATGGGACACGTGATCCTGCAGGACAACTACGTCGACCGGCGGGTGCCGCTGTTCGCCGACTTCGCGTCCCGCTACACGGATCTGCCGTTTCTCGTCACTCTCACCGAGCGCGACGGCGCGTACGTGCCCGGACGGTTCCTGCGAGCCTCCGACCTCGGCGACGACGGCGAGGGCGCCGAGTGGAAGACCGTACTGCTCGACGCGGCCGACGGCGAGCCGGTGGTCCCGCCGGGCAGCTTGGGATTCCGGTACACCGAGTCCGGTGTGGGGCAGTGGAACCTGGACCTCTGCGACACACGGCCCGCGCTGAGCGTCCGCGATGCTCCCGGCGAGAACTGCGACGTGGAGATCCTGCTGCCGCGCTTCGACGTCGGCGCGCAGGGCAAGGTGATGCGCCGCGGCATCCCGGCCCGGGAGGTCGGAGGACACCTCGTCACGACGGCGCTGGACCTGATGCTCGCGCAGTACGGGGTGTGGCGCGACGGCCTGCCCGGAACCTGGCCCGGCGGCTTCGACGATCCCGACGAGCCGTACACGCCCGCGTGGCAGGAGTCTCTGACGTCGGTTCCGGCCGGCGCCGTCGTTCGGATCGCCCGCGAATTCGCCCGCTCCGCAGAAAGATCCGGCGGTCGCTCGATGATCATCATGGGTGCCGGCATCTGCCAGTGGTTCCACGGCGACGCCACCTACCGCGCGGTGCTGGCGCTGCTGATGCTCACCGGCAGCATGGGTAGGAACGGCGGCGGCTGGGCACACTACGTGGGCCAGGAGAAGGTGCGACCGTTCACCGGGTGGGCGACGATGGCTATGGCGACGGACTGGTCCCGGCCGCCGCGGCAGGCGATCGGCACCGCGTTCTGGTACATGCACGCCGACCAGTGGCGCTACGACGGCTACCGCGCCGACGCCCTCACCTCCCCACTCGCCGAGGGCCGTCTCGCCGGGCAGCACACCGCCGACACCATCGCGCAGTCCGCACGGATGGGCTGGATGCCGTCGTACCCGCAGTTCGACCGCAATCCGCTCGACCTGGCCGACGAGGCCGCGGCGTCGGGCACCGACGCAGGCGGCTACGTCGTCGACCAACTGCGCAGCGGCAAACTGCGGTTCGCGGTCGAAGACCCGGACGCTGAGGAGAACTGGCCGCGGGTGCTGACGCTGTGGCGGGCCAACCTGCTGGGGGCGTCGTCGAAGGGCAACGAGTACTTCCTCGAGCACCTGCTCGGCGCCGGCTCGAGCCTGCGCGCCACCGAGACCCCACCCGAGGGCCGACCCGTCGACGTCCGCTGGCGGGACGAGGCGCCGCGCGGCAAGCTGGATCTGATGGTGTCGCTGGACTTCCGGATGACCAGCTCGACGCTGCTCTCGGACATCGTGCTGCCCGCCGCGACGTGGTACGAGAAGTACGACCTGTCGAGCACCGACATGCACCCGTTCGTGCACGCGTTCACGCCGGCGGTGGACCCGCCGTGGGAGGCTCGCAGCGACTTCGACGCTTTCACCGAGATCGCCCGCCGGTTCAGCGAACTCGCGAAGAAGCACCTCGGCACCCGGCACGACCTGGTCGCGACCGCGCTCGGCCACGACACCCCGGGGGAGACCGCGCAACCCCTCGGGGAGGTGCGCGACTGGCGCGCCGGGGAGGTCGATCCGGTTCCCGGCAAGACGATGCCGGGCCTGAAGGTGGTCGAACGCGACTACACCGCGATCGCCGAGAAGATGGCGACACTCGGCCCGCTGGTGGAGCAGCTGGGGCTGAACACGAAGGGCGTGACGTTCCACCCGGACGCCGAGGTCGCGGATCTGGCGCAGCGGTGCGGGGTGATGTCGTCCGGGGTCGGGGCGGGCCGGCCCGCGCTGGACACCGACGCGAAGATGGCCGAGACGATCCTGGCGCTGTCCGGAACCACCAACGGTCGGCTCGCCGTCGCGGGTTTCGAGGAACTGTCCCGACGAGTCGGCAAGCCCCTCACCCATCTGGCGGCAGGTAGCGAGGACCGCAGGATCCGGTTCGCCGACACGCAACAGCAGCCGGTGCCCTCGCTTGCCAGCCCCGAATGGTCGGGGGCCGAGGCGGGCGGGCGGCGCTACGCACCGTTCAGCATCAACGTCGAGGAACTCAAGCCGTGGCACACCCTGACCGGCCGCATGCACTTCGTGCTCGACCACGAGTGGATGCGCGAGTTCGGTGAGGTGATGCCGATCTACCGACCCCCGCTCGACATCACGCGTCTGTTCGGTGAGACGCGACTGGGCGAGTCCGACGGCAAGGCGCTGTCGGTGCGGTACCTGACGCCGCACTCCAAGTGGTCCATCCACTCCGAGTACCAGGACAACCTGTTGATGCTCTCGCTGTCGCGTGGTGGGCCCAACGTGTGGATGAACGTCGACGACGCCACCTCGATCGGGGTCGCCGACAACGACTGGGTGGAGGCCGTCAACCGCAACGGCATCCTCGTCGCCCGGGCTGTCGTCACGCACCGGATGCCACCGGGCACGGTTTTCGTCCACCACGCGCAGGAGCGCCTGATCAACGTGCCCAAGTCGGAGACCGACGGCCGACGCGGCGGCATCCACAACTCGCTCACCCGGGTGCTGGTGAAGCCGACGCACCTGATCGGCGGATACGCGCAGCTGTCCTTCGCGTGGAACTATCTCGGCCCCACCGGCAACCAGCGCGACGAAGTCACGGTGATCCGTCGCCGCGGCCAGGAGGTGCAGTTCTGATGCAGGTGGCGGCGCAGATGGCGATGGTGATGAACCTCGACAAGTGCATCGGATGCCACACGTGCTCGGTGACGTGCAAGCAGACGTGGACCAACCGCAGCGGCACCGAGTACGTGTGGTTCAACAACGTGGAAACCCGACCGGGACAGGGTTATCCGCGCAAGTACGAGGACCAGGATCTTTGGAAGGGCGGCTGGACGTTGAACCGGCGCGGTCGGCTGACTCTGCGCGCCGGAGGTCGGGTGAAGAAGCTGCTGTCGATCTTCGCGAACCCGCTGCTGCCGAACATCCGTGACTACTACGAGCCGTGGACCTACGACTACGACACCCTCACCTCCGCCCCGCTCGGCGACGACTTCCCGGTAGCGCAACCGATCTCGCTGCTGTCGGGCAAGCCGATCCCGATCGAGTGGAGCGCCAACTGGGACGACGACCTCGGTGGCACGCCTGCCACCGAGGCGCACGATCCGATCCTCGCGCAGATGCGTGACCAGGCCACCGAGAAGGTCAAGCTCGAGTACGAGAAGACATTCATGTTCTTCCTGCCCCGGATCTGCGAGCACTGCCTCAACCCGTCGTGCGTGGCGTCGTGCCCTTCGGGCGCGATGTACAAGCGCGCCGAGGACGGCATCGTCCTCGTCGACCAGGACCAGTGCCGCGGCTGGCGGATGTGCGTCACCGGATGCCCCTACAAGAAGGTGTATTTCAACCATCGCACCGGCAAGGCCGAGAAGTGCACGTTCTGCTACCCGCGCGTCGAGGTGGGCCTTCCCACGGTGTGCTCGGAGACGTGCGTCGGCCGACTGCGGTACATCGGCATCGTGCTCTACGACCTCGACCGGGTGGGCGAGGTGGCGTCCACGCCCGACGAGAAGGATCTGTACGACGCCCAGCGCGGCCTGCTGCTCGACCCCGAGGACCCGACGGTGATCGAGGCGGCCAAGGCGTCGGGAATCCCCGAGGACTGGATGGACGCGGCCCGACGGTCACCGGTGTACGCGCTCATCGAGAAGTACCGGGTGGCGCTGCCGCTGCATCCGGAGTTCCGGACGCTGCCGATGGTCTGGTACGTCCCACCGCTGTCGCCGGTGGTGGACGTACTCACCGAAACCGGCCACGACGGTGAGGATCTGGACAACCTGTTCGGTGCGATCGACACCCTCCGCATCCCGATCGAGTATCTCGCGGGGCTGTTCACCGCGGGCGATCCGGAACCGGTGACCGCCGTCCTGCACCGGCTCGCGGCAATGCGCTCGTACATGCGTGACCTCAACCTCGCGGACGAACCGGACGAGTCGATCGCGACGGCGGTCGGCATGACCGGCGAGCAGATCTACGAGATGTACCGACTGCTCGCGATCGCGAAGTACGACGAACGGTACGTGATCCCCACCGCGCACGCCGAGCAGGCGCACCAACTCGAGGAACTCGGGTGCAGCCTCGACTTCGAGGGCGGGCCCGGCATGCTCGACAGCGGTCCGTTCGGGGAGGCGTCGGGCCGCCCCGTGCCGGTCGCGGTGGAGACGTTCCACGCACTGAAGCATCGGCAGTCCGCCGACACCGTCGCCGACCCGCAGGACCGGTCCGCCCGTGTCAATCTCCTGAACTGGGACGGCAAGGGCGCCGTGGACGGCATGTTCCCGAAGCGGAACGGCGACCACCGATGAAGGCCGCGGATCTGCGCGTCGTCGACCAGGCCGCCTCCCTGCTGTTGGACTACCCACGGACCACCCTGGTGAACCGGCTGCCGGTCCTCACCGCCGCGCTGGCAGAGTTGCCACGCAGCACCGCCGCGGCACAGCTGATCTCGTTCGCCGAACACATACGCGCGCAATCGCTCCCGGAGCTCGAGCGGCACTACGTCGAGACGTTCGACCTGCGCCGCAGGAGCTGCCTGTACCTGACGTACTACGCCGACGGCGACACCCGCCGGCGCGGGGTGACACTGGTCCGGCTCAAGCAGACCTACCGCCGGGCGGGATTCGAGTTCGATGCCGCCGACCTGCCGGACTTCCTGCCCGTAGTCCTGGAGTTCGCCGCGGCAACCGGCGATCGTTCCCTGCTCACGAAACACGTGCTGGGCCTGCAGCTGATCCGCCTGGGTCTCGTCGAGGTCGGCAGCCCGTACCTGACGGTGTTCGACGCGCTGCTGTCCACGCTGCCCGGTCCGACGGCGAAGGATCGGGACGCGGTGCTGGCGCTCGCCCGTAGCGGACCGCCGCAGGAAGAAGTGGGGCTGGAACCGTTTCCGACCGGAGATGCGCGATGACCGACAGCAGCCTCACCGACATCCTGTTGTGGGCGGTGCTGCCCTACGTCATGGTGGCGGTCTTCGTGACCGGCACCGCGTGGCGGTATCGGTACGACCAGTTCGGTTGGACCACACGCTCGTCCGAGCTGTACGAGTCGCGGCTGCTCCGCATCGGCAGCCCACTGTTCCACTTCGGCCTGGTGTTCGTGATCGCCGGACACGTGCTGGGACTGGTCATACCCGACGAGTGGACCGCCGCACTCGGGGTGAGCGAGACGCGGTACCACTACGTGGCGTACGTCCTCGGCGGGATCGCCGGCTTCTGCACCCTCGTCGGGATCGGAATCCTGTTGTATCGCAGACGCACCAAGGGGCCGGTGTTCATGGCCACGACCCGCAACGACAAGATGATGTACCTGGTGCTCGTCGCCACCATCTGCGCGGGACTGTGGACCACCGTCGCCGCGAACTCGCTGCACGACGGCTACAACTACCGGGAGACGATCGGCCCGTGGTTCCGCAGCCTGTTCATTTTCCAGCCCGAGATCCATCTCATCGCGTCGGCGCCGCTGACGTACCAGGTGCACGCGCTGATCGGGATCGTGCTGTTCATCCTGTGGCCGTTCACCCGCCTCGTCCACGCCTTCAGCGCGCCGGTCAAGTACCTGTTCCGGCCGTACATCGTCTATCGCAGCCGGGACGTCGGTGGCCCGCCGCGCACCGAGGTGCCCGGTCGCGGTTGGGATACCGGTGCGACGCGTCCACCCCGGGCCCCGCGATAAGTGCGCAAATCGCCACTCCCGGCCGCCCGAAAGCGCATGAGTGTCCGAATCGCGGCGGGATTTCCGAGTGACTTGGATTTCACCTGCGGCGAATGAACCAATTGTGGCGTCCGTTGTGTCACAGTCAGTTGCACTCTCGACCGAACACGTGAATGGAGCCGTCCTCATGGACTCTTTCTGGGATTTTCTCTGGGTGATTCTCGTCAGCTTCGCGTTCATCGCGTACCTGATGCTGCTGTTCTCGATCATCACGGACCTGTTCCGGGATCACAAGAGTTCCGGCTGGGTCAAGGCAATCTGGGTGGTCTTCCTGATCATCCTCCCGTTCATCACCGCTCTCGTGTACCTGATCGTCAAGGGTGACGACATGACGAAGCGTTCCATCGCCGCCGCGCAGCAGATGAAGGACGCGCAGGACACCTACATCCGCCAGGTCGCCGGCAAGTCCGGCGCGGAGCAGATCGCCGACGCCAAGGCGCTGCTCGACTCCGGCACCATCACGCAGGAGGAGTTCCAGTCGCTCAAGGCCAAGGCTCTCGCCGGCTGACCTGAGCTCTCGCGGGTCCTCCTCGCTCGGCTTGTGGTGATGCCGCGCTCCCGATCGGGAGCGCGGCATCACCGTTTCCGGGGCGGCGGGCCCGGCACCGGGCGGCGTCCCCGATCGGCCTGTGGAAAACTCGGCACGTGGGAACTAGTACTCGGATCAGTCTGCGCGGACGCCTCGCCCTGCGTGCCGCGGCCGCTGCGGCCTGGGCGTCGCAGAAGGCCGGACGCGGCAAGGGCTCGATGATCGGCGGCCTGATCGCGCTGAAGATCGACCCGACCCTGATGGAGCAACTGGGCCGCGGACGCCGCAGCGTGGTGATCACCGGCACCAACGGCAAGTCCACCACCACCCGGATGACCGCCGCCGCGCTCGCGACGCTCGACGAGGTCGCCACACAGGCCGACGGCGCCAACATGGACGCCGGCATCGTCGCCGCCCTGACCGCCCGCGTGAACGCCCCGCTCGCTGCCCTCGAGGTGGACGAGCTGCACGTTCCGCACGTGTCCGACGCCGTGAACCCCGAGGTCGTGGTGCTGCTCAACCTGAGCCGCGACCAGCTGGACCGGGTCGGCGAGATCAACATGATCGAGCGGAAGCTGCGGGCCGGGCTCGAGCGGCATCCCGACGCGATCGTGGTCGCGAACTGTGACGACGTGCTGGTCACGTCCGTCGCCTACGACTGCAAGAACGTGATCTGGGTGGCCGCCGGCAGCGGGTGGGCCAGCGATTCGGTCAGCTGCCCGCGCACCGGTGAGCCGATCGTGTGGGACGGCCCGAACTGGCGCAGCACCGGCTCCGACTTCGCGCGTCCGACGCCGGACTGGTGGCTCGACGACGACAACCTGTACGGCCCCGACGGGCTGGTGCTGCCGATGAAGCTGACGCTGCCGGGCCGGGCGAACCGGGGCAACGCGGCGCAGGCCGTGGCCGCGGCCGTCGCGATGGGCGCGAAGGCCGAGGACGCCGTCGCCGCCGCGTCGATCGTCGAGGAGGTCGCCGGCCGGTACAGCACCGTCCAGGTGGGCGCGCACTCCGTGCACATGCTGCTGGCGAAGAACCCGGCCGGTTGGCAGGAGGCGCTGTCGATGATCGACCACAGTGTCGACGGCCTCGTCATCGCCGTCAACGGCCAGGTGCCCGACGGCGAGGACCTGTCGTGGCTGTGGGACGTGCGTTTCGAGCACTTCGAGGGTGTGCAGGTGGTGGCCGCCGGTGAGCGCGGTACCGACCTTGCGGTCCGCCTGACGTATGCCGGCGTGGAACACACGCTCGAGCCGGACCCGTTGAAGGCGATCGCGTCGTGCCCGCCCGGTCGGGTCGAGGTGCTGGCCAACTACACGGCGTTCCGTGACCTCAACACCGCGATCGCGAAGGAGAACAGCCGCGATGTCTGAGTCGACGGTCCGCATCGGCCTGGTCCTGCCCGACGTCATGGGCACGTACGGCGACGGCGGCAACGCCCTGATCCTGCGGCAGCGCCTGCGCATGCGCGGGTACGACGCCGAGATCGTCGACATCACGCTCAGCGATCCGGTGCCCGACTCGCTGGACCTCTACACCCTCGGTGGCGCGGAGGACTCGGCGCAGCGCCTCGCGACCCGGCACCTCAACACCTATCCGGGTCTGCAGCGCGCCGCCGACCGCGGCGCCCCCGTGCTCGCGATCTGCGCGGCGATCCAGGTGCTCGGGCACTGGTACGAGACGTCGGCCGGCGAGCGCATCGACGGCGTCTCGATGCTCGACGCCACCACCACCCCCCAGGCCACACGCTCGATCGGCGAGGTCATCACCACGCCGCTGATCGAGGGTCTGACCTCTCCCCTGTCGGGATTCGAGAACCACCGCGGCGGAACGACTCTCGGAGCCGACGCCAAGCCCGTGGGACGGGTGACGCACGGCGTGGGCAACGGCGTCGGCGACGGACTCGAAGGCGTCACGCAGGGTTCGGTGATCGGCACGTACATGCACGGTCCGGTGCTGGCGCGGAACCCCGAGCTGGCCGACCTGCTGCTGAAGCGCGCCCTCGGGGTGGACGAGTTGGCGCCGCTGGACCTGCCCGAGGTGGATCAGTTGCGCCGTGAACGGTTGCGGGTGCGCTGAACCGGCCGGATCCGAAAAGGCCCCGAACAGGGGTGTGGCCGGGAATGCTCTCACACCCTCGGCCGCATCTCTGTTTCACGAGACTTTCACCGTTACCGATTACTTACTCGATCCGCACTACTGATACTACGCGCGGACGGGGCCTCCGCAATGCCCCGAACTGGGAAAACTCAATTGTGACTATTACCCGGATTGTGTGACCGGACCGTCATCCGCGGAGACCGCAGTCCGTCCGGACCCGCGCGCTCCTGGATTGCAGTCGGGAGCACGCGGGACCGTGACGGCCGTTTCCGGGAGCGGAACTACGGGCGCGAGGGAGGGGCGCCGGCCCGGATCCGCCGAACCTCGGACCGAGCGAACTCGACTCGCCCGGAGTCATTTCCACGTGAACCCGCCAGTTCGTCCGCGAGGTCCCGCGCGGCCTCGAGCACGAATCCGGCACGTCTCCGTTCGTGGTGGCCCGCGGGGGACTTCCGAAATGCCCTGCGCACCTTCCCGTCACCGCACATCGCCTCCAGTTCGGCGTCGGTGATCACACCGTTCGCCGCCTCGGGCGCCATGATGCGCCGCAGGTACTCACGCTCACGCGGAACCGTCATCCTGAAGACCCGCACGACGATGTACAGCCCGACGAGGATCATCACCACGATCATCGCCAGTATCAGGACACCGTTGCCTCGGGCGATCGCCCCGGACGAATCCCACAGACCGTGCAGCACCATCGCGCACGCCATCAACGCCAGTCCCCGCCCCGCCCGGCGCGGCTCGCCAGGACGACCCATCAGATAGACCAGTCCGGCGCAGAAGATCGCGCTGTAGAGGATGTGCGCGGTGACTCCGGTGGCCATGCGCATCCACACGGTCGACATCGCGGCCTCCACCTGGTTGGCCCCGAACTGCGACCCGGCGGAGCTCAATGCGTAGGCAACATCTTCGATCAGCTGGAATCCCAGGCCCAGGAACGCACCGAGGATGAACCCGTCGAAGGCGGTGCGCACCAGACGCGGCGCCAACGAAATGAGCAGTAGCAGACCGATCCCCTTGGCGATCTCCTCGGTGAAGGGCGCGGCGAGGCCGGCACCCCAGTCGAGGGACCAGGCCTGCCCGAAGACCTTGGCGTACAGGGATCGCAGGGCATCGTTGGCGTTGGCCGCCATCACCCACGTCGCGGCGAATCCGCCCCACAGGAACGCGACGACGATCAGCTTGATCGGCTGGCGGGCGTACCTGTCGATGTGCCGGGTGAACCACCAGAACACCGCCCCGTAGACGGTGAACGAGACGACCGCGACGGCGATTGCCCGGCCGTAAGCGCCGGATGCGCTGGCGAGCATCGAGAAGAAGGTGAAGGTTCCGCTGGTGACCAACAGCAGGTACACCCAGAAGGCCGCGTTGCGTGGCTGGTAGAACGTGAACGACCGACCCCAGCCGGAGTTGTCGATCGCCGTGACGCGAGCCTGTTCCAGGTCGTCGATCGTCGTCTCGATGGTGCTCATACACCTTCCCCCTGCCTGTGACTGATGCTGGAGATCATGTGTCCGATGTCCGAGGACGCATCGGACTCGACCTCTGCGGGCCCCACGGCTACGACCTCGACACCGAGCCCGTCGAACACGAACGCCGCGATGACGCCGTCGGACGCCGTACCCGAGTACCTCGCGAGCACGCCGCGACTGCCGTCCGCGGTGGTGATGTCGACCGGGTCGCCGGCGACCTGGAACCCGTTGGCGCTGTTCAGCGCCGCGGCAGTCTGCCTGATCTGGTCGAGGAGCCCCGCCGCATCCCCGGAGAAGGGCGCGGTGCGAACCGAGAAGGAGACGTCCCCGTCCACAACTGTCGCGTCGGAAGGATACGACCCGGAAGCCGGTTTGTCCCCGACCCGCACGCCGGACGTGATGCCCCAGTCAGCGGAGGGAACGAACGTCACGCCACCATCGACCTCCATCACATCGCCCGCGGCGACCCGGTCGCCGTAGGGGACGGCGTCGTCGATGGCGGGCAGGACCGTGCCCATGATGATCACGAAGGCAAGGACGACCAATGTCGGAACGATCGTCCTGCGGTCGAGGCCCAACCATCGCCGATCGACGGGAACCCATCGATCGTCGGGCTCGAAGTAGTCGGTTGCGGCGCCGCTGGGCTTCGCCGGTGACTGTGTCTCGGTCAAACGTTCACCCTCTGTTCCGGTATTGCGGGCATGACTCCTCGAATCAAACCCGACGAATGCGCCGCGCACCACGCGAAACACCAGAAGGTGACAATTCCGGCCCGGTGTGGCGACTTACACGAGGCTCTTCCCGGACCGGATTCGGCGCTGCAGGTCACGCATCAGGACCCGGCTCGGCAGATGCCGCACGAACCGGGGGACGAAGCGGTTGACGAACGCGACGAAGATGAACAGATGCTCGAACCGACGTCGATCGTCCTCGCTCCATTCCAGACCGAGTTGCTCCCGGAACAACGGGGCCAGGAAGCCCGTGGTGAGGAACTTCAGCAGGTTGCCGAACACCAGTCGCAGCGGCCACGACACCATCCGCAGTCCGATCAGATCGGTGAGGTAGGCGCGGACGGTCTCGTCGATCGCAACCCGCTCGCAGGCGATGTTCCAGTACCGGTCGAAGTCGGCGCGGGTGGCCGGCCACATGTCGTCGGTGACCTGCAACGTGGTGCCGAGGGTCGCCGACGACCGATAGAACTCCTCGGCCTGTTCGGGCGTCATCCGCCCGTGCAGCAACTGGTGCGTGTCCTCGAAGCCGATGAACAGGCAGGCCGCCACCCACAACTGCAGTTCCCGGTGAAAGGCGTTGTAGGGCACCGGACTGGTCTCGTCGGATCGTACGTACCGGTGCGCGCCGTTCACCGCCTCCCGGTAGGCGCGACGCTCGCTCTCGGTGCCGAGGATCGCGACCGACAGATACGTGAACGTGGTGCGGGCACGCTTCCACGGATGCTTGACGAGGCTGCCGGACTCGACCTTGCTCTCCGCCACACCGTGCCCCACCTCCGGCCACGACAACTGCATCACGACGTTCGCGGCACCGCCGGCGAACGACCAGAAGTCGAGCGCGTCGGAGATCCGGGCCGGGCGCCCTCGCCGGCGCGGTGCCGTCGCAATACGGATCCGGGTGCGCTCGTTTGTCAGCCGCGGCTCGGTGCCCGCGAGGTCGAGGTAGTTGATCGGCATGGGATTCCTCCGCTCCTCGTCGCTACCTGGTCTCGACGTTGTCGACGATCCAGCGGTCACCGTCCCGCTCGAGCATCACGACCATCCGGTACTTCTGCGACTTGCCTTCGGGAGCAATCACATTCTTCGCCTCCTGGTCGACGAAGGCCAGCACCACCGCGTTCGAATCGTCGAGACTCTGGACACCGATGTTCGTGACGGTGGCCGTCGCCTGCCCTTGACCGTCGGTGACGAGTGTCCGCAGCGCGTCGACCATCTCGTCGTACTTGCCGGTGAACTCGGGCGTCGACATGCCCGCGATCTTGTCGCGGTTCGCGTCCAGGTTCTGATAGTCGAACGACGCCATCGTCTGCGCGTAGTCGCGGGTGGTGTCGACCGCCTCCGCGCGCATCGCATCGCGCTGCCGCTGCTCCCACCACTGCCAGCCCGCCACCGCGCCGAGGACGACGGCCAGCGCCGCGAGGATCGTGACGGGGACGATCCCGAACCGGCGCCGGTCGGTGGACGACGACTCGCTCACCCCCGCGACCGCATCCGGCGCCGGCTGACGCATCGTGGTGACCGCCCCGGCGGTCCCGGTGTCGTCGCCGTTGTCCGGCTCATCGTTCGCCATCTCCGAGCTCCTCCAGCAGTCGGTTCCATTGGTCGAGCGCCTCGACCCCGGTGGGGACGAGGATCGGGTCCTGCACCATCGGCGGGCCGATGACCGTGCCCGGTGTGGTCGCGTTCAGTAGTCCGAGATCGTCGGGGCGCGGCGCCGTTCGCGATCCTCGCTGCGCGATGTCGGGTCCGGGTGGGCAGTACAGCGTGAGGTTCGGCGTGGTGGGCGTGAGATCGCCGACGGCACGCCGAGTCGTGTCGTAGTTGCACACGGGGCCCTGCGTCGCGACGAGCGCGAACTCCGCTCTGTCGCCCTTGACGATCGACTCGAGCTTGCCGAGCCCCCGGGGAATCTCGTCGAGTCCGGCGGCCAGCGCGTTCCGTCTGTCGGAGATGACCGGGGTGACGGTCGCGAGATTCGCCAGCAGGTCACCGAAGGTGCCGTGGTAGCGGTCGAACAGTTCCCGGGTGCGGGTGAGCGCCTCGGGCGAACGGTCGACCAGGTACACCAGGACCGGCCGGTTGGCGTCGAGCTGCCCGCTGAAGGTGCGGGCCGCACCCATCCCGCGGACGAACGCGTCGGAGCCCACGGCCATCGTCCCCACCAGGCTGGCGGTGCGCGTGAGCAGCGAGCGCAATTCGGGTGCCTGCCGCTCGAGTAGCACGCTGAGCCGATCGCCGTCGTCGATGAGTCCCGTCAGACTCGGCCCGAGTCCCTCGAAGGAGGCGCCCAACTCGGTGCCGAGCGTGCTGACTGACTCGGGGTCGATGCTGCCGAGGAGCCTCGCGGCGTCACCCATCAGTCGATCCATCTGGACCGGCTGCTGGTCCTGCGGCGCGGCGAGGGTGTCGCCGTCCTCCAGATACGGTCCGGCGTCGGTGTTCGGGAAGATGTCGACGTTCTGGATGCCGGCGACGGTCCCCATCCCGACCTTCGCGATGCTGTCCCTAGGGATCCGGGTTCCCGGATCGAGGTCGAATTCGACACGCGCACCGCCATGTTCGTCGTCGAGTCCCACCGAGGCGACCTTCCCGATCTGTACGCCGCGGTATGTGACGCTCGTTCCCGCGGTGAGCCCGAGCGCGTCGGACATGTTCGCGTGCAGTCGGATCGGATCACCGAAGGCGCGCGACCCGGCCACATACGCGATGCCGAACGGCACGACCACCGCGGCAGTGAGTGCGAACAGGATCAGCTGAACCAGCACGACCCGCCTCATCCGATACCTCCCGACAGCAGCGACTGCAGCGACCCGGCCTCGGGCGGCAGTGCAGCCGTCCCGCCGGTGAGCAGGTTCTCGATGCTCGCCGGGATGTCGAGGGTGCCGTCGAACATCAGGTAGTCGCCCTTGGCGGCACGGTCGAAGTTCCCGAGGAAGCTGTTCATGTTCGCGAGGGTCTCGCCGATGCGGGAGTTGTACGAACGCAGCGACGCCACCACCGTCGCCGCGTCGCCGATCACGGCATCGAGACCGGTCGACGAACCAGATGTCACGAAGTCCACGTGTTCGGCCAGTCGCGCGCTGGAATCGAGCAGGGACGCGATGCGATCACGCTGTCCCGCCAGGATGTTCACCGTCTCGGGTGCGATGTCGAGGAACCCGTCGATGACGTCCTGCTGTGCCACCAGCTCGCGTGAGATGTCCGCGGCGAGATCGGTCGCGGCGTCGAATTCCTGCTGGTGCTCCGTGGCCGACCCGGTGAGGGCGGTGACGGTGTCGAGCAGGTTCCGCACCTGCTGGGGGCGACCGTCGAAGGCGGCGTTCAGTTCACCGATCACGGTCTGCAACTGATCGAACCCGCTACCGGTCAGGACCGCACCCAGGGTGGCCAGCACGGTCTCGATCTGCGGCCCGATCTCGGTGCGGGACAGGACGATCACATCGCCGTCGGAAAGGGTGCCGCCGGAGGGTTGCTCGGGCGCCCGGAGACGGACGAACGGGCTGCCCAGCGCGGACGGCAACTCCACCGCCACCTCGACGTTGTCGGGGAGCTCGACCGACGACGTCAGGCTCAGGTCCACGACCGCCCCGACGGTGTCGGTGGACAGGTGCGCGACCCGGCCGATCACGCGCTGACCGTGACGGACGTCGGCGCCGAGGAGCAACCCGTCGGCGTGTGCAAGCTGGACGCTCACTGTGTAGTTGTCGCCGGGCACGGACCGGCCCAACGGTAGATCCTGGATTCCGGCACCGCAGCCGGCGGTGGCCAGGGCTCCGGCGAGCGCGATCGTCAGAACTCCCCGGCGCCGCATCAGTTCCCCCCGGCCGGCGCGGCCCCGCCCGACAGCAGGGTCGCCAGCCCCAACGGGTCGGACGCGCTGATCGGAAACGAGATCGGATTGGTGAATCCGGCGCCCGTGCACAGCGGCATCGGGTACTGCTCGCACAGGGGTTGCGCCACCGCGAACTGGGTGAGGGCAGTGGAAATGTTGAGCCGGATCCGGCCGCGGTCGTCGGGTCCGACGGTGTTCGACAGATTCTGCATCAGCAGCGGAACCAGGTCCATGAACTCGGCCAGACCCGGCCGATTCGCGGCGAGCGCGTCACCGAGAGCCGACATGTTCTGCGAAATCGCACCCACGTCGTCGCCGTGTTCGGCGGTGAAGCGATCGATCTGGTCGAAGACGGTCGCCAGATCCTGCAACGGCTGGGAGATGTCGAGGTCCTGCGCCGCCCATTCGTCGCCGAGCGCTGCGAGGTCGGACACCAGCGCGTCGAGGCTCACCTGCCGTTCGTCGAGTTGGACCACGAGCGTGTTCAGGTTCTCGACCACGGCCCCGATGTCCTCGCTGCGTGCACCCACGACACCCGTTGCAGCGCCTAGGTTCCGGACGGCACGGTTGAAGTCGTCGCCGCGGCCGTCCAGACCGGTCGCCGCCTGAGACAGCAGTGCGCCCGCGTTGCCACCGTCCGGCCCCAGCGCGTCGGTGAGAGTGCTGAGGCTGCCCATAAGTCCGTCGAAGTCGATGGGCGCATGGCTGCGCTCGAGCGGTATCTCCGCGCCGTCCTCGAGGGTCGGGCCGCCCCGATGGACCGGGCCGAATTCGAGGTGCCGATCGCTGATCACCGACGGGTTCAGCACGTAGGCGTGGGCGTCCGCCGGCAGGTCGACGGTGTCGGTCACCGATGCCGTCACCCGGACGTGGGTCCCCAGTGGTTCCACCGCGGTGACCGTGCCGACCGGCACCCCGAGCACGGTGACGTTGCTGCCCGGGTAGAGGCCGTTGACGTACGCGAAGTCGACGTACACGGTCTTCGTGCGATCGGTCGCCGCGAACACGAACCAGCCGCCGGCCGCGACGGCGATCACCAGGGCCGCGGCGAGCACGACGCGGCCGGTGGTCCTCAGATGTGTCGGGCTGCTCATCGGCACCCCTGCATCACGCCGAGCGCGCACAGCATGTTGTCGGGGACCACGGCTGCGGGGGCTGTGACGTCGGTCCACGATCCGTTACCCGTCGCGTCGGTGGCCGCGCGCAGTGCCCGCGGCAGCCGCGTGAGGATCAGGTCGATGTGGTCGGCGTTGCGCTGCAACGTATCGGTCACCTCGACCAGGTTCGTGGTCATCTGTCCGAACTCCTCCTCGTGTTCGACGTAGGTGGTCGCCAGGGTCGAGAGCACGGAACGCAGGTTCTCCACCAGTCGGGTGAGCACCTCCTTGCGCACCGCGAGCGTGCGGACGATGGTCTGTGCGTTCGCCACCGTCGTGGTCAGCGAATCACTCTGCCGGACCGCGAGATCGGACAGCGACCGCGACATCGCCAGCAGTTGGTCGATCTGCTCGGCGTTCTGTGAGACCACCGCGGAGGCTCCACTGATGCCCGCGAGAGCCTTGCCGAGCTGCTCGGGATCGTCCGGCATCACGTCGGACAGCGTCGTCAGCATCGCTTCCAGCGCCTTCACGTCGATCTGCGCCGACGCCTCGGTGGCGTCCCGGCTGACGTCGTCGAGGCTGTACGGCACGGTGGTCCGGGCAAGCGGGATGACGTTCGCCGCCGTCGCGTCGGACACGCCCTCGTCGACGATCCCTGCGGGCACCACCTCGAGATACCGCTTGCCGAGGACCGTCTTCAGCCGCACGGTGGCGGTGGTCCGGTTCCCGAGTGGTTGCCCGTTGTCGAGCCGGAAGTCCACACGCACATGATCGCCCGCGAGGTCGATGCCCTCGACACGTCCGGCGGGCACGCCCGCGACGTAGACCGGGTCGCCGCCGGACAGACCGCTGGCGTTGGCCAGTTCGGCCGTGTAGGGGCTGGTCCGGGCCAGATACCACACCTTGGGGATGCCGATCGCCGCCGCGAGGCCGGCCACCAACAGCACGATCCCGACGGTGCCCAGCGCCAGGGGACTGCCCACACCCGGGCGGCGCTCGCCGCGGAAGAGGAACAGCCACATCCCGACGACGACGTCGATGATCCTGACCAGGAACATCATCGGCACACCTCCGAGTGGGTCGTGCCGAAGATGTCAGCCTCCACGTCGCCGACCTTCAGGACGAAGTTGCACAGGTAGAGGCTGACGAATCCGCCGTAGCCGCTGATCCGGTTCACCCCGTCCGCGAACTGGGGCATCTGCGCGACGAACCGCTCGAACGCACCGGTGTCGGCGATCCAGGCATCGGTGACCGACGTCAGGTCGGTGATCGAACTGCCGAACGCGCCCTGCGACCGAGACAGTGCCTCCGCGAGCGATGCCACGGCCCGATTCCCGTTGTCCAGCAGTGCTGCCAGTCGGTCGTTGCTGCCGGCCACCGAGGTGCTGAGATCACGCAGACCGGTGACGAGTTCCTCGAGTTGCGGTTGCCGCGCGTCGACCGACCCCATCAGGGTGGTCATGTTCGACATCAGTTCCTCGAAAACTCCCCGGCGGTTCGCGAGATCGGCAGTGAGCGAGCCGATCCGGTCGAGCAGCGTCGCGACGGTCGATCCACGGCCGTCGAAGGTCTCCACGAATCCGCGGGTCAGCGTGTTGACCTCAGCGGGCTCGAGCGCGTCGAACAGCGGCGCGAATCCGTTCATGAGCGCGGTGAGGTCGACCGGTGGAGTGGTCCGTTCGAGTGGGACGACGCCGCCGGGCTCCAGTGCCTGCGGCGGCCCGCCCGCCGCGGCCGCGTTACTCGGGGGTGGCGTGAGCGCGAGGTACCGGGCACCGAGCATGTCGCCGTACCGCACGGCCGCGGTGACGTTCCGGTCGAGCGGGTGGTCCGACGACACCTCGATCCCGACGACGGCCTTGCTGGTACCACCACCCGCGTCGGCGAACTCGATGGAGTCGACCCGGCCTACCCGCACACCGGACATCGTCACGGCGTTGCCCTCGCCCAGACCCTCGACATCGGTGAACTCGACGGTGTATCTCTCGGTGGCGCCGCGCACCGGAACCGACAGCGTGTTCGCGACCAACGAGGCACACGCGACACCCACCGCGCAGAAGCCGATCACCTTCACGAGCGGAACCCAGGCCACCTTCATCGGATCTGCACCTCGGTTCCCCGCACCAGCGGCCCCAGCATCAGCGTGGACACCGGACTCGGCGCCGGCCCCGAATCCGCTGCCGCGCCGAGTAACCGGTCCTGTAGGACCTGCAGCGCCTGCTGCTCCTCGACGGCGCCGTCGACGCCGACGGGCCCACATGCCCCCGACAGCGCGCCGTAGGCGGGGCAGTCCGCGGCCGTGTAGGGCATGGGATCGGTGAACGTCGGCACGGCGGTGATGTCGAAGTGCCCGGTGGAGAACACCCGGGCACCGGCCGCACCGAAGGTCCGCGCCCCCTCCAGCGTGTCGACCAGACCGGACGGATCCGCCGCGGTGGTCGCCATGATCACTCCGGCCGAATCGAGCACCGTGACGATCCGGTCGCGCTGCTCGCCGAGGAATCCGGCCATGACCGGAGCGAAACTCGCTGCTGCTCCGAGGGTCTCGGACAGCGCATCCGCGTTGTCGACCAGGCTGCCGGACACGGACGTCGCCGACGCCAGCGTCGCGACCACGTCCGGGGTCGCGACGTCCAACGCCTGCAACACCGTCCGGAACTCGGGGGTCGCATCGAGGAAGGTCTCAACGGCCGGGGTGAGCGTCCGCGACGCATTGTCCAACCGGTCGACGATCCGCCCCACCGTCTCGCCGCGGCCGTCCAGTGCCTGCGCCAGCGCCGACAAGGCCACCTGCATCTTCTGCGGCTGCATCCGGTCCAGGATGTCCACGAGCCGGGTGTAGACCTCGTACAGCGCCACCGCATCCGGTCCGGTGTCGAGGCGCAGTTCGTCGCCGTCGGACAGGCTCGCCTCCGACCCCGGCGGCGTCGCCGCCGGATCGTCGACGAGTTGGATGTAGATGTCCCCGAAGAAGGTGCGGGGCACCACCCGTGCCGTGACGGTGGCGGGGATCGATCCGATGGCGCCGGCGTCGATCTGCAGGCGGACGATCGACGACTCGGTGCCCGACTCGATCCCCGAGATGCGGCCGATGTTGACCCCGCTGTAACGGACCGGCGCCTCTCCGTTGACGAGTCCCGCCGACGCCGGAATCGCGACCATCACCTCCGGGTCCCGTTGCAGCTGACCGGATCCCCGCAACACCATAGCCGTGCCGGCGACCACCGCGACCAGCACGGCGATGACGCCGCGCACGAGGAAGGCCGTCCGGCGGCGGTTGTACACGTCCACGTCAGACCCCCATTCCAGGGATCGTGGGTACCAGGCCCCACAGCGCGAACGTCATGAGCACGTCGAGGATGCCGATCGCGAGGATCGCGGTCCGGAGGGCGCGCCCGGCGGCCTGCCCCACCCCGGCGGGACCACCCGACGCGAAGTAACCGTACGAGCAGTGCACGAGGGCGACGACGCCCGCGAACACGATGGCTTTGACCGCCGAGTACACGAGATCGGTCGGCGACAGCGCCAGATGGAAGAAGTAGTCGTAGGTGCCCGACGACGCCCCGCCCCAGAACACGATCACCAGTCGCGTCGACAGGTAGCTGGCGAGCAGTCCGATCATGAAGATCGGCAGGACGCACACCATCGCGGCCAGCACCCGGGTGCCGGCGAGGAACGGGATCGACCGCACCGCCATCGAGTCGAGGGCGTCGATCTCGTCGGAGATCCGCATTGCGCCCAGTTGCGCGGTGAATCCGGTTCCCACCTTCGCGGCCAGGGCGATCGCGACCACTACCGGCGCGAGTTCGCGGGTGTTCGCGATGGCCGAGAGCATTCCCGAAAGTGTTGTCATCCCGATCAGTTCGAGTCCGCGATGCGTCTCGACGCCCAGCATCATCGCGGCCGCGAGGGACATCGCGAACACGATTCCGATGGTCCCGCCGCCCGCCAGGACCGAGTTGGTGCCGAAGCTGACCTCGCTGATCTGCGTGAGAACGTGTTTGCGGTACCGCGTCGCGGCGTACGGCAGCGAGACGAGGGTTCGGTAGAAGAACGTGACATGGCGGCCCACGTCGGCGAGACCATCGAGGACGGCGGATACCGGCCGGGCCGCCCGGCGTAATCGCACTCTGGTGTCGAAGCCGACCATCAGTACGCCCCTACCGCCGGGACGATCACCGTGTACAGCGCCGACAGCGCGGTGTTCACGATGAACACGAGCGCGAAGGCGATCACCACGGCCTCGTTGACGGCGTCGGCCACACCCCGGGGCCCGCCCTTGGCGTGCAAACCCTTGAAGGTGGCCACCAGTGTCGAGGTGAGCGCGAAGATGGCGGCCTTCACGAGGGCCATCACGAAGTCCGACATGCGGCCGTACTGGCTGAAGGTCGCCATGAACGTTCCGGCCGGCAGGTGCTGGACGTAGATGTGATAGAGGTAGCAGGCCATCACGCCGCCGAAGGTGACCATCGCGCACAGCGCGAGCGACACCACGGCGGCCGCGATCAGGCGGGGCGCGACGAGTCGCTCGAGCACGTCGATCCCCATGACCTCCATCGCGTCGATCTCTTCGCGAATCTTCCTCGAGCCCAGGTCGGTACAGATCGCCGAGCCGGCCACCCCGGCCATCATGAGCGCGCACACCAGCGCCGAGGCCTGCCCCACGATGATGAATGCCACCACCGCACCGGAGTAGCCGCCGGCACCGATCCTCCCCGCCAGTTCACCGACCGACACGGCGACGAACACACCGATCGGAATCATCAACAGCAGCGACGGACCGGTGCTCACCCGACCGATGAACAGTGTCTGACTCACCGTCTCACCGAGCGACAACCTCCCCCGCAGCACCGCCCGCGCCAGCGCGACGAGGGCCTGCACGGAGAAGCCGATGAGGTAACCGCCCTGGAGCGCGACGTCCTGCATCGGCCCCTTCGCGGTGGGTAACTCGTAGCTCATTCGCCGGCCCTCCCCAGTTCCGTGTCGAACCCGAGGCCCCTGCGGCCTCCTCCGCGGTCAGCCCTGCACGACGGCCGTCCCACCCCGCAGATCGCCCTTGACGACCTTGCCACTCGCATTGCGCGGCAGGGCTTCCACGCACACCACTGCCTTCGGATGCTTGTAGCGGGCCAACTGCTCGTCGAGGAACGGCTGCAGTTCGGCGAGCGTGAGACTTCCGCCGGCTTCCGGACGCAGCGCGACCACCGCCACCGGAATCTCACCCCACTTGGGGTCCGGCCGGCCGATCACGGCCGCCTCCAGGATCTTCGGGTGCGCGAACAGCGCGTTCTCCACCTCGGCGCAGTAGATGTTCTCGCCGCCGGAGATGATCATGTCCTTCTTGCGATCGACCACGTAGACGAAGCCCTCGTCGTCCATGCGCACCAGATCTCCCGAGTGGAACCACCCGCCGTGGAACGCATCCGCCGTGGCGGCCGGGTTCCGCCAGTACTCGAGCATCATCGTCGGACCCCGGTAGACGATCTCGCCGACCGCACCGGGTGCGACGTCGTTCATGTCGTCGTCCACGACCCGGGCCTGGACGGTCGGGATCACCCGCCCCACCGACCCCAGCTTGCGGAGTGCGTCCTCGCCGTCGAGCACGCACGTGATCGGCGACATCTCGGTCTGCCCGAACACCGCGACGTTCGACGCATCCGGGAAGGTTTCGGCCATCGCCCGGAGCACGGTGTCCGATGCGGGGGCTGCACCCCAGGAAATACCGCGCAGCTTCAACTTTCGCGGCTGCGCCTGCTGCACCGCACACACGGCCTGCCACTGGACCGGCACCAGGAACAGCGTGGTGACCTGCTCCTCCTCGAGAACGTCGAGCAGCGTGTTGGGGTCGAACGCGCCGACCGGGTAGATCACGGTGGTCAGGCCCAGCATGAGGCTCGGAGCCATCGAACCCAGCGCCGCGATGTGGAACATCGGCGACGCACAGAACCCGATGTCGTCGGCGCGGTTCAACTGGAAGGCGCGAATGCAGGTGAGGGCCTGGGCCTCCATGTTGCTGTGCGTGAGCACTGCACCCTTGGGACGCCCAGTGGTGCCCGACGTGTACATGATGAGCGCCGGGGTGTCGTCCGGAATATCCTGCACGGCACGATGTTCCCCGCCCTCGGTCACGAGATCCTCGTACCCGAGCACACCTCCTTCCGAGCCGGCGCCGACCGTGACGGCCAACTGCAGCCCACCGGTCTCCGCCCGGACCGCGGCGGCGAGTGGCGCCAACGTCGTATCGGTGATCACGGCATCGGCGCCGCTGTCCCGGACCAGGTACGCGACCTCGGGGACGGTCATGCGGAAGTTCACCGGCACCGCGATCGCGCCGAGCGCATTGGTGGCGAGCACCGCCTCGAGGTACTCCGGGCGATTCAGCATGAGGATCAGGACCCTGTCCCCGAAGCCGACGCCACGACGCGACAGCGCGTCCGCGAGCCGTTCGACCCGATCGTGCAGCGCCGACCACGTGATCGAGGCGCCCTGGAAACGCAGCGCCTCGCGCTCCGGGATCATGCGGGCGTGGCGCGCAACCTGGTTGTTCCAGTTGGTGCGACGGGACCGTTGCGCCTCGAGCGAGGCGGCGGGCACAGCAGCGGAAGTGACCATCGAGGGTTCCTCTCGTGCGTGGCGGGTCCTCCCGACCTGACCGGACCCGTGGTTCGATGTGAGGCAGATTACATGTTATGAGCGGTTTCGGTGAGCAACTTTGTTAATCGATATTCTCGGTTTGCTCTGGAGTGTGTCGGCGCGGTCGGTCGCGCCCGCACAACCATCTGGAATGGCCGTTCACCAGCATTGATCGGACGATCGTCCGCCAGCATCCACAGCCGGACAGTCGGTGGAGAAGTGGACGCAGATTCCACTCTTCAGGGGAACCGGGGACGTCGCTTCTGCAGCATCGCGGCAGCCCCCTCGGCGAAGTCCGCCGACGCGAGAAGCTCCGACTGACCGACCTTCTCCCGTTCGAGTGCGCCGTCCAAAGCGGCCAGTGTGCCCGCCGCGAGCGCTCTCTTGGTGAGTTCGAGCGCGCGGCGCGGCCCCGACGCCAGCCGGGCTGCGACAGCGCGGGCGTGCGCCACGAGCTCGTCGTCCGGCAGCGTGCGCGACACCAGGCCCAACCGGTCGGCATCGGCTGCGGGCACCCGCTCACCGAGCAGTGCCATCTCTGCGGCCTTCGCCCGGCCGATCGCGGCCGGGACCAGCACGCTCGATCCCCCGTCCGGCATCAGCCCGATACCGACGAACGAGAGCAGGAAGTACGCGCTGTCCGCCGCGTACGTGAGGTCGGCGGCGAGCGCCATCGAGACCCCGATCCCCGCGGCCGGCCCGTTGACCGCCGCGACGACCGGAACCGGGACCTCGACGATGGCTCGGATCGCCTCGTTGGCGACATCCATGACGATCGCGGGATCCGCCGGATCCGACACGGTCGCAGCCAGATCCGCACCCGTGCAGAACGCGCTACCGGCACCTGTGATCAGAATCGAGCGGACGCCGGGATCACTGCCGGCGGCACGGATGGCGGCACCGAGGTCGCGCATCGTAGGCATGTCGACGGCGTTCATCCGTTCGGGCCGCGCGATGGTCAGTTCCAGGACCGAATCGCGCAGTTCCCGCTGCAGCCCGCTGCCCGTCGTCGTGGTCATACCCGAACCCCTTCCTCTGCCGTATCCGTGAGCCGGCCCCGGAGGAAACGGGGGTACCGACACGAACGGTGAAGCATCCAGCCATGTGGACCGAACCCGAGCGGTGCAAGAATCGGCGCTAACTTTCGCGACGCCCAGCCCTTTTGTCAACCCCTCCCGTACTGGCGAATCAACTTGACGGACCGGGAAATCCGGTTTCGAATCTACAGATATCGAGACTCACCTGTGAGCTATGCTTCGGCCACCAGTCCCACTCGTGAGGAGGTTCGGTGGCGGAAAGGACGAGGACCGGGACTCGCGCGGGGCGCATTCGAATCGACCTGCAGCACAACGCTACCGGGGAGACCAGACGCAGGCCGAAGAACCGGAAGGCGCAGATCGCCGCGGTGGCCGCGGAGGCATTCAGCGAGCGCGGCTACCACAGTGTCAGTATCGACGAGATCGCCTCGACGGTCGGCATTTCCGGACCGGCGCTCTACCGCCACTTCCCCAACAAGTACGCATTGTTCCTGCACGCCGCCACCGGCCTGGCGACGGCGCTCGAGGACGCCATCGTGGAGGACGCGAACGTGATCGCGCCGAGCGCGGCCGAGCGTCTCGACCAGCAGATCCTGGCCGCCATCCGCACCACCGTCGCCAACAGGCGGACCGCCGGCCTCTACCGCTGGGAGAGCCGCTATCTCGAGTCCCGCGACCGCGAGTGCATCCGCGGCACCATCGTGACCGTCAATCGGAGGATCGGCGCGACACTCGAGGAGACCCGCCCGGGCCTCGACCGGCGGGACAACCTTCAGATCTGTGTCGCCGTACTCAGTGTCATCGGCAGCATCACCGTCCACCGTTCGGCGCTCCCGCAGAAGCGGATGGAACGTCTACTCCTCGACGCCTGCCACTCGGTCGCCGCGACCACGCTCCCCGCCGAAGAACCGTCACAGCTAGGCCCCACGGTGGGTGGAATCCCGTTGTCCAACAAGCGGGAAGTCCTGCTCCACGAGGCCATCCTGTTGTTCCACGACCATGGGTACCACGAGGTGAGCATCGAGGAGATAGGTCACGCTGCGGGCATCAACGCGTCCGGCGTGTACCGCCACTTCGCGAGCAAGGCAGACCTGTTGGCCGCGGCGTTCCACCGCGCCGCAGACCGTCTCGCGGTCGCGGTGAGCACCGCGCTCGGCGATTCCACCACGCCACGGCAGGCCCTGCAGTCGCTCGTGGAGGTCTACGTGCGTCTCTCGTTCGCGCAATCCGAGCTGATGAGCGTGTACTTCGCCGAGATCGGAAGTCTGCCGGACGCGCAACGCACCGAACTGCGGAACACTCAGCGCCTCAACGTCGAGGAGTGGGCCCTCCTGCTCGGGGAAACCCGCACCGAACTCTCCACGGTCGAGTGCCGGTTCCTCGTCCATGCGGCACTGAGCCTGGTACTGGACGTCGGCCGGGTGATGCGCTTCGAGCCGACCGCAGCCAACGAGGCGCGGGTCCGCACACTCATGCTCGCGACGCTGCTCGGCGAGACGGCCGAAGCGTGAGCACCTCGGCGACCGCTGCCGTGCTGCGCACGCACGGACAGCCCTTCGGACTCGAGCCCGTCCGGGTGCCTCGCATCCGCGCCGACGAGGTGCTGGTGCGCGTCCACGGCGTGGGCATCTGCCACACCGACCTCACGGCCGCGGCGGGCGGCGTTCCGATCCCACTGCCTGCGGTGCTGGGGCACGAAGGGGCCGGGGTGGTCGAGGCCGTAGGTGACGACGTGACCGGCCTGGCGCCGGGCGACCCGGTGGTCCTCGGCTTCGACTCGTGTCGCACCTGCCGCAACTGCATGCGCGGGCGGCCCGCCTACTGCACGCACTTCGCGGCTCTCAACTACGGCGGCACGCGCGCCGACGGCAGTACCACCCTCACCGATGCCGACGGGTCTGCTCTGCACGGCAACTGGTTCGGGCAGTCGTCGATGTGTTCGTACGCCGTGACCTCCGCCCGCAACACGGTGCGATTGCCGCATGACGTACCCGTCGCACTCGCCGGCCCTCTCGGCTGCGGCCTGCAGACCGGGGCCGGGACCGTCCTCCACGTGCTCCGCCCCGGCCCCGGGGCGTCCCTCGCCGTGTTCGGTCTCGGTGCCGTCGGAATGGCGGCGGTCATGGCCGCACGCATCACCGGATGCGACAACGTCGTCGCGGTCGATCCCCTCCCCACGCGCCGGGCGCTGGCGCTCGAACTGGGCGCCACGACGGCGCTCTCCCCCGCCGACCACGACGACGTGGGCCGGGCGGTGCGCCACGCCGCGGGCGGCGGCGTCGACTTCGCGGTGGAGTCGGTCGGAACGGAGCCGGTTGTCCGTCAGGCGTTGTCGTCGTTGGGCACACCGGGAACGTGCGCGACGCTGGGCCTGCGGCCGGGCCGCAACCCGATCACGGTCGACCAGAGCCACCTGCTCGTGGGCCGCACCCTCACCGGCGTCATCGAGGGCGACGCCGACCCACTGACGTTCCTGCCGGCACTCGTGGACCTGTGGCGGCAGGGCAGATTCCCGGTCGAGAAGCTCGTGCGGACCTTTCCGATCGAAAGGATCGACGATGCCGTGGCTGCGGCGCGATCCGGCGAGGTGGTCAAGGCGGTACTCACCTTCACACCCGACGACACAGGAGATCGACCATGAGCGTGCACGACGACGTCACGGCGCTGCGAGCCCGCACCGATCGAATCGATCCGCGTGAACTCGACGCACTGTGGACCCGGCTGGAACCATGCCGGACCGCCGACCTCGTCGGATTCCGCTGGCGCGGTTTCGCATTCGATACCGGGCACCGCACCAGCCGCCTCCTGGAGCGGGCCCACTGGTACGGCAAGGCCTTCGCGAGTGCGACCGACGTCCAGCCCCTACTGTGTCGCGGCGACGACGGACAGCTGTTCTCCGACATCGGAACCGGGCACGGCGAGGCCAGCCTGTGGGAGGTGCGCTTCCGCGGCGAGGTCACCGCGACCATGGTCTACGACGGCATGCCGGTGTTCGATCACTTCAAGAAGGTCGACGACGACACCGTCATCGGCGTCATGAACGGCAAGGGCAAGCTCGTCTTCGACGGCGGCGAGCACTTCTGGTTCGGGCTGGAACGGGACGTGGCACTCTGACTCGCCCGCGCCGTCAGTGTGGCGCGGCCAGCCAAGAAGCGGTCTGCTGACCTGCAATGTCGACGAGTCGATCGAGCCCGTAGTTGATGTCGACGAGGTGGGTGTCGAACAGCGGCAATTCGTTGATCGGCTGGGGAACGATCATGTCGATGCGGTAGCGGTGGAACCCGTTCGTCTCGACGCATGCCCCGACACCCCGGCCTCGGCTCGTCGACCAGGTGGACGCCGAGGTGGGCTGCCTGTCGGGGAGAGTGGTGTAGTCCATCAGTACCGAGATGAATCCGAACGAGAACGGCGCGCTCGGAACGGTGACTCCGACCGGTTGCGCATCGCCGCTGAGAACCGCGGGATCCGTGCACGCCACCTGATACCCGGGACCGTTCGGCAGACCCGACCGCAGCGATAGGAGATCGAGCGAACTGTTGCCGAACAGTGAGGGCAGTCCGATCAGCTCGGTGGAGTACGCTGTCACACAACCCGACTCGCCGCGTCGGGTGCAGAGTGGAATGTTCGCGAAGTCGCCCCCGGTAGCGCTGCCCCGGGCAGTCGTGACGTTGCCGCCCATCAGGAACGCACCCACCATCCGGTTGCGGAGTTCCGGATTCGGGTCGACCTGGTCGCGAATGAGCTTGCGGAGCATCATTGTTCCCTGCGAATGCCCGATGAAGATGACACCACGCCCGTTGTTCTCGTGCGCGAGGTAGTCGTTCCAGGCGCCGAGGACATCGCTGTAGCCGAGCTCGAGTGGCCCGTCCAGGCCACCGAGTGCGATCGGCATGCCCGGCAGTGGGACCTGTCGGTACACCGGTGCGAACATCCGACAGATGCTCGAGAACCGGGCGGCCTGGAATCTCGCGATGGACTGCACCTCCGGCGACGCGACCGGGTCCGCATTCAGCGACACTTGATTGCTGACGGTCGGATACACATAGAAGCAGTCGACAGGCTTGTCCGACTCCGGCACCGGCTCGGGTGTCGCCACCTCACCCGTGAGCAGATCGGTCGAATCCTGCGGGATGTCGCAGGGGTCCGCGGTCATGGCCGGGTTGCACAGCCACTGAGTGCCCGCGCCCGTACCGGGCTGAGCCGCGGCCGGCGCCTCGGCTCCGACTGTCAGCATCGACACTGTGGTGAGCACTGCCGCGAGCGCGGAGGCCCATCGCACACGCACCCGTGTGCTACCTCTCGATGTTCGATTCCGCACCGTGCCCCACCCCTTATCGTTGCCAGTAGCCCCGTAGTGACCCCCGTCATAAAAATGATTTGTACTACCGATGATATGAAGTCCGCAAGGTTTTCCGTGGATGACGGCAGACCGCGAGGAGGAGGAGAAGTTACGTAATGGTCGAGCCCCTGGTCCCGGAACCGGTCGCGGCACATCCCGGCTGTGTGCTGATCAGGCTCGGACAAGTAGCCTTCCGGCTCACGGAGCACTGCTTGGCCCCGCTGGGCATGCGCACCCGCCACTACACCGCGCTGGCGGTACTGGGCGCAGAAGGCCCGCTCTCGCAGTTGGATCTGAGCCGTCGTAGTCGGATCGACCCCACCACGGTCGTCGCGGCGGTCGACCACTTGGAGGAGAACGAGCTGGCCACACGTACCCGCGACAAGTCCGATCGGCGCCGGTCCCTCGTGTCCCTGACCGAGAAGGGGCGGGAAGTACTGGCGGAAGCCGATTCACTTCTCGAAGCCCTCGGCCACGAGATGTTCGCCGATCTGGGCAGTGAGGAGTCGGGCGACCTCGCTCGCCTCCTGGGCGTCCTCGACGCGGGTGCCGCGCTTCCACGGATGTACGACGACATGCGCAGCTGACGAAGTCAGACCGCGCCCACGCTCTCGTACCCGACACCGAGATCCGGCACCGGCGCGGTTCCGAACCGCTGCGCGATCTTGTAGAGCAGGGCGTCCACCTTCGCCAGGATCGGTCGATGGTCGTTGGTGCGGCGAACCAGGGCCGACGGCATCGAGGGCAGATCAATGTCCACGAACTCGACGTTCGGTGTCCGGTAATAGTCGACGGCACGCTTCGTGATCATCAGGCAGCCCTCCCCCGCGCTGACCGCGGCGATCCCCTCGCGGATCGTGGTGATCGTCGGACCTGAGGCGATCGGTGTGCCGCTCGGCGTCATCCGGGGGAAGTGATAGTCCTGCCAACCGACATCGGTCGACTCTGGCGGAATCCGGCAGATGCTGAGGTCCGCGAGTTGCTCCGGGTCGACCAGCGTGCGCTCCGCGAGTTGATGCCCGGACGGGATGCACAGGACCCGCTGGTCTCGGAGGACGATGGGACCGCTGGTGAGCCCCGGGAGCCCGACCGGCAGCCGACAGAAGGCAAGATCGACATCGCCGTCGGCCAACGCCGCGAAGTGCGTCCGGTAGTTCAGCTCGACGAACGAGAGCGCCAGCTCCGGGAACTCGTCCGCGAACTCGCGGACGAACGGCTGATGCAGCTCGTACAGCCCGCCACCGAGGAACCCGATGGTGAAGGGGATCTTGTCACCGCTGTTCATGGCCCGGCAGCGATCGACCGCTGACACCAGTTCCAGGTAGGCGGGTTCGAGCGATTCGAGAGCGGTGCGACCGAAATCGGTCAGCTCGACCCTGCGACTACTCCTGTCGAAGAGTTTGCCGCCGAGATGGTCCTCGAGATTCCGAATCGACTCGGAGAGCGTGGACTGGCCGATGAAGAGGGTGGCAGCCGCCCTGCCGAAGTGCAGTTCCTTCGACAGTGCAAAGAAGCAGTCGAGCCATCGCAGGTTCACGCCGTGCTCCACCTTCAATCGGGTCAGCCGATAGATCGATCGGATATTGCTCGTTGATCCGTGAGCCGGACCACCGATAGCGTCCTGCATACAGACAGAAGCTCCGATAATATTACGAGGTAGATGCAGTGGCTGTCAGTGCGTCCCCAAGAAGCGCCTTCGACGGGCTCGCCGAATCAATCGAGTTTTCCGTACAAGGTGATCTTGTTCGGGGAACGGTGTACGTGCCTGCGGGCTACCCAGATCCCCTGCCCGCCGTCATCATGGGGCACGGGTGGTCGATGGTCGCCGGCGGCGATCTGGAGGACTACGCCGCCGTCGTCGCCGGTCGCGGTTTCGTTGTGCTCACGTTCGACTTCCGCAACCTCGGCCTCAGTGAGGGCGAACCCCGCCAGGAGATCGATCCCGCCCGGCAGATCGAGGACTTCCGGTGTGCGATCTCGTTCACCCGGAGCCGACCCGAGGTCGACCGGGACCGGATCGGCGTCTGGGGAAGCAGCTACAGCGGTGGGCACGCACTCGTCGTCGCCGCCATCGACCGACGCGTCAAGTGCGTCGTCGCCCAGGTGCCGACGATCAGTGGATACGAGGCAGGCCTGCGGCGCGCGCCGTACGAGAAAGCCGCACTACTCCAGGATCGCCTGGAGGCCGATCGCGAGGCGCGGTTCGCCGGCGCGCCACCAGAGACGATTCAGACGGTCAGCGCGGACCCCGACGCGCCGGTCGCATATCCGCAGCGCGACTCGTACGAGTACATGACGTCCGAGGCCGCCCGCTGCCCGTCCTGGCGCAACGAGGTCACGCTGCGTTCGATCGAACTCGCCCGCACCTACGAGCCGGGCACGTTCGTCCGCAGGATCGGCACCACGCCATTGCTGATGATCGTGGCCGACGCGGACGGCCTGACCCCGACCGATCTCCAGCTGGACGCGTTCAACGGAGCCCACCCACCCAAGGAACTGCTCCTCGTCCCCGGCGGCCACTACTCGGTGTACACCGACCACTTCCAGCAGACGAGCGCTGCCGCCGCCGACTGGTTCCTGCAGCATCTTGCACCCACCCGCCACCGGCCGCAGCCGTCGTCCGCGAAGGACTCCACACATGACTCTCATCGATAACCCGCCCGGCGCGCTCAGCGCGAGCGCGCGCCGCAAGTCCCTGCGCGCGGCCGCCGTCGGCAACGCGCTGGAGTGGTTCGACTGGACCCTCTACGGCACCTTCTCGGTGTACCTCGCCGCGAATCTCTTCAACTCCGAGAACCCGACGTCGGCACTGCTGTCGACGCTCGCGGTCTTCGCCGGTGGGTTCGTGGCGAGGCCGGTCGGCGGGTGGCTCTTCGGCCTGATCGGCGATCGGAAGGGGCGCAAGTTCACGCTGGTGACCACCATGTCACTGCTGGCACTCACCAGTATCCTCATCGCACTCGTACCCACCTACGAGCAGGTCGGCCCCCTGGCATCGCTGTTCCTGCTCGTTCTGCGCCTCACCCAGGGCCTCGCCCACGGTGGCGAGAGCGGTGTCAGCTACACCTACGTCGCCGAGATAGCGCCCCCGGAACGCCGTGGCCTGTGGTCGAGTTCGGTCTTCGTCAGTGTGACGATCGGCGTCATGGCTGCCACCGCGCTCGCGGCCGGCCTGACGGCGGCGATCGGCAAGGACGACATGCAGAGTTGGGGCTGGCGCATCGGATTCGCGGTCGGCGGCATCCTCGGCATCTACGCTCTGTTCCTGCGCCGCAGCGCCGCCGAATCCGATGTCTTCGAGGAATCGGAACCGGCGACCGGGGCGCAGGCGCTCGATACCCGAGCGCTCCTCGGCATCGGCGCCAGGATCGTCATGATCGCCGCAGCGTCCAACGCCACCTACTACACCTGGGTGACCTTCGCGCCCGCGACCGCCATCGCAACGAAGGGCATGGATCCGAACGGGGCATACGTCGCCAGCCTGCTGGCACAGATCATCTGCATTCTCTGGCTGCCGCTGTGCGGCATCATGGCCGACCGCTGGGGTCGACGCCCGATGCTCGCGATCTACGGCATCGGCGTGTTCGTCGTCGTGATCCCCGTCAACCTGATTCTCGGCTCCGCACCGTGGACCCTGTTCGTGTCTCAGCTCCTCGGTCTGCTGGTCTGGTCACTACTCGCCGCGATGTTCCCCGCCCTTCTCGCCGAGCAGGTTCCCACCGCCGCTCGCGCCCGAGGTGTCGGCCTGGTGTCGTCACTGTCGGTGGCGCTCTTCGGTGGCACCGCCCCCTACCTGAACACGTGGTTGGCCTCGATCGACAAATCCTGGATCTACTCGGTCTACGTTATGGCACTCGGGCTGCTCGCCGTCGCCGCGGCGGCGATCATCCGCGAGACCGCGAAGGTTCCGCTGCAGCAGATCGGCCGCACCGACATCTTCAAAAAGGAAAATGCATGAACCTCGATATTTCTCACACGGACGCTCCGATCGCGGTCTATCCCGACCTCCGGGGGAAGATCGTCGTCGTCACCGGCGCACGCGGCGGAATCGGCACCGCCGCCGTCGACGCCTTCGCGGCGCAAGGCGCCATCGTAGTCGGACTGGACCTCGCCTCGCCGCCGACGCATCCGCAGCGGCCCGACGTCCACCACATGACGGTCGATATGGCCGACACCGGTCGGATCGCCGACGCGGTGGACCGGATCGCCCGCGAACACGGCACAATCGACGCCTGGATCAACAATGCGGGATTCATGGCCCGGATGCCGGCGTTCGAGATGGACCTCGAGTCGTGGAACAAGACCATGGCGATCAACCTGACGGGAACCTTCTTCGGCGCGCAGGCCGCCGGCCGCATCATGGCCGGCAACGGTGGTGGGTCCATCGTGAATCTCTCGAGCTACGCCGGACTCAAGGCCCGGCCGAACTGCACCGACTACGCCTCGGCGAAGGCCGCCGTGGCCCATCTGACCGAGTGTCTGGCCCTCGAGTGGGGCCCACTCGGTATCCGCGTGAATGCGATCGCACCCGGCTACATCCGGACTCCGATGAGTTCGTGGATGCACGAGGATCGTAAGAACTACGAGACCTATGTCGGCAGGACCCCGCTGCGACGGATGGGCGAACCCGCGGAGATCGCACAGATGATGCTGCACCTCGCGTCGAACGCCTCGTCGTACGTCACCGGCCAGACCTTCCTGGTCGACGGCGGAATCACCAAGGCCTAGGAGATAATTCGATGAGCTACTGGACCGGTAAGTCCGTCGTCGTCACCGGAGGAGCACGCGGTCAGGGTGCCGCCGAGGTGTTGGCCCTGCTCGAGGCCGGCGCGCATGTCCACGCCGTGGACGTACACCCGGAGGACTCACACTGGTGGGTCGATCTGATCGAGCAGGCCGGCGACGGTCGCGACCTCCTGACTACGATCGTCGCCGACGTCGCCACCGCGAGCGGATGGGAGACCGTCGCCGATGCGGTACGTGATTCCGGGGTACCGCTCGCCGGTCTCGTCAACAACGCCGGCATCACCCTCCGCAAGACCGTCTCGGAGACGACCCTTCCCGAGTGGGATCGGGTCATGGGCGTCAACCTCACCGGCGCCTATCTCGGAATCAGAACCCTGGCACCCCTGCTGGAGGACGGCGGAGCGATCGTCAACATCTCCTCCACCGCAGGCCTCACCGGATACTTCAGCGCCGCGTACACCGCCAGCAAGTGGGGACTTCGCGGACTGACCAAGGCGAGTGCACTCGAACTCGCGCCGCGCAACATCCGCGTGAATTGCGTCTGCCCCGGGCTCGTCGAAACACCGATGATCAACTCTGCGAACGCTGTTCACGACTCGGACGCGGCTCGTATCTTTCACGACGGAAATCAGGACGCGACGCCGCTCGATCGGGGTGCCGACCCCACGGAACTCGCCGCGGCAGTACTTTTCCTCCTCGGACCGGACTCCTCGTTCGTCAACGCCGCCGATCTACCCGTCGACGGCGGGATGATAGGCGGCGGAATCTACTGGCGGATAGGTAAGGCCACGGGCAACCTCGGAACCCGGAAGTGAGAGCGCTCGTCACGGGCAGCAGCAGCGGACTGGGCGAGGCTGTCTGCAACAAGCTTGCCGACGACGGTGTCGACGTCGTCGGCGCGGACGTCAGCGGCAACCCGGACATCACGCTCGATGTCACCGATCCCGGACAGGCCGCAGCGGCCATCGAATCGGTGGGCGGCGTCGACATCCTGATCAATAGCGCCGGCATCGCCGGTCCGAGTACGACCCTGATCGACACCACCGACCACGATTGGCACCGAACCATGTCGGTGAACGTCTTCGGGACGTTCAACATGATTCGAGCGTGCGCACCGGGCATGGTCGCCAACGCGTGGGGTCGGATCGTGAACTTCGGAAGTATGGCAGGCAAGGAAGGCAACGAGTACCAATCCGCCTACTCGGCCAGCAAGGGTGCGGTGATCAGCCTGACGAAGTCCGTCGGCAAGGAACTGGCCACCACCGGCGTGCTCGTCAACGTCGTCGTACCCACCCTGATCGCCACACCCATCGTCGACGACATGTCGCCCGAGAATCGCGCTCGCTCGCTCGGCAAGATCCCCATGCGGCGGATGGGGACACCCGACGAGGTCGCCGAGCTGGTGGCGTGGCTGGCCTCGCCCAAGGTGAGCTATTCCACCGGCGCCGTGTACGACATCTCCGGCGGCCGTGCCACGTACTGACGCTGCGGTACCGAGACTTTCCGCCAACCATCCGAAGGAACCCGTGAACCCGACCTCCTCTCTCACCCGTGCCACGATTGCACGCTCGTGGCTGCTCGTCCCGGCCAAGAGCAGCGTGGCGCTGGACCGCGCTGCCGAGTCCTCCGCGGACATCGTCGTCCTCGACCTGGAGGACGGCGTGCCCCCGTCCGAGAAGGATGCGGCACGAGCCGTCGCGCGCGAATGGCTTCGGCACCGACACGGATGGATCCGGATCAACAGCCGAACGTCGCCGTACTGGCGCGATGATATGCATGCGCTGCGCGATCTCGACGGCGTCGAGGGTGTCGTGCTCGCCAAAGCCGAATCCCCCGACGAGACGGCGGCTACGGCAGACACGCTCGGCAACGCCGTTCCCCTGATCGCGCTCGTCGAATCCGCGCGCGGTATCGCCAGCGCCGCAGAGATCGCGGCCGCCCCGAATGTCGTCCGTCTCGCCTTCGGACGCGGCGACTTTCGTCGGGACACCGGCATCGCCGACACCCCACTCGCGCTATCACACGCCCGGTCCCAACTGGTGATCGCGAGCCGGGTCGCAGACATCGCCGCACCGATCGACGGACCGTGTCTGTCCACCGAACCCACACGCATCCTCGCCGACGCCGCAATCACCGCCGAGATGGGCATGACCGGAAAGCTGTGTCTGCGCCCCGAACAGGCGTCGATCACGAACGACGCGCTCAGCCCCACCGACGACGAGGTCACGTGGGCCGAGCAGGTCGTCGCGCGGCTGGGGGCATCCGGAAGCGGCATCGAGAACGGGAGCGACCTGCCGGCCCTGCAGCGGGCACGGAACCTCCTGTCGCTCCGTGCCCGGCTCGACTCCATGTGGTGACAAGGGCAAGCTCGTCTTCGACGGCGACGAGCACTTCTGGCTCGGGCTCGAGCGCGACGTCGCGCTGTGACCTTCGATCTCCACCGTTTCCGACCCACAGCGGCCGCGGGCATTGGTACAGAATGAGGACATGGTGCTGTGGATCGTCGAGTACGTTGCGGGGGATCCGGGTTGCCCGCCGGTCCTCAAGGGGAAACTCAACCGGCCGTGGGACTGGGATGCGTTCGATCCCGAGCCCGCCGAGTCTCCGGCCGAGTCGGACTACGAGCTCGTCACCACGAATCGGCGGATCGACGTCGACTACTGGGGCATGAACTGGCTCGCCTCGGAGGAGTTCGTGCGGATCTGCCGCGGCTTCGGGCTCCGACTCGTGGCGGTGCCCGTGCGAGTGCTGCAGTCCGGCGGGGCGCCGACGGCGAAGCGGTACAGCTACCTGCGCTGGGGAGAGTGGGCGTCGGTGATCGACGTAGCGGCATCCGACGTCGAGCTCGAGTTCGACCCTGCCCTCGGCGAGCCGTCCCGCGATCGCAACATCCCGGATGCGCCGGGGTTCGAATCCGTCGCCAGGTTCGAGATCGCGGAGGCGCGCGTTCCCGAGGCGGCAGCCTTCATCTGCACCGACGTCGGCCATGAGCTTGTCTGCACCGACGAGTTCAAGCGCGCCTGCGAGGCGGCGGGGCTGCGCGGCATGGGATTCTCGCCGCTCTCCGACTACACGAAGGCCGATTTCTGGGGCTAGTCCGCGGGCCTACCAGTCCGCGGGCCTAGGGCGTGTCTCCTAAATGTGGTCACCAGCCTGACCGCCGGGTGCAACTAGAATCCCGGGTGAACGAGTCTCACACCGCCCACGGAAAGCGCCGAATCGTGACAGACCAACCCGCCAGCGAAGATCTACTGCTCAGTGATGACGAGCGCATGCACGCCTTGAACGTCATCGGCGAGCACTATACCGCGGGTCGGTTGGATTTCACCGAGTTCCACAGCCGTTCGGAAGTGATCGCGACGGCGCGCACGCTCGAGGGCATTCGCGACGCCTTCCGAGGACTACCTGGCGGGCCACCGCTGGTGCTGGTCGACGGGTACCTTCGGAAGGTTCCGGTCGGCAGCATCATCCCCGCGACCGATGCCGGCGGCACCGTCGCTGCGCCAACCGCATCCCCGGACACGGATGCGGAGCTTTCCTCCCTGCACAGACGCGGGGGATTGATCGATTCGCTCGACTCGGTGATCCTCGGTGTCACCCTCGTGACTTTCCTTGTGCTGCAACTGATCGTCGAATGGAATTACGCATGGGTTGTTTGGCCTTCGCTGATAGTCACTCTCAGCGTGCCCCGCATGATCCTCAAGTTCAGTGACACCGACGAGGAGATGTACGAGGAGTTGAAGGACGCCGAAGCCAAGGTGCGAAAGAAGCGCCTCCAGGAGGCCGCCGAACGGATCCACAGTCTCGAGAACAGGCGCTGGCCGGACACGCTCTGAGCGATCCGCACTGCCCTCGGGCGCGCTCGGGTGGGGTCGACCGATGGGCCATCGAGAGCCCCCGGCGTGCGGCGGTTCGGCCCCGAACGATATTCGGCGCAAAGGGATTCAGGAATCCCGCCGGCCAAACCCAACGACGGCGGAGTCCGACTGCCAGTTGAGGTCGAGGTTGTGGATGCGGATCTTGCCGAGCTCGTTACCGCCGGTGTCGGTAATGGTGTCGCCGACAGCATGACATTACCGGTCCTCGGTAGGTAGGCCGTTGATGTCGCTCGCAAAATCAATCCAACCAAACAGCTCTGCCTGGAGACTTCAGCGCGCCGCACTAGAGCGTGTCTCCTATTTGGTGAGGGATCTCAGCCAGATGCAAACCGCTGATAGGACCACGCCCGCGCGGTAGGTAAGTCCGAGTTTGTCGTAGCGTGTGGATAGTCCGCGCCACTGCTCGAGGGCCGCGAAGGATCGTTCGACGACGTTGCGGCCCTTGTATTTCTCGGTGTCAAAGCCGACGGGGCGGCCACCGCGGCTGCCCCGCCGGAGGCGGTGGCGCTTCTGGTCGTCGGGTTCGGCAACAACCGCTTCGATACCCCTCGACCGGAGGTGAGTACGGATCGCTCTCGACGAGTAGGCCTGTCGCCGAGTACCGCGTCCGGTCGGGTTCGGGGTCGACCAGAACCGATCCGGGGCGCCGACAACGCGTTCATCATGATCGGGAACATTGGCGAGTCGCCAGCCTGACCTGGCCCGATCAGCAGGACAAGAGGGCGGCCGTGGCCGTCGGCGAGCTGGTGGATCTTTCGTGCCGAGCCCACCGACACGGTCCAGTCGACCAGCCCGTTCGCATCAGCGTGTGCGAGTAGCGCAGTCAAGACCGTGTCCCAGGTCCCGTCGCCGGCGTAGCGGCGGTGACGCTTCCAGATTGTCTGCCAGGGACCAAAATCCGTCGGCACGTCCCGCCACGCGATCCCGGCCCGATAGCGGTAGTCGATGCCCTCCACGACCCGACGATTGTCCCGGAACGGGCGGCCCCGACATCCGTCGGACGAGGGAAGCAAGGGTTCGATCAACGACCACTGCTCATCGGTCAGATACTCGGTGCGCGACACGCTGAACAGTGTCGCGCACCGACTACGCGCATTTAGGAGAAACGCCCTAGATGAGATGCCGGTGCGCCGCGAGGCGCCGGCGCATGTCCCGCAGGTAGTACGTGGCGGTGATCTGCCGGATCGGCCGCGGCACTCGCCGGTAGACGACGGGCAGGACCGCCATGAACCGGTCGAAGCGTCGCTGATCGCGTGGGCTCCACGGCAGCTCGAACTGGTCACGGATCCGGGACGGCAGCAGTCCGATCGTGAAGAAGCGTTGCAGCGGCATCGCCAGCCGCACCGGCAGCGGCGCCCGGCCACCGGAGAGCAGGCCCCGCACGTACGCGCGCACCTGATCGTCCACTTCGGCGGTTGCGATCATCCGGTCCCAGTAGGCATCGAACTCGGCGCGGGTGGCCGGCCACATGTCGTCGCCGACCTGCAGCGCCGTCCCGTACACCGCGGACTGCCGGTACAGTCGCTCCGCGTCGGAATCCGACAGCGCACCGAAGAACCGTCGGTACATGTCGAAGCCGTTGCGGTACAGCGTCGCCGCGACCCACAGTTGCAGTTCCGGGTCGAACGCGTTGTACCGCTCCGACCGCACCGGGACGTGCGCCCGGTTCACCAACCGCACCACCGCCTGCTTCTCCTCCGGCGTTCCGAGCGTGACGGCGTACACGTACGTCATGGTGGTGCGCAGACGATCCAGCGGCCGTTCGAGTGTGGTGCTGTGCTCGGCGACGCCGCGCCCGACACCCGGCAGAGCCAGCTGCAGCAGGACCGTCGCTCCCGCCCCGATCAGCAGCATCGACTCCCCGACGAAGTCGGCCAGGTCGACCGTGCCGGCCGGCGGTTCCGCCGGCTGTGTCCCACTCGGGTACATCACCGTCTCGGTGGCCATTGTCCGATCTTCCTTTCCAGGTGAGACACTCTCCACGACAATCGGATTCGATCGTCCCGTCAGGTCCATATCCCGGCCCCCTCCAGGTGCGCGATCAGCCGTTCGGCCGCATCATCGAACTGGATGCGGGTGTGGCACACCACCGCAGCCCGATCGTGCGCGCGGATCGCCTCGATCAGACTCGTGTGGGATCGCACCGCCAGTTCGCTCCAGGCCGGATCGGCCGCGTACAGCCGATAGGGTGTGTACCGCGCGGCGTTGAGCAGGAACCATGCCAGCTTCGGCCCGCCCGCGATGCGGCACAGCTCGCGATGGAACTCGTACTCCGCGTCCGCGATCCGGTCCGGATCGGCGACCGCGGCCGCGGCTCGCAGCACGCCGTTGAGTTCCGCGAGCCGGGTCAGATCCGCGGCAGTCGCAGACCTGGATGCCCGCACCGCGAGTTCCACCGTGATCTGACCCTGCAGCCAGAAGATGTCGTGCACGTCCCCGCGAGAGAGCCGTGAGACGACGTAGCCACGGTTGGGCACCGACTCGACCATGCCCTCCCCGCGCAGGGTCAGCAGGGCCTCGCGCACGGGCGTGACGCTCACCCCGAGGTCGGCCGCGGTCTCGTCGAGACGGACGAACTCACCGGGCCGCAATCGCCCCGACATCACGGCGCCACGCAGGTGTGCCGCCACGTCGTCGGAGAGTTGCGTCCGACGCAGCGGACGCGCGGGCCGTACCGGTGCAACCACGATCGGCTCCTACAACCCGAAGCTCTTGCCGATGATGTCGCGCTGAATCTCGTTGGTGCCGCCGTAGATCGAAGACACGAGCGTCTTGCGAACGTGACCCTCCATGTCGAACTCGGTGGCGTACCCGTAGCCGCCCATCATCTGCATGCCCTCGAGCGCCACCTTCTTCGCGGTCTCCGTGGCCTTGAGCTTGACCATCGACGCCTCCCGCGGGAACAACTTCGTCGGGTTGGCGTCGATCAGTTGCGCCGTGCTGTACACCAGCAGGCGGGTGCACTCGATCTCGGTGGCGAGGTCGGCGACGCGGTGCCGCAGGGCCTGGAAGGTACCCACCGGACGGCCGAACTGCTTTCGCTGCGTGATGAATTCGAGCGCGTCGTCGAACGCCCGCTGCGCGGTTCCGAGCATCATGGCACCGAGGATGAGCCGTTCGATGTTGAGCCCGGTAATCAGCTGCGTCCACCCGTGGCCCACCTCGCCCACCACCGCGTCGTCGGGGAGCAGGACATCGGTGAGGTAGAGGTCGTTGACCTCCCTGCCGCCCATCGTCTCGATGCCGCTGATCTTCAGTCCCGGAGTGTCCGTAGGCAGGTGGAACATCGTGAGCCCCTCATGCTTGGAGCCGCTGCGATCGGTACGTGCAACCAGCAGGATGTTCTCGGCGAAGTGCGCGTTGGAACACCAGGTCTTCTGTCCGTTGATCAGCCAGCCGTCGGACACCTTCTCGGCCCGGCAACTCAGGTTGCCGACGTCGGAGCCGGCCTCGGGCTCGGACATCGAGATCGACTCGGTCGCGCCGCGCACGATCCCGCCGAGCACCGTCTCCTTCTGCGCGGGCGTGCCGAACTTCTCGTACGCCGCGCCGGTGATGAGGGTGGGTCCGATGCCGCCGATCGGTGCCATACCGCGGGCGGCCTGCTCGAGCAGGATGCACATGTCGACAGCGGTCCCGGCGGACCCGCCGTACGCCTCCGGGACCGTGACCCCGAGCCACCCCAGCGCCGCCATCTTCAGGTACAGGTCCTGATTGTGGCTGTGCTCGCCACGGCCGGTGAGGGCGTCGCGCTGCTCGCGGGTACCGCATTCCTTGCGACAGAAGGCCGCCACCGCCTGCGCGAAGTCCTGCTGTTCGGGGGTGAAGTCGATCGTCATGAAAGGTGCTCCTGCCTGCGAGGAATCGAGCGGCCGCCGTCGTGGCGGCCGGGATCGGCGTCGACCACGGCGTGTGGGGGTTGTCCACACCCGTCGGGCCTAATAGTGTGAGCGTCACCACAGTAAATCACATCAAATATATTTGATGCGATCCCATGGAGGAAGCCCGACATGACCCGAGAACTGTCTCCGAGCGACGCGGCACCCGGCTTACCCACCTCACCGACCCCCGACGGCGGCACCACCTTCGCGAGCCTCGACCCCCGTACGGGCGGTGTTATCGCCGAGTACCCGATCGCAACGGCGGCCGACGTGACGGCGGCGGTCGAACGGGCCCGCGGCGCGGCCCGCTGGTGGGAAGCGCAGGGCTTCCGCGGACGCCGCGACTGGCTCCTCGAGTTCAAGAAGGCGATCGCCTCGGACGCCGACGGCCTCGCGGCCGTCGTGTCCGCCGAGACCGGCAAGCCGCACGACGACGCCCTGCTCGAGGTGATGCTCGCGGTCGAACACCTCGACTGGGCCGCCCGCAACGCCAAGAAGGTCCTCAAACCGCGGCGCGTACCGTCCGGCCTGGTCAGCGCCAACCAGTCGGCGACCCTCGGCTACAAGCCGATGGGCGTGGTCGGAGTCATCGGCCCGTGGAACTACCCCGTCTACACGCCGATGGGCTCGATCTCGTACGCCCTCGCCGCCGGCAACGCGATCGTGTTCAAACCCAGCGAGCTCACCCCGGGCGTCGGCAAGTGGCTCGAGGCCAAGTGGAACTCGCTCGCCCCGACCCAACCGGTGCTGCAGGTGATCACGGGACTGGGTGCCACCGGCGCGGACCTGTGCCGGGCGGGCGTCGACAAGATCGCGTTCACCGGCTCCGGGCCGACCGCCCGCAAGGTCATGGCGGTGTGCGCGGAGACGTTGACCCCCTTGGTCGCCGAGTGCGGCGGCAAGGACGCGATGCTGGTTGCGGAGGACGCCGACCTGGACAAGGCCGTCGAGTTCGCCGCCTTCGGCGCCTTCGGTAACGCCGGCCAGACGTGCGCGGGCGTCGAACGCATCTACGTCGCCGAACCGGTGTATCGGCAGTTCCTCGACAAGTTCACCGCCGCGGTCGAGCGCGTCCGACCGGGAAGCACGGACGCGGACACCTACGGTCCGATGACCCTGCCCCGCCAGGTCGACGTCGTGCGCGGCCACATCGCGGACGCCCTCGACAAGGGCGCCCGCGCCGTGATCGGCGGAATCGACTCCGTACACGAACGATTCGTCGATCCGGTGATCCTCACCGACGTCCCAGAGTCCTCGTCGGCCGTCTGCGAGGAGACGTTCGGGCCCACCGTCGTGGTCAACAGGGTGCGCGATATCGAAGAGGGTATCGAGCGCGCCAACGCCACGTCCTACGGCCTCGGCGCATCGGTGTTCACCGGGAACCGGTCCCGGGGCAAGGACATCGCGGACCGCCTGCGCACCGGCATGGTGTCGGTGAACTCGGTCCTCGGATTCGCGGGCATCCCGTCACTGCCGTTCGGCGGCATCGGCGAGTCCGGGTTCGGCCGCATCCACGGCGCCGACGGTCTCCGCGAGTTCAGCCGCCCCAAGGCAGTCACCGTCCAGAAGTTCTCGGCCCCACTGAACCTGCTCACCCTCGAGCGATCCGCGCGGGACATGAAGATCTCCGCGTGGATGCTCAAGGCCCGGCACGGCCGGTGACCCGGATGACACTCACCAACTCGCGCCGTGCCGGCACGTTCCCACCGCCCGACCGCGACCCGCGACCCCGTCCGGGCCGACGGGGTTGGGTGGAGATGATCGAGCAACTCGACCCCGTGACCCGGCACCAGGACATCCTGCGGATCACCGCGGGCTACGAATTCCCGTGGGACTACCAGCGTTCCCTCGAGTTCGCCCTGTTCCGGACGTACTGCGTGCCGACGATCTCCGAACTCCTTGCCCGCACCGGTGAATTCGAGAAGCGGCCGCAGAAACGGTACGACGACACCGCGCTGCTGATGGCCGAACTCATCGAGCACGGCTACGACTCGCCGCGCGGGCGCGAATCGCTGCGCAACATCAACCGCATGCACGGCCGCTACACGATCTCGAACGACGACATGCGGTACGTGCTGTCGACGTTCGTGTACGACCCGATCGACTGGATCGACCGGTACGGCTGGCGCCGGCTGCATCCGCACGAGCGCCTGGCATCGTTCCATTTCTATCGTCAGGTAGGAATCCGAATGGGAATCAAGGACATTCCCGACTCGTACCAGGACTTCCAGCGCTTCAAGATGGACTACGAGCGCGAACACTTCGTCTACAGCGAGGACAACCACCGGATCGGCACGTACACCCTCGGCCTGTTCCAGTCGTGGTATCCGAAGGCCCTGGCCCGCCCCGTCGCGTCGGCCGTCTACGCGTTGATCGACGACCGCATGAGCACCGCGTTCGGGTTCCCGAAGGGCTCACCCCGGATACGGGCCGTCGCCGAGGCGGGGCTGCGGTCCCGGTCTGCGGTGGTGCGACTGCTGCCGAAGCGGCGAACGTCGGTATCGGCACGTGATCCGCGGAACCGCACCTACCCCGGATATCCGGCGGGCTACTGCCCGCGGGATCTGGGGGTGGCGCAGGATCACTCGCCGCGCGAGTCCTGAGTCCCCCGGCTTCCGAACGCCGCCTCCACCGCATCGACACCGGCGCGCACCGCCGGTCCGGCGGTGTCGGCCCGCCACACCGCGTAGATGTCGCGGTGGAGGCGGGGTTCGGTGGGCACCAGTGCCACGCCGTCCGGCGATCGATCCACCGCCAGACGAGGCACCAGCGCCGCCGCGAGTCCGGCGGCGGCGAAGGCCAGGTGCGTCGAGATGTCGGATGCCTCGAAGTCGACCCGCGGCTCGAATCCCTGCTGCCGCAGCGTCCGCACGAGCCACCCATGGAACGCGGTCCCCGATCCCCACGCCACCCACGGCATTGCCGACAGCGCGGACAACGGAACCACCGTGCTGTGCGCGAACGGATGATCCGCGGGGAGGGCGACGTCGGCGGTGTCACGGTGGATCAGTCGCGATTCCAGCTCCGTCGGGATCTCGACAGGCGCCGATTCCCAACTGTCGACGACACCGATGTCGATCCGGCCCCGGCTGACGGACTCGAGCGTCACCTCGGTTTCGGCCTCGGTCACCGTCACGTGGACGGGATACCGGGACAGCAGGGACGTGATCGCACCCGGAAGCACGAGCCGTGACGCGGTCACGAAGGCACCGAACCGGATCGGGCCGACGACCTCGCTGCGCATCGCCGCGATCTCGGCCTCGATCCCGGACGCGTGGGAGAGCAACTGGTCGCCGCGACGGGCCAGGAGTTCACCGGCCGGGGTCAGTCGCACCCCACGTCCCGCCGACTCGAGGAGGGCCGCACCCACTTCGCGTTCGAGCTTGGCAAGCTGCTGGGACACCCCGGAGGGCGTGACATGCAGGATTCGAGCGGCCGCCGCCACCGACCCCGCCTGCGCCACTGTGCACAGCGCACGTACTCGATCGAGGTTCAACACGGTAGAAACACTACCGAATCGTAAGAACAACTTCTTACTTGTCGTTTCCGCAGGTAGTGCCCAGAATTTCTGAAGTGCGTACCGTTCGATTCAACACCGCCCACCGGACCGCGGGCCCCGCGCTCGGCGGGTTCCGCGACCCCCGCGCGGTCGCAGTCTGGGGAGCGCTGTGCATCTCGTTGACGGCCGTGTTCATCCGACTCGCCGACACGGCCCCCTCGACGGCCGTGTTCTACCGATGCCTGCTGGCACTGCCCCCACTCGCCTACCTCGCGGTGCGCGAGCACCGCGCCGGACACGGGCTGTCCGGCCGCGATGTGGCCCGCTACGCCGTCGCCGGCACACTGCTCGGTGTCGACTTCGCGCTGTGGTCGCAGTCCATCCTGCTCATCGGGGCCGGCATCTCCACCGTGCTCGTGAACGTCCAGGTGGTCGTGGTCCCACTGCTCTCGTTCCTGATCGTCCGCACCCGGATTCCGGTGCGATTCGTCGCGTCCGTCCCGGTCCTGTTCGCCGGCATCGCACTCGCCGCCGGGTTGAGCGACGACACGTCCACGGGCCCCGACCTGGTGTGGGGGGCTCTCCTCGCGCTGCTGTCCGGTGTCGCGTACGCGGGCTACATCTTCATCGTCGGCCGATCCGGCTCCACCGAGACCGCCGCCGCCCAGGTCCTCGTCTCGACGGCCGCGGCGGGCGTGGCAGGCTCCGCCGTCGGATCGCTCTGGGGTCCCGTGGATCTCGCACCGGGCTGGACCGCGTTCGGTTGGCTGCTCGCCCTGGCGCTGTCGGCGCAGTTCCTCGGCTGGATCCTGCTCGGCCGGTCACTGCCCCGCCTGGCACCGGAAGTCGGCGCCACCCTCCTGCTGCTCCAACCTGTTCTCGCGATCGCCGCCGCGATGATCGTGCTCGGCGAGCGCCCGACCGCCCTGCAGCTCGTCGGCTGCACGATGGTGATCGGGGCGGCGTGGTTCGTCTCGGCACAACCGGGCGTCTCAGGGAAAGCGGTCCCACTGAACGAGATTCGGCAGACGCGACAGTGACGTAGGCGACAATGGTGCGTCCAGCGCATCCCCCGGTTCCGCCGTCGCGGCGGACAAGACACATCGGGCCCGGGACCTCCCCCCGGGCCGCAACGGCTAGGAGGCTCGACTTCATGTACCCCGGCGTCTACGCGGCTACCTCACCCGACCGACCGGCGGTCGTCATGGCCGCCACCGGAGAGACGGTGACGTATCGCGAGCTCAAGGACCGCTCGAACCGACTGGCGCAGCAGTGGTTTGCGCTCGGACTCCGCAAGGGCGACCACGTCGCGATCCTCGCCGAAAACCACCCGCGGTACTTCGAGGTGTACTGGGCGGCCGTCCGATCCGGGCTCTACATCACGGCCGTGAACCGGCATCTCACACCGGACGAGGCCGCCTACATCGTCAACGATTGCCGAGCGAAGCTGCTCGTCACGACGGCGCGGATGGTCGACCTGGCTGTCGCCGTCCTCCCCGCGCTGACCGACACGCGGCATCGGTTCATGATGGACGGCACCGTCGACGGGTTCGAGGCGTACGAATCCACGATGGCGCAGCACGATCCGGTTCCGCTCGCGGAGCAGCCGCGCGGTGACATGATGCTCTACTCGTCGGGAACCACCGGCCGCCCCAAGGGTATTCGGCGGCCACTGACGGGCATGGACATCGACGACCCGCGCGGAATGGGCGCCGGTCACTTCGCCAGCAGCCTGCTGGGGATGGGCGAGACGTCCACCTACCTGGTGCCGGCCCCGATGTACCACTCGGCGGCGCTGCAGTGGTCGGTCGGCGCGCAGGCCCTGGGCGCGACGGTGGTCCTCATGGAGCGCTTCGACGCCCGGGACTTCCTCGCCGCGATCGAGAAGTACTCCGTCACACACACGCAGGTGGTGCCGACGATGTTCGTCCGCCTGCTGAAGCTGCCTACCGAGGAAAGGGAGAGCTTCGACCTGTCGACGCTGCAGAACGTCCTGCACGCCGCCGCCCCCTGCCCTCCCGCGGTGAAGCAGCAGATGATCGACTGGGTGGGACCGATTGTGTGCGAATTGTACTCGGGCACCGAGGGAATGGGCATCACGTTCATCACCGCCCCGGAGTGGCTCGAGCGTCCCGGATCGGTGGGTCGCGCCGTGCTCGGCGTCCCGCACATCTGCGACGAGTCCGGCAGTCCGCTCCCGGCCGGGGAGATCGGCACCGTCTACTTCGAGCGTGACGTCGTGCCGTTCGAGTACCACAACGACACCGACAAGACGGCCGACTCCCGGCACCCCGACCACGCGCAGTGGTCCACCGTCGGCGACGTCGGCTACCTGGACGCGGACGGCTACCTGTTCCTCACCGACCGCAAGTCCTTCATGATCATCTCCGGCGGCGTGAACATCTACCCGGCCGAGATCGAGTCGTGCCTGTCGGCGCACCCCGAGGTGTCCGACGTCGCGGTATTCGGCCTGCCCGACCCCGAGATGGGCGAATACGTCCACGCGGTGGTCGAACTCGATCCCGGTATCCCCGCCGACGACGCGACCTCCGAGCGACTGCGCGAGTACGTCCGCACCCATCTGGCGGGCTACAAGGTTCCGAGGACCATCGAGTTCTGCGACCGGCTGCCGCGCCTGGCGACGGGCAAGGTACGCAAGCACGAGCTGCGCGACCTGGCGCTGCGCGCGCTCGCCTAGAACGTCGAACGGGCGGTTACTGCACTCGGCTCTCGTCCGATATCGCAGTAACCGCCCGGTGTCGATGAGCTAGGCGGCGGCCTTCACGGGTTCGTCGTCGGTGAGGCGGGTGTCCGGGGCCTCGATCGGCCCGATCTCCTGCGCGTAGTGGAAGTGCGGCCGCCGGTGGCCGAGGAACGATCCGAACCACGACATCACCGCGACGTACCGGTTGCGGAAGCCCACCAGGTACACCATGTGAACGGCGAGCCACAGCACCCACGCAATGAAGCCGGTGAGTTCGATGCTCTTGACCTTGGTGACGGCGCGGAAGCGGTTGATGATCGCCATCGAACCCTTGTCACGGAACTTGAAGGGCGTGCCGCGCTTGGTCTTTCCGAGGATGGTGGCTGCGACGTGGCGCCCGCCCTGCATGGCGACGGGCGACTGGCCGGGCAGGTTGTTCAGCGACGTCATGTCGCCGACGGCGAAGATGTCGGCGCGGCCACCGACGGTGAGGTCGGGGTTGACGAGCAGGCGTCCGGCACGGTCCGTCGCGCAGCCGGTGCGCTCGGCGAGCGCCGCCGCGAAGTCGTTGGCCTGCACGCCGGCCGACCAGATGATGGTCTCGGCGGTGCGTCGCTCACCGGTCTCGCTGCCGTGCGCCTTGAAGGTCGCGCCGTGCTCGTCGATGTCGGTGACGAGAGTGTTGAGGACGACCTCGACACCCGACTTCTCGAGCGATTCCTTGGTGTACTCGCTGAGCTTGCCGCCGTACGCGGGCATCGCGACACCGGCGCCCTCGACCAGGGTGACGGTGACATCCTCGGCGGTGACGCCGCGAATCGACTGCTCGAAGTAACGACCCGCGAGCTCCTTGATCTGCCCGGCCAGCTCGACACCGGTGGCACCGGCACCGATGACGATGAAGCTGAGCAGGTTCTTGCGGCGCTCGAGGTCGGTGGTGGTGTGGGCTTCCTCGAAGCAGCGCACGATCTGGGCGCGCAGGCGCTCGGCGTCGTCGACGGTCTTGAGGGCGTAGGTGACCTTCGCGAACTCGTCGCGACCGAAGTACGACTGCCGGGCGCCGGTGGCGGCGATCAGCGAGCTGTAGCCCAGGGTGTGCCGCTGGCCGGCAGCCTCGTAGACCAGCTCCTGCTCGTCCGGGTGCACGTCCACGACGCGGCCGAGCCGGACGTCGGCGTTGGGGTACTTGGCGAGAATCGCTCGCACCGACGGTGCGATCTCCCCGGCGGCCAGGACACCGGTCGCCACCTGGTAGAGCAGCGGCTGGAAGAGATGCTCGGTGGTCTCCGAGATGAGGACGAAGGGCTTGCCGGCCTTGGCCAGCTTCTTCGCCGCGGCGAGGGCACCGAATCCGGAACCAACGATGACTACTTCGGTCCGGTCGACTGCTGCTTCGCTCACGGGTACCTCCTCGTCGAGATGTATGAGGAACACCGTAGGAGCGCTAACGACGTTTACGCCAGTAATCAGGGATATTCGGAAAACAGTTATCTGGATTGCTCATAAGTAGTATGGCGCCATGGACTTCCGTCAGCTGCGCTACTTCCTCGCCGTGAGCGAGGAGCTCAGCTTCAGCCGGGCAGCCGAGCGCTGCTTCATTTCGCAGTCTGCCATCAGCCACCAGATCACCAAGCTCGAGCAGGAACTCGGCGCGCCGCTGTTCGAACGATCGACCCGCGTCGTGCGTCTCAGCCCGGCCGGAACCCGGCTCGTGCCGATCGCGCAGGAAGTACTGAGCCTCGAGACCAAGGCCCTCGCCGTCGCGAAGGGACCGCGCGACCGCATCCGGATCACCGCGAGCATGAGCTTCGCGACGCAGAGCCTGGACGCCATCGCCCGCGTCCGCGCGCGGCACCCGGATCTGGACATCGAATTCGTGATCAAGAACTTCACCGACCGTGTCGACGCGGTGTCCTCGGGGGACGCCGACATCGCGCTGATCCGCGGGGAGGTGGACCGTCCCGGCCTGGAGACGTTGGAACTGGGTGTCGAGGATCTGATGATCGCGACGTCGAGCCAGCACCCGGTGTCCGCGTTCTCGACCGTCGAGCTGGGAGAACTCGCGCCCTATCCCCTGCTGCTGCCGCCGCGGTCCAGTCAGGTCCTGATCCACGCGGTTGTCGAGGACGCGTTCCGTGAGGTCGGCCGGCGGGTGCAACTGGGCCCGCCGATCGCGCGCGACCACACCGCGATCCTCGATGTCATCACCAACCCCCGGGCCTGGACGGTCCTCTACGCGAGCACCGTCGCCGAGGCGCCCCGCACCGGCTTGTGCGTCATGCGCGAGGCCCGCAACCGCCTGCGCGTGCCCGTCAGCGGGATCGTCCGCACGGGCGCCGCCGCCGCCCCCGGCCTGGCCGACCTGGTCGCATCACTGCGGACGACGGTGACCGAACAGAGCAGTGTGCCCCCGAATCCGGGGCACGGACTCGGGGGCACACCGCAGGCTCGGTAGCCGCGGCTACAGCGTCCGACGCCCCGACAGGGCGCGGCCGAGTGTGAGCTCGTCGGCGAATTCGAGGTCGCCGCCCATCGGCAGCCCCGACGCCAACCGGGACACCGTCAGCCCGGGGAAGTCCCGCAGCATCCGCACCAGATACGTCGCGGTCGCCTCCCCCTCGGTGTTGGGGTCGGTCGCGATGATGACCTCGGCGACGTCGACGCCGTCCTCCTGATTGCCGATGCGGGCCAACAACTCCCGGATCCGCAGCTGGTCCGGCCCGATGCCGCTGAGCGGATCGAGTGCGCCACCGAGAACGTGGTAGCGACCCCGGAACTCACGAGTGCGCTCGATCGCCTGCACATCCTTGGGCTCCTCGACGACGCACACCATGGTCCGGTCCCGGCGCGGGTCGGAGCAGATGCGGCACTTCTCCTCCTCGGAGACGGTGCCGCACACGATGCAGAACTGGACGCCGTCGCGCACCCGCTGCAGGACGGCCTGCAGCCGGTCGATCTCCGGCGGCTCGACCGTCAGCAGGTGGAACGCGATGCGCTGGGCGCTCTTGGGTCCGATACCGGGCAGCTTGCCCAGCTCGTCGATCAAGTCCTGGACGGGACCTTCGTACAACGCGCGGCCCTAGAAACCGGGCAGTCCGGGCAGACCGCCCCCACCGAAGCCGCCGGCCAGCGGGCCGAGCTTGCTTGCCGCGAACTCCTGCGCCTTGTTCGACGCGTCGGCGATCGCACCGATCACGAGATCCTGCAGGGTCTCGACGTCGTCCGGATCCACCACCTTGGGGTCGATCGTGAGGCCGACGACCTCACCGGTGCCCTTGACCGTCGCGGTCACCAGGCCGCCGCCGGCCTGACCGGTCACCTCGGCCTGCGCCATCTCCGCCTGCGCGGCCATCAACTGCTGCTGCATCTGCTGCGCCTGCGCGAGCAGTTGCTGCATGTCGGGCTGTCCACCTGGTTGCACTGCGCTGGTCCTTTCGTCGGGTCGCCTCGTCAGCGTAGTCCGTGACGGCGACGGAGGACGCCCGCCGACGGGCCCTGTCGACGGATCCGGCGAACCCGTCGAACGTGACCCACGAAACAGGTCCTGCAGAGTGAGATCCCCGTCACTGAAGTCGGACATTTCTGGCTACCGTCCGCGGTTGTCCAGCAACAGACCCCGCTCGCGGGGGCGAAACCACGAGGTTGATTTGAGAAGATCTTCGTACCGGCCCGGCATCCGGTTGGCAGCGCTCGGCGCGGCCGCCGCGCTACTCGTCGGGGCATGCTCCGCGAACGCCGACAGCAACAGCAGCAGCGGGAACGCAACGGTCACCACCGGACTGGTGAACGTCACGCAGGACGCCGGAGACCCGGTCGACGGCGGAACCGTGACATTCGGTTCCTATTCCTTCCCGGCCGTACTCGATCCGACGAAGACCCAGGCCGCCGGATCGACGGGCGGTACCGAGATGGCGGCCGTCTACGACACACTGGTGCGGTCCAATCCCGAGACCGGAGATTTCGAACCGCAGTTGGCGGAATCGCTGACCCACAACGACGAGTTCACCGAGTTCACGTTGAAGCTGCGTGACGACGCGACCTTCAGTGACGGGTCCCCTGTCGACGCCGAGGCCGTCAAGTGGAGCATCGACCGCTTCGTCGCAGCCGGCGCGGACGTCTCCCAGGTGTGGTCCAACGCGGTGTCCTCGATCGCCACCCCCGACACCCGCACCGTGACGTTCACGCTCGGCACCCCGTGGGATCGATTCCCGGTGCTGCTGGCGATGGGGCCGGGCATGATCGTCTCGAAGAATTCGGAGGCCGGCGGATCCTTCACCCCGATCGGTGCCGGACCCTTCACGATGACCAGGATCGCACCGAACGAGGAGATCGTGCTCACGGCCCGCGACGACTACTGGAACGGGCGTCCCCATCTCGACACGGTCCGTTTCGTGCCCACGAACGGCGCGCGCGCACAGTACGAGTCGCTCAGGAGCGGCCAGCTCGACATGACGTACGTCCTGCGGGACGAGTCGGTCATCAAGGATGCGATGGATGCCGCGTACCCGGGCTACCTCGACATCCAGGGCCTCGGCGGCCTCGGTTTGGTGAACACCCGTGAGGGCCGCCCCGGCTCCGACCTGCGGGTCCGCAAGGCCATCGCGCACGGCGTCGACCCCGAAGCGATCAACCAGCGGGCCAACAACGGTCTGGGCATCGCCAGTTCCACCATCGTTCCGGAGAGCTCGCGCTGGAACACCGACGAGGAGGGCGTGCCGTTCGATCCCGACAAGGCCCGGGCGTTGCTGAACGAGGCGAAGGCCGACGGCTACGACGGCAAGCTGACCTACCTGACCCCCAGCGAGCAGACCGCCGAGGCGGCCGCGCTCACCACGCAGGCATCGCTCAACTCGATCGGTTTCGACGTGACGATCGAGTACGTCAACAGCGTGTCCGACCTCGTGCGCAAGCTCTACGTGGAGCACGACTTCGACATGACCCGCGCCGCGTACGCGTTCATGGACGAAGCACCGTTCCTGCGGCTCTACGGAGGCATGGGGAGCGACTCGCGGAACAACGCGTCCGGCTACTCCGACGCGGAGATGGACCAGCTGTTGGGCGCAGTGCAGAACGCCACCACCGACGAGGCCAAGATGGAGGCCATTGCCAAGGTGCAGCTGCGCGCCAACGAGACCATCCCGTACGCGGTGTGGGGCCCGAGCAAGGTTCTCGTCCTCTGGGACAGCAACGTCCACGGCGTCAAGCGCAACGCGGACAACATCATGCTGCTCGACGACGCGTGGGTCGGGTGACGACCGAGCGTTGAGGCGGGCGGCCCGTCGGCGGGCCGCCCGGACACCGTCGCCCCGGGTGCACACGCACCGGGGGCGACGGTGTCACCGGGCAATCCCTCCCGAAGGATCAGCCCAGCTCACGCACGAGATTCGACAGCGTCTTCTCCTGGATCTTGCGAAGCCCGAGGGGCGCGAAGGTGCGCTCGAAGAAGCCGCCGATACCGCCGGCGCCCTTCCATTCCGTCGTCGTGGTGACCGTGGAGCCCGTCCCGGAGGGCGCGACCTCCCAGGTCGTGACGAGTGAGGAGTTCGCATCCCGCTCGGTGACGGTGTTGCCGGCGACCGTGACCGACGCCTTGATGTCACGCGAGCGCTTCTCGGTGGCCTGCAGCGTCCACTCGGCAACCGTGCCCGCGCCCTGGCCTCCTTCGAGCACCCGATAGTCGAGATACTGCGACGGCAGGATCCGCGGGCGGACGGTTTCGTAGTCCGTCAGGGCGGCGAGCACCTGCTCGGGGGCCGCGGTGGTGGTGATCGAACTGCTGGCGCTGACCTGTGCCACTAACTGTCTCCTTGCTCGGGGTGTACCCCTCCATCCTGCATGTTCACTCGCGATAGCGCCGCTCGCGCGGGCGCATCCCGGAGCGACGACCAAGTCGTTAGCATGGCTACAGAATGACGACGCACCGGGATATCCGTGGCCCGTCGATCCGACTAGCGATAGCGTCAGGGTGTGGCCGACTCTACGAGTGGTATCCGCGTATCCGGACTCGCCGCGCATCGCGCAGGGGTCGATCGTCTGCTGAGCAGCTACCGGGCTATTCCCCCGGATGCGAACGTACGACTGGCGAAGAAGACGTCGAACCTGTTCCGAGCTCGAGCGAAGAGCACCGCCCCCGGACTGGACGTCTCGGGCCTCGACGGCGTCATCTCGGTGGACCCGCAGGCCCGCACCGCCGACGTCGCCGGCATGTGCACGTACGAGCACCTCGTGGCCGCCACCCTGCCGTACGGGCTGGCGCCGCTTGTGGTTCCGCAGCTCAAGACCATCACCCTCGGCGGCGCCGTGACCGGACTCGGCATCGAGTCGACGTCGTTCCGCAACGGACTGCCGCACGAGTCGGTGCTCGAGATCGACGTCCTCACCGGGAGCGGGGACATCATCACCGCCACGCCGGACGGGGAGCACTCCGACCTGTTCCGGTCGTTTCCCAACTCGTACGGGACCCTCGGCTATTCCACACGGATCCGGATCGAGCTCGAACCGGTGAAACCCTATGTCGCGCTGCGGCACCTGCGCTTCACCGACCTGAAGCAGCTCGAGACCACCATGGACCGGATCGTCGAGGAACGCAGCTGGGACGGGATCGCGGTCGACTACCTCGACGGCGTCGTGTTCACCGCGACGGAGGCCTACCTGACGCTCGGGGTTCAGACCGACGAGCCGGGCCCGGTGAGCGACTACACCGACATGGACATCTACTACCGGTCCATCCAGCACGAGTCGATCAACCACCCCAAGACCGACCGGCTCACGATCCACGACTACCTGTGGCGCTGGGACACCGACTGGTTCTGGTGCTCACGCGCGTTCGGCACCCAGAACCCGAAGATCCGCCGGTTCTGGCCGAAGCGCTACCGCCGCAGCAGCTTCTACTGGAAGCTCATCGGCCTGGACCAGAAGTACGACATCGGAGACCGCCTCGAGGCCCGCAAGGGCTTGCCGCCCCGCGAACGGGTCGTGCAGGACATCGAGGTCCCGCTCGAGAACACGGCGGACTTCCTGCACTGGTTCCTCGACGAGATCCCGATCGAGCCACTGTGGCTGTGCCCGTTGCGCCTTCGCGATCCCGCACATCCCGCGGCGGACGCCACGCGGCCGTGGCCCCTGTACCCGCTCGAGCCCCGACGCACCTACGTCAACGTCGGGTTCTGGTCCTCGGTGCCGATCGACCCCGGCGCACCCGAGGGCGCGGCGAACCGGCTGATCGAGAAGAAGGTCAGCACCCTCGACGGCCACAAGTCCCTGTACTCCGACTCGTTCTACGACGAGGACGAGTTCGCGCTGCTCTACGGCGGCCAGCACTACACGCAGATCAAGAAGCGGTACGACCCCGATTCACGTCTCCTGGACCTCTATTCGAAGGCGGTGCAACGAAAGTGACGACTCTCAGAACGAACCCCGACACGGCGCAGAAGCTCAGCATCGCGGAGATCATCGAAACCGTCTCCGACGGCCGGATCCCGCTGCGCTTCACCGCGTACGACGGCAGTGCGACCGGGCCGGAGGACGCGCCGTACGGCCTCCACCTGAAGTCGACGCGCGGCACCACCTACCTGGCCACCGCCCCGGGCGACCTGGGCATGGCCCGCGCGTACGTCTCCGGCGACCTCGAGGCCGTCGGCGTCCACCCCGGTGATCCGTACGCGATCCTGAAGGCGATGACCGACCTGCACTTCCACCGCCCGTCGGCAAAGGAACTCGCGACCATCACCCGGTCCATCGGCTGGGACAAGTTGCGCCCGATCGCTCCCCCACCGCAGGAGCACCTGCCGCGGTGGCGCCGGTTCGCGGAGGGCCTGCGCCACTCCAAGGCCCGCGACGCCGAGGTCATCCACCACCACTACGACGTCTCGAACGCCTTCTACGAGCACGTGCTGGGGCCCTCGATGACCTACACGTGCGCCGCGTACGAGTCCGCGGACCAGAGCCTCGAGGACGCGCAGGAGAACAAGTATCGACTGGTCTTCGAGAAGCTGGGCCTGCAGGAAGGCGACCGCCTGCTCGACATCGGCTGCGGCTGGGGCGGAATGGTCCGCTACGCCGCCCGTCGCGGCGTCAAGGTCATCGGTGCGACGCTCTCCCGGGAGCAGGCCGAGTGGGCGCAGAAGGCGATCGCCGAGGAGGGGCTGTCCGAGCTCGCCGAGGTGCGGTTCTCGGACTACCGGGACGTCCACGAGACCGGGTTCGACGCCATCTCGTCGATCGGCCTCACCGAGCACATCGGGGTCCACAACTACCCGGCGTACTTCAGCTTCATGAAGGAGAAGCTGCGTGAGGGCGGACGCCTGCTGAACCACTGCATCACCCGGCCCGACAACCGCAGTGGCGCCAAGGCCGGTTACTTCATCGACCGGTACATCTTCCCGGACGGCGAGCTCACCGGTTCGGGCCGGATCATCAGCGAGATCCAGAACGTCGGGCTCGAGGTGCGCCACGAGGAGAACCTGCGCGAGCACTACGCGCTGACCCTCGCCGGCTGGTGCCGGAACCTGGTCGAGAACTGGGACGCCTGCGTCGCCGAGGTCGGCGAGGGCACCGCGAAGGTGTGGGGCCTGTACATGGCCGGATCGCGACTGGGCTTCGAACGCAACGTCGTTCAGCTGCACCAGGTGCTGGCCGTCAAGCTCGGCCCGGACGGCGAGGCGAACGTCCCACTCCGTCCGTGGTGGAAGGGCTGACCGCCTGACGAGTCGCTGAGCGGCGCACACGTACGGGCGGTTACTGCGATCGGCTCTCGACCGTTGTCGCAGTAACCGCCCGTTGCGCTCGGCGGAGTGGAGGTCAGGAGAGCGCCGTCGTGAGTTGGCCGACGAACTTGTCGAGCGCATACGGGATGGCGAGCACGGAGGGCGCGGACGTCGCCATCGCGTAGTCCATCCCGAGTACCCGGATGATCCGACCGTCGACGACGGACGGAAGGTTGGCGAAGAGCGGATTCCCCAGCAGCTTGTCGTAGACCACACCGTCGACATCGACGAGGATGAAGACGTCCGCGTCGAGATCGGAGACGCGTTCGGGACCGACTGTCACCGAGGACGCACCGGCGTCCGTCGCACACGCCGTGACCGTTCCCGCGGACACAGTCATACCGATCCCCGTGAGCATGTCGATCCGTGGGTCACCGGGGCAGAAGACGATGACATCTTCGCCGGACATCGCATACGTGAAGGTCTTTCCGACGAGCGCGGGCGAGTCCTCCGCGGTCGCCGCCAGCTTCGCGCCGACGCCCTCGACGAGTTCGGCTGCCCGCGCCGGTTGCCCGAGGGCTGCCCCGATCATGGCCGTCTGGTCCTGCCAGGATGTGGCCCACGGAGCTTCGGGGAACGCCACCGTCGGAGCGATCGCAGCGAGCCGTGAGTAAGCGGACTCGGTGATTCCGGAATAGACCGCGAGAATCAGGTCCGGATCGAGATCCAGGATCTGCTCGTACGGAACCTCGGGGTTGGACGTCAACAGAGCGGGCGCTCCCGCCGAGAAGAAGGGCGCGTCCCACGGGAGCAGGCCATCGACGATGCCGGAACCCGTGAAGCGCTCGACGGCCACCGGCACCTTGCCGAGCGCCAGAACCGCATCCTGACCACTCCAACCGAGCGTCACGATGCGCTGCGGCTCGGCAGTCACCGTCGTCGAGCCGTAGGCGTGGTCGATCGTCACCGGGTAGGCATCGGGTTCGGCGAGTTGCATCCCGACGGCGCCATCCGGAGCTTGTCCCCCGAACGGGGACGAACACGCACCGACTAACGCAACCGACAGAGCGATTGCGGTGAGCATGGCGCCACGGGCGCGCCGACGAGCAGGGAGAACAGACATGGAGGTCCTTCGGGATGAGTTGACGTGCAGCCGAGCCCACGACACGGATAGGCTTGCCTAACTCGAACCTAACCCGGGCGGGATTGCGAAATCTCGCCAAACTTCATCGCAATCACGCCACCGGCACGAGACGGCACGCCCACCGCGGCCGATCAGCGCCCGCCGCCCTCCTGGATCCGCGAGTAGGCCGCCGGGGTCATGCCGGTGGTCCTCTTGAAGAGCGCCGCGAACGCTCCGCTGTTCGAGTAGCCGACAGTTCGGGCCACATGGGTGATCGTCCTCCCCTGCGCCAGCAGTTCGAGAGCCGCACCCACGCGCGCGAGGATGCGCCACTGCGCAAACGATGATCCGGTCTCCTCGACGAACCGCCGCATGAAGGTGCGCGAACTGACCCCGATGCTCGACGCCCAGTCATCGAGCGAACGGTCGTCGCCGGGCGTGGCCAACACCCGGCGCGCAACCTCTCTCAACGCCGGATCCTGCGGCAGTCGCAAATCGATGCTCGCGGCGCCGACCGGAACCATCTGTTCGATCGCGAGGGCCTGCAACGCACGTCGGCTCGCGTCGGGCATGCTCGCAGCCCGGTCGTGAAGCAACAGTTCACGCAGCAGAGGCCGGATCGGCACGCCTACGACCTCCGCCCACCCGACCCCGAAGGCCTCGGGTGCGACATAGGTGGCGTAGACCGTCGCCTCCGGGCTCGCCCCGACGCAGTGCACCGTGCCCGCCGGTAGCCAGACGGCCAGCGAGGGCGGGACGAACCAGACCTGCCCGGCAGCCTCGACCGTCAACGGACGCCCCTCGCACCAGAGCAACTCGTGCTCGTGGTGCACCTCGCCCGACCACTCGCGCCGCCCACCGGGTTCGAAGACGATGGTCACCAGCGACCACGGAGCCGCGACCAATCGACCCGCTGGAGCGACGTACTCGCGCCACGGCGGACTGCGGAAGGTCGGTGCACCCCACAGCCGGATCTCCGGTGGGCGCGCGGACACGACGGGGTCTTCCGGCGGGGCCTGGTCGGTGGTCACGTCAGGTGACGCTATCCCGCGGGAGCCCCGCAATTCTGCCCCTCCGAACCGCCATGGACCTTCAGCCGACCAGTCCGGTGGTCGGACGATCCCGGCCCCGTTGCGCGCAGCCACCCGCCGTCACCTCGAAACTCGAAGGCGCCCTTCATCTCTGTTCGAGGAGCGAAGGGCACCTCACGACGTGCGCGCCGCCGCATCCACCTGCCGTGCCGCGCGCTCGATCGCGGCGGCCGCACGCTGCACGGCCTCAGCCATCCGGCGGTCGCTCACGATGCGATCGAGCGGCCCACAGATCGAGATCGCGGCGGGCTTGGGGATGCCCCGCCAGATCGGCGCACCGATACAACCGAGATCCGAAACCGCCGTCCCCCGGTCGTAGGTGACGCCCTCGGCGAGGGCGAGATCCAGTTCGGCCTCCAGCGCCTTCCGCCCGCCGACGACACCGGCGTCGAGGTGCGCGAACACCGGCAGGTCGAACTGCTCGCGCGGCAGCCTCATGAGCAGTGCCTTCCCGACCGCCGAGCGGTGCGCCGGATACCGTCCACCGAGGCGCGACGGGACATTCGCGCCGAAGCTGCCCGAGAGTTTCTCCCAGTAGATGGTGTCGGCACCGTCGAGGATCGCGAGGTGGACGACCGCGCCGGTGGACCGGTGCAGATCCTGCAGGATCGGCAACGACGTCCGATGGAACCAGTGGTTGCGCACGGCCCGCGATCCCAGTTCGAACAGGCGAACCCCCAGCTCGTACCGCGATCCGTCGCGGTTGAGCCAGCGCATCGACACCATCTTCTCGAGCAGGCGATGCGCCGACGAGCTGGGGATCCCGGTGAGCCGGGTCGTCTCGCTCAGCGTCAGATAACCGTTGTCGTCGAGCGCCTCGAGCACCAACTCGATCCGGTCGAGCATCGACGTGGCGGGGGCCTGTTCACGGTCATCCGACACGGCCGTGTCCTCTCTGCTAGAGCAGGTCAGACACCGAATCCACCTGACACCGAGATCTGCTGCCCCGTAATATAGTTGGCCTGCTCCGACGCGAGGAATGCGGCTGCGGCACCGATGTCCGCGGGCTTGCCCCAACGCTTCAGCGGAACCAGCTTCTGCACCTCCCGGGTCCACTCCTCGTCGAACACGCCCCGCTCCCGGAGTTCGAGGAACATTCCCGCCTCGATCACCCCGACCAGCACCGAGTTCGCCCGGATGTTGTGGGCGCCCTCCTCCTTCGCGATGCCCCTGAGCAGTGCCTCGTTCGCAGCCTTGGGAATCACCGACAGTCCGTCCAGCGCCGGGAACCAGTGGTCGCCGGCGGAGCCGAGGTGCACGATCGACCCACCACCGTGCTCGCGGAAGTGCGGGAGCACGGTGTGCACGGCGGTGTACATGCCCAGCGTCTCGATCTCGATCGACCGACGGTACTGCGCCGGCGTGGTCTCGGCGACGGTGATCTGCTCGACCACCGGTCCGGCTCCCCACACGAGCGTGTGGATCCGACCGTGCTCGGCGACGACGTCGGCGAGGACCTGCGTCACGGACGCCTCGTCCCGGACGTCGACCTGGTGGGCGCTCGCCTTCACCCCGAGCGCCCGCAACTCGGCCACCGTCTCCTCGGCGACCTCGCGTTTGGAGTTGTAGCAGACCGCGACCGCTGTTCCGGCGCGCGCGAACTCGCGCGCGACGCCGCGGCCGATACCGCCGCTGCCCCCGAAGATCAGCGCCGCACCTTCCGGAAAGCTCAACGTCAGCATCGTGATTTCCATTCTCCCGAGGAGCCGCGTCCCGCGGACCGCGGGCACGGCGGAGCCCGGGATCTCCCGTGCCCCGGGCCACACCGTGGAGAACCTAACGCCGAACCCGGAACAGGCCCAGAGTCCTTCCCGCCTCACGAGAAGGCGCAGTTCAGGACCGGGGCTCGTCCCCCTTTGCGGTGGCCGCCAGCAGATCCGCGATCCGGGCCTCGTACTCCTCGCGTTCGTCGTCGGGAATCTCCGACGACTGCAGGATTCCGCTTCCGAACAACGACCACCCCGAGATCGCCGCGAGCACGGTCATCTGCCGGACTCGATCATCGACGGTCACGTCCGACGACCGGGTGATCGCCTCGAACGCGTCCATGTCCTCGTTCGGTATCAGATCCGAGCGCCCGTGCAGATTCAGCCACGCCACGATCCGCACGTACTCGGGATCCGCGACCCCGACCATGAACAACTCTCGGACGGCGTCGGGCAGCGAGGCGACACCCTGGACGATCGCCGCCGACTTCTCGTGGCTCCGCGCGAGCACCGCCCGCACGATGTCGTCCTTGTTGCCGACGTGCTTGTGGATCAGGCCGAGGTTGACGCCGGCATCGGACGCGAGCTCGCGCATGCTGAAGGACAACCCCTTCTCGGCGAGTCTCCTACGCGCCGCGAGGAGTACCACTCTCCGCACTTCGTCTCTGCCCCAGGCCTTGCCAGAAGAACCAGCTTCACTCACCCCTTGACAGTAGACGGTCGTCTACTGTGAAATCAACCACAACACGGCGTGGATCCCCCGCCCGGACCGCCACCGGCTGCAGATCTGCCCGGGCGGCCCGAACCCGTTCGCACACAGCCTGCTCCCCCATTTTCCGCGGTACCCGACACACAGGTACCCGAGGACACCCGCAGCACGGAGGAAACGATGAACGACCACGACGCGCCGATCCGTGAGATCACGGCTCAGGCGCCACCGACACGGTTCGCGCGCGGATGGCACTGCCTCGGCCTCGAGGCCACGTTCCGCGACGAAAAACCGCATCAGATCAACGCATTCGGCAGGAAGCTCGTCGTCTTCGCCGGACAGGACGAGCGCATCAACGTACTCGACGCGTATTGCCGGCACATGGGCGGCGACCTCTCGCAGGGAACTGTCAAGGGGAACGAGATCGCCTGCCCGTTCCACGATTGGCGGTGGGGCGGCGACGGGCGCTGCAAGAGCATCCCTTACGCCCGCCGTGTCCCGCCGATCGCACGCACCGCCACGTGGCCGACGATGGTGCAAGACGGGCTGTTGTTCGTGTGGAACGACCCCGAGGGCAACCCGCCACCCGCGGACGTGACGATTCCGCGCATCGCCGGCTACGGAGACCCCGAGTACACCGACTGGATCTGGTACTCGACGACGATCGAGGGGGTCAACTGCCGTGAGGTCATCGACAACGTCGTCGACATGGCCCACTTCTACTACATTCATCTCGCCTTCCCGACGTTCTTCAAGACGATCTTCGAGGGCCACACCGCGACACAGTTCATGACGGGTGTCGGACGTGAGGACGTCGCTCCCCGCAAACCCGTTCCGGGAGTTCCGGTCTCCCGCGGAAACACCTCCGTCGCGGCGTACCACGGGCCGTCCTTCATGATCGACGACCTCGTGTACCACTACGACGAGGCAGACCTGCCGATCGTGCTGATCAACTGTCACTACCCGATCGACGCCAACTCGTTCGAGCTGCAGTACGGGGTCATCGTCAAGAAGTTCCCGGGCCGGGACGACGCCGAATCCACGGCGCTGGCCCGGAAGATCGGCGACTTCGTGCGCCTCGGGTTCGAGCAGGACGTGGTGATCTGGAAGAACAAGACTCGAATCGACAATCCGCTCCTGTGCGAGGAGGACGGTCCGGTCTACCAGCTGCGACGCTGGTACGAACAGTTCTACGTCGACGCCGTGGACGTTCGCCCCGAGATGACGAACCGGTTCGAGTTCGAGATCGACACCACGGCTCCGAACACCAAGTGGCGAGCCGAAGTTCAGGACAACATCGCGAAGCGCGATTCACTCGTCGGCGACCGGGCAGCGATGCTGCCGTAGTCGATCCCGCTGCATCCGAGACCAATTCATTTCCGACTCACCGCGAGGTGGGCGATCCGAGGAGAGCCTGTGTCTGTCCGTAGACGTTTCCTGACCGCCGGACTGATGGCCACCGCCGTCACCGTCCTCTTACCCACGATGTCGGGCGCGGGTCCAGTGAGTTCCTCACCGACGGGGATCCTTTCGACGGGAAGCCTGTCCGGGGGAAGCTCCGACGGCGGGTGTGACCGCGCCTTCGCCCCCGGCGGCGCACTCGATTCCCGAGCCCAGTTGGACTTCGAGAAGACGGTGACGGCGGTGGCCGCGCATCCCCTGGTACGAGCGGCGAAGGCCGAGGTCGCGGCGATGTACCGGGCCGATCGGCAGGGTGCCACCCGAGCAGGTCAGGTCACCCTGGACACGGCCGTCGACTCGATCACCATGGCGGCAACGCAAACGGTGGTCACCGACGACCCGACCGACCCCCAGTTCTCGTGGATGGTGACGGCTCCGCACTGCTGGCACGGTTTCGAGGCGGCTCGATCGGGATACGGAATCGACAACCCCGACAACGTGTATCGACACACCGCCGTCGACGGTCAGTCGTCGTTCGTCATCCAAGGGCGCATGCCGGAACAGCGACCCGCACAGCTGTCCTTCGTCCTCTACGGTGAACTACCCGGAACCGGGGCGGTGACGCGAGAGGGCGCACCGGTCCTGGCGTCGCTCACCTCGGATCGGATGCAGATCGATCCCGACGGATCGTTCACGATCACCGTCGATCCGGAGCCCGCCGACGGCCGCCCCAACCACATCCGCACGACGGCGTCGGCCCGACTCCTCATCGCACGGGACTCGCTGAACAACTGGGCCGAGGAGCGGCCCTCGCACCTGGAGATCGAGCGCACGGCCGGACCCGCAGCGCCCACACCTCGCACCCGCGAGCAACTGGCCACACAAACCGCCGACCTGGTCCGCACCATCGGACGGTACTGGCTCGACTGGGACAACACATTCATCTTCTCGAAGGCCGCCAACGATGTTCAGACCCCGACCGGACGCAGCTCCGGCTTCGGGTTCGCGACAAGTGGCCATTTCGCTCTCGGCCCGAACGAGGCGCTGGTGGTCACGCTCGATCCGGTCGGGGCCCGCTACCTCGGATTCCAGCTGACCGATCCGTGGGGCGTCGCGCGTGAGTACGTCGATCGGCCGGGCAGCCTCAACCAGGCTCAGGCGAAGCCGAACGCCGACGGCACCATCACCTACGTGATCGCCGCCGTGGACCCCGGTGCCTGGAATTGGCTGGACACCAACGGGATCGACTCCGGCATGTACGCGATCCGCTGGCAGTCCGCACCCGCGGACGTCGACCTGTCGCGGACGGTTCGGTCCGCACGGCTGGTCGATGTCGCCGATCTCGATTCGGTACTTCCCGCCGGCACCACCCGGGTCACCCCGGACCAACGGGTCGTACAGCTCGAGGACCGGGCCTCGGACTACACCGAACGGTTCCTCGGCTAGCGGTGGCAGCAGAGCACGACACCCCCGCCCGGAGAACCGGACGGGGGTGTCGTGGGTGGATCTACGTGCCTAGCCCTGCAGCGACGCCGGAGGGGTGAAGCGCTCGCCGTACTTGGCGGCGAGTTCCTCGGCGCGCTTGACGAAGCCGGCGGTCCCGCCCTCGTAGCCGGCCACGAACTGGCTCACGCCACCGGTCCACGCGGGGTAGCCGATGCCCATGATCGAGCCGATGTTGGCGTCGGCGGTGGACGTGATGACGCCCTCGTCGAAGCACTTCTGGGTCTCGATGGCCTCGATGAACAGCATGCGGTCGATCAGGTCCTGGATCGGCGGGGTGACCGAACCGGAGTTGAAGTGCTCGCGCAGGCCCTGCCACAGGCCGACACGCTTGCCGTCCGCGTAGTCGTAGAAGCCCGCGCCCCCGAGGCGGCCCTTGCGGTCGTTGCCCTCGACGAGATAGTTGATGACATCGCCGGCCGGATCGGCGGGCAGTTCCTTGCCTTCCGCGAGCGCGGCCGCCTTCGACTCGGCGCGGATCTTCTGCATCAGCGTCAGGTTCAGCTCGTCCGACAGCTGCAGCGGCGCCGCCGGGTAGCCGGCCTGCATGCCCGCCTGCTCGATCGTCGCGGGCTCGATGCCCTCGGCGACCATGCCGATGGCCTCGTTGACGAACGTGCCGATCACACGCGAGGTGAAGAAGCCACGCGAGTCGTTGACGACGATCGGGGTCTTGCGGATCGCCTGCACGAAGTCGAACACCCGAGCCAGCGACTCGTCCGAGGTCTTCTCGCCGCGGATGATCTCCACCAGCGGCATCTTGTCGACGGGCGAGAAGAAGTGAATGCCGATGAAGTCCTCGGCCCGCTTGACGCCGGTCGCGAGGTCGGTGATCGGCAGCGTCGAGGTGTTGGAGCCGAGGAGTGCGTCGGGCTCGACGATGTCCTCGATCTCCTGGAACACCTTCTTCTTCAGGTCGGGCGACTCGAAGACGGCCTCGACGACGAAGTCGACGCCCGCGAAGTCGGCCGGGTCCGCGGTGGGCGTGATCAGCGCGAGGAGCGCCTTGGACTTCTCCTCCGTGGTCTTGCCGCGCGAGAGCGCCTTGGCCTCGATCTTCTCGGAGTACGCCTTGCCCTTCTCGGCGGCTTCGATGGTGACATCCTTGAGCACCACCGGGATTCCGGCCTTGGCGCACACGTACGCGATGCCGGCGCCCATCATGCCGGCGCCGAGGACGCCCACCTTCTTGATCTCGCGCTTGGGGATGTCCTTGGGGCGCGAGGCACCCGAACCGATCGCCTGCATGTCGAAGAAGAACGCCTGGATCATGTTCTTCGCGACGCGGCCGGTGACCAGGTTGGTGAAGTAGCGCGACTCGATGAGCAGCGCGTTGTCGACGTCGACCTGGCTACCCTCGACGGCCGCGGCCATGATCGCGCGCGGCGCCTCCATCGGCGAGCCCTTGAGCTGCTTACGCAGGTTCGCCGGGATGGCCGGCAGGTTCGCGGCGAACGCCGGAGTGGCGGGGGTGCCGCCGGGGATCTTGTAGCCCTTGACATCCCACGGCTGCACGCCGGACTCGGGGTTGGCCTTGATCCACGCCTTCGCCGCGGGCACCAGTTCCTCGACCGAGGAGACCACCTCGTCGACGAGGCCGACCTCCTTGGCCTGCTGCGGGCCGCGCTGCTGGCCCTGCAGCAGCATCTGGGTCAGGGCGGTCATGATGCCGAACATACGGACGGTGCGGACGATGCCGCCACCACCGGGCAGCAGGCCGAGGGTGACCTCGGGCAGGCCGATCTTGACGCCCTTGACGTCGGCGGCGATGCGGTGGTGCGTCGCGAGCGCGATCTCCAGGCCGCCGCCCAGGGCTGCACCGTTGATGCAGGTGACGACGGGCTTGCCGAGGGTCTCGAGGCGACGCAGGTCGGCCTTGAGGGTGCGGCTGTGGTTGAAGATCTGCTCGGCGTCCTCGGGGCCGACCTTGATCATGTTCTTCAGGTCGCCGCCCGCGAAGAACGTCTTCTTGCCCGACGTCAGCACGACGCCGGTGACCGAGTCCTTCTCCGTGTACAGCCGGTCGACCGTTTCCTTCATCGACGAGATGTAGCGGTCGTTCATGGTGTTCGCGCCCTGGTTGGGGTCGTCGATGGTGAGCACGACGATGCCGTCGGCGTCCTGCTCCCAGTTGATGATGTTCTGATCGCTCACTGTTTCGTGTCTCCTGCTAGGTCCGTGAGCGTCAGACGCGCTCGATGATGGTGGCCACGCCCATGCCGCCGCCGATGCACAGCGTGACGAGGGCGCGCTTGGCGCCGCGGCGCTCGAGCTCGTCGACCATGGTTCCGGTGATCATGGCGCCGGTCGCGCCGAGCGGGTGACCCATGGCGATGGCGCCACCGTTGACGTTGAGCTTCTCGTCCGGGATCTTCAGGTCCTTCTGGAACTTCATCGCGACCGACGCGAACGCCTCGTTGATCTCGAACAGGTCGATGTCGTCGACGGTGAGCCCGGCCTGTGCGAGCACCTTGTGCGCCGCCGGGGTGGGGCCGGTGAGCATGATCGTCGAGTCGGCGCCGGACGTGGCGGTCGCCACGACGCGGGCACGCGGGGTCAGACCCATAGCCCGCCCTGCGCTTTCACTACCCACGAGCACCAGCGCGGCACCGTCGACGATGCCGGAGCTGTTGCCGCCGTGGTGGACGTGGTTGATCTTCTCGACCCAGTGGTACTTCTGCAGCGCGACGGCGTCGAAGCCGCCCATCTCGCCGATGCCCGCGAACGACGGCGCCAGCTTGCCGAGCGCCTCCACCGTGGTGCCCGGACGCATGTGCTCGTCGTTGTCGAGGACGGTGATGCCGTTGACGTCCTTGACCGGGACGACGGACTTGGCGAAGTAGCCACCCGCCCAGGCCTTCGCCGCAAGGTCCTGCGAGCGGGCCGCGTAGGCGTCGACGTCCTCGCGGGAGAAGCCCTCCATCGTCGCGATCAGGTCGGCGCCGATGCCCTGCGGTACCAGGTAGGTGTCGTAGTTGGTGGCCGGATCCAGCATCCAGGCGCCACCGTCGGAGCCCATCTTCACGCGGGACATCGACTCGACGCCGCCGGCGATGACCAGTTCGTCCCAGCCGGAGCGGACCTTCTGCGCGGCCATGTTCACGGCCTCGAGGCCGGACGCGCAGAAGCGGTTGATCTGCACACCGCCGACGGTCTCGGGCAGGCCGGCCACCGTCACCGCGGTCCGGGCGATGTCGGCGCCCTGGTCGCCGAGCGGCGACACGACACCCAGGATCACGTCGGAGATCCGGTCCTCGTCGAGGTCCGGGAAACGGGTCCGCAGCTCGTCGATCAGGCCGGTGACCAGCGAGATCGGCTTGACCGAATGCAGCGAGCCGGTGCTCTTGCCCCGACCACGCGGGGTTCGGATGGCTTCATAGATGAATGCCTCTGTGGTCACTGTGAGGTGTTCCTTCCTGTTCACGTCTGCGTGCCGCCGCAGCGACCGCCCGATACGAGGCACAGACCTCGGCTGCCTTCACCTTAGAACGTGTTCCAGTTAGCGGGAAGGACCCAAGCGATCCCGGTCTGTGACCGAGGCGATCACCGGCAATCGCCGCGAACGTCATGATCGAGCCTTTGGTCGATTCGACCGTTAACCTTCTCGGGAGTCGAGCAGCGCGGAGGGATCGAAACAATGAGTGTGGTGGGGGACGGATCGCTGTCCGGGCTGACGCGGCGAGGTTTCCTGGGCGCCGCGGCCGCGCTCGGTGCGGCGAGCGCGGCCGCGGTGGGCGCACCCGGCGTGTCCACGGCGCGGTCCACCGTCCACCGCAACACCGCCGCGCAGGGTCTGCCCGCGCCCGGATCCATCACTGCGACCGATCCCGCCCTGCTCAGCGCCGTGGAGGCCGCCAGCCTCCTGCAGTCCGGCACGCTGCATCCGCGAGAGTTGCTGGATGCCTGCCTCGCCCGCAGTGCCGCCTTCGACGGCGAGACCGGGGGCTGGGTGCGGATCTACCCCGAGATGGCCTACGAGGCCGCCGAGGCGGCGGGGCAGCGACTGTCGGGCAAGGGCCGCGCCGCCGCCGGCGACGCCCCGCTGGTGTGCGGACTGCCGTTGGCGCTCAAGGACCTGTTCGCGGTCGCCGGCCTGCCGCTGACGGCCTCGAGCCGGGTTCTCGAGGGCAACATCGCGGCCGGTGACTCCACGGTATGGAAGAGGCTGCGCGACGCGGGCATGGTGTTGATGGGTCACGCGCACACCGACGAGTTCGCGATCGGTGTCGCCACCGAACAGGTGGGCAATCCGTGGAACACGAAGTACTCCCCCGGCGGTTCGTCGGGCGGCAGCGCGGCCGTCCTCGCCGCGCGGTTCGTTCCACTCGCGACCGGCACCGACACGGGCGGTTCGCTGCGCCTGCCGGCGAGCGCGTGCGGGATCACGTCGATCAAGCCGACATTCGGCCGGTGCAGCACGCGCGGCGTCATTCCGTTGACGTGGACCCGCGACCACGCCGGACCGATGGGCCGCAGTGTCGCCGACGCCGCGCTGCTCCTCGGCGTCATGGCGGGGGCCGATCCCGACGATCCGACGACGACCGTCGGCCCCGACGTGCCGGGCGGCGGCTACCCCCTCGCCGCGAAGGGTGGCCCGACACCACTGTCGGGCAAGCGGTTCGGCGTGGCCCGTCGCAGCGTCGACGTGCTACCCGCGGCCCTCGGCACGCTCTTCGCGGAGTATCTCGATCTCATCCGGCGTCTCGGCGGCAGCATCGTGGACGTCTCGCTTCCGATCGCCGCTCCCGATATGTTGACCGGCGACTCCGCCGAGATGGGTAGTTACCACACACAGTTCGCCGACAAGCTGGGTTCGTACCGTCTCGACAACAATGCGACGGTGGCCGGCGCGGTCGCGGCGCTGGCGGTGCCGTCGATCGACTACATGACCGCCGCACGAAACCGCCTGGTGTACCAGCACGAGTACAACCGGATGTTCGCCCACCACGACCTCGATGCCGTCCTGGTGCCCGGTTCGAAGGTGGACGGGGCCAAGCGACTCGAGATCGCGGGCGTCTCGGTGTTCGGCGGCACCACCGGGGACGTGGGGTGGGCCAATCACACCGGCGCCCCCGTGGTGTGCACGCCGGCCGGGCGTTCCGCGGCGACCGGGATGCCGTTCGGGGTGCAGATCGGCGGGCGCCCGTGGGACGAGACCGCGCTGATCGAGATCGCGCTGGAACTACAGGCGGCGCGGCCGGATTGGACCGAGGCGCCCCAGGTGGCTCCGGCACCGCGGCAGATCCCGCAGGTCCGGCCCACCACTCCCGGCCCGGGCCCCGATCCGACCAACACCACCAACGTCGGATTCGGCTTCCACTTCCTGCCGACCCTGTCGACCGCGGAGATCTGATACCCGGAGTCCGCCGATCATTCCGTCGGGCGGTACCTCGCCAGGTAGCGCTCAGCCGCGTCCGACTCCGCGGCGGCAACCATCAGATCCGAGCTGAGTTCGGCTCCGTCGCCGTCCGGTTGCGCGATTGCGAAGGACCGGACCCTGAAGCACAGGACCATCGCGACGAAGGCAACGACGACTACGACACCCAGCACGGGCGCGAACGATTGGCCTCCGGCGAGGGCGGCCACGAAGCCACCGAGGCTCACGAATCCGAGCAGTCCCAGCACGTATCCCACGAACGGAAACGGGATAGCACGGACGACTCGACGAACACTCTGCACGTCACACCCTCCTCGATACGCTACGCGAATCGTATCGCAACAGCCACCGTAGCACCTGGAAGAATCGTGCCCCCGAACCACAGAATCGACGGCCCACGAGGAGAGCGATGCCCCTTTCCGGAAACGCCGATGCCCGGATCGTCGCGGCCGTACTGCACCTCCTGCGCTCCCGAGGTCCGGGGGCAGTCACGGTCGAATCGGTTGCGGCCCTGTCCGGGGTCGCCAAGACGACGATCTACCGTCGGTATGCCGATCGCCGCGAGATGCTCGCGGCCGCGCTGGCCCCACTGGCCACACCGATCCAGGTCGACGCCACCCTCGACGCCCGGCAGCGGCTGCACTGGGTCATCGAACGAGCCGTAGCCTCAGTCGAACACGGCATCGGTTTCGGCGGCATGGCCGCCCTCCTCACCGACGAAGACGTCGAGTTCAGTCGGTCGTTCCGGTCGATCCTCGCGAGTTACCGCCGGCAGGTCTCCGAGGTGATCGACGAAGCGAAGGACGCCGGCGAGTTCCGCGTCGACCTGGACAACGACGCACTCGTCGACGGTATCGTCGGCGCCTACGTCGCGGAGCAGGCGCGCCTCGGAAATGTGGACGACTGGCGTCAACGCCTGTTCGAAACGTTCTGGCCCGCAGTCGAAGTCCGCCCGCCCGCCTTCTGAAACACGCGCCGGGATTCGGGACGACGCACACCGTTCCTCACGCGCCGAGCCCGGCCTCCCGCGCCCGCACTATCGCCGCGGACCGGTCCGGCAGCCCCAGTTTGGCCAGCACGTTCGAGACGTGGTTGCGAACGGTCTTGGGACTGAGCACGAGTCGCCGCGAGATGGCGGCATTGTCGTGGCCGCGGGCGATCAGGTCCAGGACCTCGTGTTCGCGATCGGTGAGCCCCGGGAACACACCCGACCGCGGCCGCGGTGCCGCGACCGCCGCCATTGCCTTGGCCGCCACGGCGGCGCCGACGATCAAGTCACCGTGTGCAACGGCCCGGATCGCCCTCTCCACCTCGTCCGGGTCCGCACCCTTCACCAGGTAGCCACGGGCACCGGCACGGATGGAGGCGAGCAGCGAATCCTCGTCCTCGTGCATCGTCACCACCAGGACCCGCACGCCGGGGAACCGGGCACACAGCGAGCGGGTGGCGTCGATCCCGGAACTGTCCCCCAGCTCCAGGTCCATCAGCACGACGTCGACGTCGGCGGTGACGACCTCGAGTGCCTGGACCGCGGAGCTGGCCTGCGCCACCACGTCGATTCCGTCGAGGGTGGACAGCAACGCAACCATGCCCAAACGGAAGACGGGGTGGTCGTCGACGACGGCGACGGCGATGCCGCTCACGATGCCGCCAACGGCAGGCGGGCGGTGACGACGGTACCGGTGGGACAGGCGGATTCGATGGTGACCGTGCCGCCGAGCTCGTCCGCACGCTCGCGCATCGACCGCGTGCCGACACCGGACGATCCGGCGGGCTCGAAGCCCCGTCCACCATCCCGGACGACGACGGTGAGGACCGCGGATCCCGCGTCGTCGAGGTCGCACGACGCCTCGACCCGGCAACCCGACGCCCCGCTGTGCCGACGCGCGTTGGTGACCGCCTCCACCGCGATGCCGTACGCGGCCGCACTGACCTGTCGGCTCAATCCCGGCGACTCGTCCGACACATCGGCCACGACGTCGAGGTCGAATCCGCTGCGGGCGTATCCGGCCGCGAGTTCGTCGAGTGCCGCGGCGAGTCCGAGTTCGTCGAGCACGGGAGGGAACAGGCTGCGGGCCAGTGAACGGACGCCGTCGACCTGGTGGTCGAGCTGCTCCTGGAGCGAGTCAAGGAGACCGCTCGCGGCGGCCGGATCGACCGGCATGAGGTTGCGAACGCCTTGGAGTCCCAGCCGGATTCCGGCGAGCGACGGCCCGAGTCCGTCGTGCAACTCGCGCCGGATCATCCGGCGCTCCTCGACCCGCACCGAGGCCAGCCGGCGGCGTGCCGTCGCGAGATCCTCCGAGGACTGCAACACCACGAGTCCGGCGGTGACGACGGAGGCCAACTCCGACAGCGACTTCCGGGAACGGATACCGAGCAACTCGCCCGGCGGAGCGGTCACCGACAGACACCCGACCGGGGCACCGCGGTGCACCAACTCGACCGACTCCACCGCGCCGGTCGCGATCCCCCACTGCGCCACCACCGCGCCGCCCGAACGGTGGACGGTCACCGATTCGAGCCGCAGCCCCAGACCCACACCAGCGGCCAGTCCCTCGAGCAACTCGGTCGGGGTTTCGGCGCGGCCGAAGTGCCGACCCAACTCGCGCACCGCGTGTCCCGGCTCCGTTCCCGAACCGTAGACGAGCCGGTGAACTCTGCGCTGCAACCAGATTCGTGCGGGTTGCACCGCGACCGCGACGGCGGCAGCGGCCGCCACCTGCGCGCCGGTCGAGTCTCCCGCGGGCAGCAGCTTCGCCAGCACCGTCGCGACGACGACGTACAATCCGATCAGCAGCGCGGTCAGACTGCCCGCCAGCACGGCCCGGCTCACCGCCAGATCCAGTCCCCACATGCGTTGCCGCAGAACCGAGACGAAGATCGCGGCGAGGAAGAACGGCTGCACCACCAGGTGCATCGCCGGCGTGAACATCCACAGTCCCGGCCAGGTCGACGGCAGCATCAACGGGACGAACGACAACGCCATGAGCGTGGTCCCCGACGCCAGCCACCCCAGACCGATCCTCTCGTCGACGGGACCGCGACGCCACCGCCGGGTCACGTCCGCGGCGGCGAGCAGGCCGACGACCACGACGGGGGTCACGAGCGCGACAGGCGGCACATCGGCGAACGTGCGAGCCCAGAAGAACCACGCGGTGACCACCGATCCGGCCACGAGCCCGATCCGCCCCACCGCATCCAGACGGTGATCACGGACGAGCCACGGGATGACCAGGAACAGCGCGAGTGTGCCCGGGATCCACGCGGTGTTCTGCAGCGGCGACAACACGTCCACCCACGGCAGGCCGGGCCGGACCATCCCCCATTGCGAGTAGCTGTACCCCAGCGCGGCGAGTCCGATCCCGATTGCCGCGGCCCCCAGGATGATCGGGACGGGGTGCACCCGTCGGGCCAGCACGACACCCGCCACCGTCCCGTACACCGCCGCCCCGACTATGTCGACGAGGAAGAACAGCTGATTGGAGTCGATGGTCGGATCCGCGGCGAGAAGGGCCACGACGGACAGCACGACGAGTGTCCAACAGGTCACCGCCACCGCCGCGGCGGCCACGGGCGCGCCCCCACCGGCGATTCGCTCGGCCATGCTCCCCCTCCGTGTCGTGCGAGCCCGTGGAGCAGTATGAGCCGTTATCGGCGCGCCGCGTCACCGAACGCGAAACCGGCTGCCGCGACCAGAAGCCAGACCGGACCGGTGAAGCCGGCCATGTACTGCAGCGGCGACACTCCGAACAGGGCAGTGAGACCGCCGAGGACCAGCGACGCCCAGCCGATCCACCGCGGTCCCGCACCGTGCCGCAGCAGCGCCGCCGCCACCGCCAGCGCGCTCACACCGACCCCCGCCCACAACCATGGGATCGTGCCCATCCAGTGCGCGCCCACCACGGCGTACTCGGGCACCAGTTCGTCGAGGTGGCCGAGACCGAAGACCAGTTCGGTGGTGAACCCCGTGCCGAGCAGGCAGGCCGCGCTGGTGAGCACCAGCCCGCCGGCGGCAACCGCGGGCAGCAGCGTGCCCCCCGGCAGCCGGTCGGCCAGGCGCCGGGCCAAACCCGCCGCGAACACCAGCATCAGCAGCGCCGCGATCATCAGGGCCACGTGCATCACGACCATCCCGGTTCGCTGGTCGGCGAGCCGCTCCGCGATCGCCACCGCATCGCCGGCGACGCTCTCGGTGTACACCGCGTCGACCACACCGCTGGCCTGGATACCGACCACTCCGGCGAGACCGGCCAGCACCCCGCAATACGCCCACGTCCGGGGCCGGCGCTTCGATTCGACGGCCGCGTCGTCCGCCGACAACTCCGACGATTTCACTGCACTCACGGGTGCTCCTTCGGGTCGCGGCGCACCGCCCGGCCGGGCGGCGTCTGCCGGAACGCGCACACCGCGTTCGACGGTCAGCCTCCGCGGCCCGTCGTCCCGAGCACCAGGGACACCGGTCCCGACTTCCCGGGACTACTGACCGCCGTAACCCGGTTCCGCGGCGGTCTGCCTCGCCGCATCGGTGATCGGTACCGCGTAGGCCGCAGTGCCGTAGGCGCAGATCTCCGACCAGTTGCCGCCGAGGTCGGACGTCTCGAATCGCATCGCGACGATCACGTTCCCGCCCCGCTGGGCCGCCTCGTTGACCAGTCGACTCATCGCCTCGTTGCGGCTCTCGGTGAGGTTCTTCGTCATGCCCTGGAGTTCCCCGCCGACCAGCGACTTGAGGCCGGCACCGATCTGGGAGCCGATGTTGCGGGACCGGACGGTCAGTCCGAAGACCTCGCCGATCACGCGCTGGATCTCCCAGCCAGGAATGTCGTTCGTCGTCACAACAAGCATGCCGATCAGGCTAGACAACAGGTGAGACAATGTCTCGATCATTGCCAGGCGACGCCCCCGCGTGACTCGATTGAGTGTTCGTTTGAATTGTCCGAACGGCGCGGAACCGATCCGGATCACGCGGGAACCTTCCACCGGCGGTCCGGCACCCCTGGCGGCACTCGCGCCGTCGGCGTTCAATTGATTCATACACCTGAGGCACGCGGACCGACCGCGAGTCGGGAGGTCGGAACGATGTCGATGCCGCCGGGCAGGATCGAGTCACGAGACTGGGACGAGATCTCTCAGGTGGTCGCGGACGCCTACTTTCCACACACCCTCACGCCTCGCTCGAGCGGACCCACGGGCGGCGCGTACCTGCGCAACACCGGTACCGGACCGGTCCGTATCGCGCGGCTCGCGTGGGGTGCGGACGTGTCGATCCGGTCCGATCACCCCGGCGCGTACGGTGTGAACATTCCGGTGTCGGGTCGACTCGACTCGATCGTCGGCGGGCGTGAGGTGTCGTCGCTGCCGGGCAGCGCGACGGTATGCCCACCCGACACCGCGACCCGGATGCCCCACTGGGCCGCCTCATGCGAAATCATCGGTGTCCGTTTCGATCACGAGTACCTCGAACGGGAGATGCACCGGATTCTCGCGCGGCCCGATCGCCGACTCCCCGGCCAGCTGGACCTGACGACCCCGGCCGGAGCGACGTGGATGCGGTTCGTCGAATCGCTCTCCGAGCAGATGGCAGGACCGAACTGTCTGCTGCAGAACGATCTGGTCGCGAACCAACTGCTCAGCGCCGTGACCACCGCGTTCGTACTCGCGGCCGTACCGGATGACGCTGAAGCCTCGGCGGGCACGGCGAGCACCGGCGCGATGCGGCCACGAATCGTCAAGAGGGTCATCGACGCCCTGCACGGCGACCCCGCGCATCGGTGGACGGCCGGCGAGATGGCCGAGCAGGCCGGCGTGAGCGTGCGCCGACTGCAGGAAGGGTTCCGGCAGTACGTGGGCAGGAGTCCGACCGAGTATCTCAACGACATCCGACTCGTCCGCGCGCACGACGATCTCCTCGCCGCAGAACCGGGTGACACGGTCACCGCGGTGGCCCTGCGCTGGGGCTTCCCCCACACCGGCCGCTTCGCGGCGACCTACCGCAGCCGATTCGGGGTGTCCCCGTCATCGTCGCTCCGCACGATCTGACCGTCTGTCCGCCAACGTAGTCCAGCCGAAGGGATCTTCCGTGTTCTTCTCGACGTTCGTGCCGGCCCGCTTCCGCTCGCCCACTCCCGACACCACCGCCCTCGCACCTTCACGGCATCCAGTCGGCGGCCCACTGGTGCTGACGGGGCGTATCCACGACGGCTCGGGTCGGGCCGTGCGCGGCGCCTCCATCCAGGTCCGCCGCAGCACCAACGCCGGAACGGTCCACTCGGGCACGCCGACGGACACGGCCACGACCGACAGCGACGGGTGTTTCACCGTCGCGACGATCACGCCGGCGCCCTATCAGATTCCGACCGACGGCCCGACCGGTTGGTTCATCGCGAACGAGGGCTGGAACCCCTGGCGGCCGGCTCACCTGCACGTCACGGTCAAGGCGCCGGGTAGGCGCACCGTGACTACCCGCCTGTACTTCCAGCGCGACGACTGGATCCGGCACGACGCCCCGGCGACGTCCGTCATCGATCCCCGTCCCGGAATCGGCGGAATCAACCGCGCCACAGTCGACTTCACACTGGAGGAGTCGTCGGTACCGACGGACCCGATCCGGCGCCCGTCGGCCGCACCCGCCTAGCCGGATCTCCGGCGGAGGCGACCGGGAATCCGGCGACTAGCCGTCGATCCTGCGCGCGCCGAGAATCTCGCCGAGGAACTCCTCGGCGACGTCGTCCGGGTCGCGGCGGCTCGCCTGGTCCACCGGCACGGCCGCCTCGGCCATCATCTCCTCCTCGTCCTCCGGGGTGGTGGGAGGAGGGGTGGCCTCGTAGTCGACGGGCGGTGGCCCGGGATCGTCCGGGTAGTCCGGGGCCTCGGGCGGTGGGATGTCGTCGAGGTCCGACGAGGACGACCGGGGCGCCGACGGCGGGGGCGCCACGGCCGCCCGGCCCTGGCTGGGCCGGGAGAAGCGCGGAGCGGCAGGAGCTTTCGCTTGTTGCGCAGACCTGGCGGGGGCCGTCTGCGGCGCCGGAGCGGTGCCGTGCTCGCACGTGACCTCCCAGTCGCCGCCGAATACATCACTCATCGCGGCACCGATCACGTCGGTGTTGCGGGGTTCGACGAGGCGCTTGGCCAGCGGAGCCGAGTCGTGCGTGAGGACCAGGCGCGGACCGTCCACCGACCGGACGGTGGCGCCGGACAGCATCACCTCGACGGTGCGGCTGCGGTCGCGCACCTTGGCCCGCACCTCGGACCACACCGCTCGGACTGCGGCGGCGTCCGGTCGACCGGACGCCCCCGCTCGAGCCGGAGCAGGTTGCGGGGCCGACTCGGGCTCCGGGACGGCCACAACGGGCTCCGGGGCGGGCGCGACGGCAGCCACGGGTGCGGCGGCCGGTTCGGGCCGACGCGGGGGTTCCTGCGCACGAACGGGTTCCGGCGTAGGTAGAGCTTCCGGTGCGGGAGCAGGCACGGGCGCGGGTTCCGGCGGCCGAACGGGCGCCTGCTGTCGCGCAGGCTCGGGCTGTCGCGCAGGCTCGGGCTCACGGACGGGCTCGGGCTGACGGACGGGCTCGGGCGGGCGCTGCGGCTCGGGGGCCGGCGCGGCCTCGGCCTCACGGCGCTGCGACGGACGCTGGTAGACCGGGCCCGACGGCGGCGGCTCGACAGCGGCCGGGCGCGGCGCGGCAGCCGGGGCGGGTGCCGCGGCGGCACCGGCGGCGGGGATCGCCACACCCTGTTCGATCCGCTCGAGACGTTGCAGCACAGCCGATTCTGCGTCCGTGGCGGACGGCAACAGCATCCGGGCGCACATCACCTCGAGCAGCAGACGCGGCGCCGTCGCACCGCGCATCTCGCCGAGCCCGTCGTGCACCAACTCCGCGTAGCGGGCCAGGGTGGCGGGGCCGATCCGCTCGGCCTCCTCGCGCATCCGGTCGAGTACGTCGCCGGGGGCATCGACGAGCCCGCGTTCGGCGGCGTCGGGCACGGCCCGCATGAGGATGAGGTCCCGCAGCCGTTCGAGCAGGTCGACGGCGAAACGGCGCGGGTCGTGCCCGGCGTCCATCACCTTGTCGACGGTGCCGAACAGAGCCGCGCCGTCGTTCGCGGCCAGCGCGTCGACGGCCTCGTCGATGAGCGCGACATCGGTGACACCGAGCAGTGCGAGCGCCCGCGAATACCGGACGCCCTCGTCGCCGGCGCCGGCGAGCAGCTGGTCGAGCACGCTGAGCGAGTCACGGGGCGAGCCGCCGCCGGCGCGGATGACGAGCGGGTACACCGCGTCCTCGACCGGAACGTGCTCCTGCGCGCAGATCTTCTCGAGCAGTCCGCGCATCGTGGACGGCGCGAGCAGCCGGAACGGGTAGTGGTGCGTGCGGGACCGGATGGTCGGCAGCACCTTCTCCGGCTCGGTGGTCGCAAAGATGAAGATGAGGTGCTCCGGCGGCTCCTCGACGATCTTGAGCAGCGCGTTGAAGCCCGCAGTGGTGACCATGTGGGCCTCGTCGACGATGAACACCCGGTACCGCGACTCGGCGGGCGCGTAGAACGCGCGGTCGCGCAGCTCTCGGGTGTCCTCCACACCGCCGTGGCTGGCGGCGTCGAGCTCGATGACGTCGAGATTGCCGGGCCCACCGGGGCCGAGCGCGATGCACGACGAGCACTCGCCGCACGGCGTGGACGTGGGCCCCTGCACGCAGTTGAGCGAGCGCGCCAGGATCCGGGCCGACGACGTCTTACCGCAGCCGCGCGGACCCGAGAACAGGTAGGCGTGGTTGATGCGTCCGGCGTCGAGTGCGGTGCTCAGGGGCTCGGTGACGTGCTCCTGACCCACCACCTCCGCGAACGAAGCTGGTCGATATTTCCGGTACAGGGCCACGGCGAAAGAGTACCGGCGATCGCCGACAGTGCGGCGCAGGAGTGACACCCCACCCGAATCCCGCACACCGGACACGGAGAGATTTCCGAAACACAGAAGCAACACGCCCGCCCCTCCGCCGAAACTGCAGGACGCGATCGTCGATTCTCGCGTGCGGTGACACCCCGCCGGTGAGGAGAAGTTCACATGCCCGAGACGATCGATCCCGCGACGACCGCGTGGCTGCTGATCAGCACCGCGCTGGTTCTGCTGATGACGCCCGGCCTCGCCCTCTTCTACGGCGGCATGGTCCGCTCCAAGGGCGTCCTCAACATGATCATGATGAGTTTCATCTCGATCGCGCTGGTCACGGTGGTGTGGCTGGTCGCCGGCTACAGCCTGGCGTTCGGCGACGACGTCGGCGGCGGACTGATCGGCGGGCTCGAACACTTCGGCATGGCCGGCATCACCCCGGACACCGCGCGGTCCGGCGTGCCCGAGTTCCTGTTCGCGACGTTCCAGCTGACGTTCGCGATCCTCACCGCGGCTCTGATCAGCGGCGCGATCGCCGACCGGGCCAAGTTCTCGTCGTGGATGGTCTTCGTCCCGGTGTGGGCACTGCTGGTCTACGTGCCCGTCGCGCACTGGGTGTGGGGACCGGACGGCTGGATCTCGAAGCTCGGTGTGCTCGACTACGCGGGCGGACTGGTCGTCGAGATCGTCTCCGGCGCGTCCGCCCTGGCCCTGGCGCTGGTGCTCGGCCCGCGTCTCGGGTTCCGCAACGAGCCGATGCGCCCGCACAACCTGCCGATGGTCCTGCTCGGCGTCGGCCTGCTGTGGTTCGGCTGGTTCGGCTTCAACGCCGGTTCCGCGATGGCCGCCGACGGCACCGCCGCCGCGGTGTTCCTCAACACCCTCGTCGCCGGCTGCACCGGCCTGCTGGGCTGGCTGTTCGTCGAGCAGAAGCGCGACGGCCACCCCACCACGTTCGGTGCCGCGTCGGGCGTCGTCGCCGGACTCGTCGCGATCACCCCGTCGTGCGGCTGGGTCGGCATGGTCGGCGCCGCGATCATCGGTGTCGTGGCCGGTGCCGTCTGCTCGTTCGCGGTCGGCTGGAAGTTCCGCCTCGGCTACGACGACTCCCTCGACGTCGTCGGCGTCCACCTGGTCGGCGGCCTCGTCGGCACCGTGCTCATCGGCCTGCTCGCCTCGGAGGTCATGACCGGCGGCGTCGAGGGCCTCTTCTACGGCGGCGGGTTCGCCCAGCTCGGCAAGCAGGTGCTCGCGGTCGCCGTCGTCGGCCTCTACGCGTTCGGTGTCACGTACGGCCTCGGCAAGCTGATCGACCGACTCGTCGGCTTCCGCGTCACCGCCGAACAGGAGACGTCGGGCATCGACCTCGCGCTGCACGCCGAGTCGGCCTACGAGCACGCCGTCCTCGCGCACGGCGCGCCCACCGGACCGTTCGCCCGGGAGCACGAGCGGCCGCGGCAGCGTCCGGAGCCGGAGTCCGACGCGGTCTGACCGGCGTCAGGAACCGCCCCAGCGTTCACATGCGGCGCTTCTCCCCGTACTGCGTCGCGATCGCCATCTCGATCACCGACTGCAGGTCGGCCGGCGTGAGCGCGCGCGGTTGCTGCACCGCCGCGGCGCGGAGATAGACCTCGCACAGCCACTCCAACAGCACGATCCGGTCGAGCGCTTCGGTCGACGAGTGGCCCACCGCCACGGAGCCGTGATGCGCGAGGATCGCCGCGTTGCGGTGTGCCAGGGCGTCGACCGTCGACGTGGCGAGTTGCTCGCTCCCGAACGCCGCGAACGGGACCACCGGAATGGCACCACCGAGCAGAAGCTGCTGATAGTGCACCGGAGGTAGCTCGTCGGCCACCAACGACAGCGCGACGGTCGACGTCGAGTGAGCATGGACCACACTGCTGTTCGCGGTCGACCGGTAGATGCCGAGGTGCATCTGGAGCTCGGTGGTCGGGCGCAACGCGCCCTCGATCCGCCGGCCGTCCAGGTCCACCACGGTGATGTCGTCGACGGTCGCGTCGATCAGGTGCACGCCGCTCGCGGTGACCGCGACCGCGTCGCCGTCGCGGGCGCTGACGTTGCCGGCGCTCCCGAGCACCAACCCCCGCGCGCCGACCTGACGGGCGGTCTCGGCGACCGACGCGCGCAGTTCGGTCAACGCACCGGCGCTCGTCACACGAGATCCTGCGCTGGGCGACGTGCCGCGATGAACGCGCGCACCGTGTCGGCGTCGTACGTCCCGTAGGCGCTGCCGAGCCCCTGCGCGGTCTGCGCGGCAGTGGCGTTGCCGAACTCGGCGGCACCGACGACGTCGAGTCCGAGGCTGATGCCCCGCAGGAATCCGGCCGAGAACGCGTCGCCGCAACCGCTGGTGTCGACGACGTCGACCGGGAAAGCCGGCACCTCCGTGATGCCGCCCGCGGTGGCGACCACCGTCGGCTCCGCTCCCGCGGTGGCGACCACGCACCGCGCGCCCAGTTCCAGCAGGCGCTCGCAGCCCTCACGCAAAGACGACGCCGCGGTCCACCCGATCACCTGCTCGTCGTTGGGCAGGAGGTAGTCGATGTGCGGCAGCGCCGCTCGGATGTAGTCGAGCACTCCGGGCAGGCCCTGCGCCAGGCTGTCCGCCGAGGTGATCGCACCGTGCTCGTGTGCCCGCTCGAGGATCTGCGCACCGAGGTCGCCGCCGTAGAACTCCACCGCCCCCAGGTGCACGACGTCGGCACCCGCCAGCTCGTCCCACGGAACATGCTCGCCGAGGAACTGATTCGCGCCGACCACGTGCAGTGCCGGCCGCGAGCCGTCCGGGCGGATGGGAAGAACCGAGGCGGACGTCTGGGCACCGGCAATCTTGTGCAGCAGCGACGTGTCGACACCCTCGCGTTCGAGCAGCAGGGTGAGCATTTCGCCCACCACGTCGTCCCCGATCGCGCCCGCGGCGCGCACCTGCGCCCCCAGACGCGACAGGACCAGGCCCGTCCCACCCGCCGTTCCGGCCGGCGAGATGGCGATCTGTTCGACGAGGGCACCGTCCTGTCCCTCGGGAATGCTCTCCACCGGGCGCACCAGTGTGTCGAGCACATGTACGCCCAACATCATCGCCTGCACGGAATCTGCCGTCTTCGTTGCTGTCATCGGACTTCGTCCCCTTCCCGTAGCTCCTGCCGTGTCGGACGTTCGGACAGGATGACCGTCTCGAGTGTGTGCATCGACTCGTCGAACGCAGCGGCCATCGAGGAACCGAGGATCTTGTGGACGAGCGCGCCGAGCGGGGCCGGCCCCAGCGTGAAGTGGAACTCGTAGGTCATCGAGGTAGCGGCGTCGCCGATCGGCTCGAACCGGAAGACGTTGACGACATCGCGCAGCGGTGCGAGGCCGACCCCGGAGTCGATTCGCCGCCTCTTGGGCTCGAGGGTCCGGACGGTCCACTCGGCTCGCGACGTCAGCGGACCGACCGACGTGACCCGCTCACGGTACGACTTGCCGACGGTCGCGGGGCCGTGGTGTTCGGTTACCTCCCGGACGCTCACCACCCAGTCGCCGTAGCGACCGGTGTCCGACGTCAGTTCCCACACCTCGTCGAGCGTGACGGCGAGATTGCGCTGCGCTCTGATCACAAATCGGTTGGACATGATCACATCTTTCCTTCGGCTGCAATAACTTCGGCTGCAGCTGATTCACCGGAGCGGACGGCACCGTCGAGGTACCCGTTCCAGTACGGCGAGTGCTCCGCACCGGCCCAGTGCACTCGATGGAAGGGCACGTCGCGCCACATCCCCAGTTCGGTGACGACACCGGGAGCGAGCACCGACGTCGGGCCGCCGCGCGTCCACTCTTCCTTCGTCCAGTCCTGTTCGATCCAGTCGACGGGTGCGAGCGCCCCCTTCCCGACGACCGTGGCGAACGCCCGGAGCACCGCGCCACGGCGCTGACTGGCAGGCAACGAAACCCACCGCCGCCATTGAGCACCACCGACGAAGCCCATCAGAATGCCGGGGCCACCGTCCGGTGGGGAGTTGTCGAACATCGAGCACACCGGCGAGGTCGGATCGCGAAAGACACCCTGCCCGGACAGTCCTTCCTTGCGCCAGAACGGTTCCGGATAGACGGCCTCGATCTTGCAGAGCGTGCCGAGTGCCATGCGGGAGAAGAGCGCGTCCTGCTGGGCCGGGAGCAGCGGATCCCACGAGATTCTGCAGGCGAGGGCCGGCGGGACGGCAACGATGACGCGCTTCGCGTTCCACTGCGCGTTGTCGCTGATGACGCGCACGCCGTGGTCGTCCTGTTCGATTCTTCGCACCGGTTCACCGAGCGCCACCGCATCTGCGAGCTCTTCGGCGAGCCGCAACGAGAGCATCTGGGCGCCACCGTGGAATCTCGAATCCTGCGCGCCCCCACGTACTCCGATCATCCGGTCGACGGTGCCGGTGGTGTACTCGTTGCCCGCACCCGCGATGTACCACAGGCCGAAGAGCGCGGACACGTCTGTCGCGGAACCACCGAATGCCGAGCCCAGCAAGATGTTGAGAAGATCCAGCCCCCCATCGGTGACCGCTCCGCGCCGAACCCACGTCGTCAACGACTGAGAGTCGAGAGCCCTGGCACCGGCCGCATTCCAGGGCTCGTCGACCGGGATCGACCTGGCCGTCCGGTTCGCCCGCAGCATCACTGCACCCACGTCGGCCAGCGCAGCCACGTCCGGCGGGACGTCACCGGAGAACGTCCTGGCACTGCCGTTCTTGACGTAGGTACTCAGCCCCTGATCGTAGGTCGAGAAGGTCTCGACCCCGAGTTCCTTGGCCAGGGCCAGGACCCGGTCCTGCGTCGGGCCGACGAACTGGCCGCCGGAGTCGACGATCCGGCCGTCCCCCAGGTCGTGATTGAGCGTGCGACCACCGACCCGGTCACGAGCTTCGACTACCTGCACGGTCAGTCCTGCGTCCACGAGTCGGCGGGCCGCCGTCAGCCCCGCCAACCCTGCGCCGACAACGATCACATCGGCCTTCGATACCACGGTCATTCCCCCGGTCCTCAGCTGTGAATTGATCTGTGCGCGAATCCTCGGCGCACGACCCCGCCGCCACGCCCACCGGGGCCGGACCAGGACCGATGCCCTCACCGACCGACGGTCGCGCAGAGACACGATAGAACACAGTTTGGCCAAATGGCCAGACTTTGACGATCGGTATTCTCGACCCATGAAAGCCTCAAGTCGGTCGCACAACGCACGCGGGCGCGAACGACGCACAGAACTCGTCGCGGCAGCCATCGCCGTGATCGCCGAGAAGGGACTCGAGCGGGTCACCTTCCGAGCTGTCGCCGATCGCGCGGGATTTCCCGCCTCCACGACCAGCTACTTCTTCAACTCGGTCCCCGATGTGATCGATGCGGCCATCACACAGATTGCAGACACGGTCACCGACAAAGTCGGCAAGCTTCTCGCCGAAGCACGGTCCGACACGGTTGGACTGGACGAACTGACCGAAGCCCTGGCGGATCTCGTCACCGGGCAGGACAACGACGACTCCGTCGCACAGTTCGAGGCATACCTCGCGGCGCGGCGGCGACCCGAGCTCGCCGCGCCGGTACATCGCATCATGGGCGTGATCGAGGAAGCCACCGAACGCGCCCTGGAGATGTTCGGCGTCGAGAATCCCCGGATACCCGCTCGCCAGTTCGTCGCCCTGATAGACGGTTTCACGTTGCACGAGATCGCCCGACCGGGCGATCCGATAAGTCGCCTCGCCTTGCGGGACTCGATGATTCGCCTACTCGAATCCCATAGGTCGAACCCCGGGGCCACTGCCGACGGCCGGATCGTCAGCCCGGAATGAAGGTGGTCAGAGACCCTCCGGTCGTAGATCACGGTACCGACGCAGTTCGCGTCGGGCGATGGCACGCTTGTGGACCTCGTCGGGCCCGTCGGCCAGACGCATCGAGCGCAGGTGCGCGTAGGCCAGCGCGAGTGGGAAGTCGTCGGTGACGCCGGCCCCGCCGTGCACCTGGATGGCGCGGTCGACGATCTTCAACGCGATTGTCGGGGCTGCGACCTTGATCGCCGCGATCTCCGTCTGCGCTTCCTTGTTGCCGACTGTATCCATCAGGGATGCAGCCTCGAGGGTGAGGAGGCGGATCATTTCGATGTCGATGCGCGCCTCCGCGATCCAGTCCTGGATGTTGGCGTTGTCGGCGATCGGCTTGCCGAATGTGGCCCGCGACTGCGCACGCCGGCACATCAGTTCCAGGGCACGCTCGGCCATACCGATAGCGCGCATGCAGTGGTGGATGCGGCCAGGACCGAGCCGGGCTTGACTGATGGCGAAGCCCTCTCCCTCGCCCTTGAGGACGTCCTTCGCCGGAACCCGCACGTTCTCGAAGTCGACTTCGCCGTGACCCTCGCGGTCGTGGTAGCCGAATACCGGGAGGTTGCGCATGACGGTGACGCCGGGCGCGTCGATCGGGACCACCATCATCGATTGCTGTCGATGAGTCGGCGCACTCGGATCTGTCTTTCCCATCACGATCAGCACCTTGCAGTTCCGGTGAAGAGCGTTGGACACAAACCACTTACGCCCATTGAGCACGTAGCCGTCGCCGTCCTCCACCATCGACAGCTCCACGTTGGTGGCGTCGGAGCTGGCCACGGCAGGCTCAGTCATCGCGAACGCTGACCGCATCGTGCCGTCCAGTAGCGGTTCGAGGTACTTCTCCCGGTGCTCGTCGGTGCCGAAAAGCTCGAGTACCTCCATGTTGCCGGTATCGGGGGCACTGCAGTTGCAGGCTTCCGGCGCGAGGTGGCTGCGGCCCATGATCTCCGCGAGCGGCGCGTATTCGAGGTTGGTCAGTCCGGCGCCCGTACCGGGATGTGGGTGGAAGAGATTCCACAGGCCACGCCGCTTCGCCTCGGCCTTCAGATCCTCGAGTATCGGCGGGTGGAAGTGCGGGTCGCCGGCTTTCCGCATCTGTTCGTCGTACACGGCCTCAGCCGGGTAGACGTGTGAGTCCATGAAGTCCCGCAGCTCGTTCTGCAACTGCAGGGCGTGGTCGGACAAGGCGAACAAGGACATGACAAGCTCCTGACGGGAGGGTGGCAGGGATGGGGCCAGGGCAGTGCTATCGGAACCCGAGGTAATCGGTCATCTCGTCGATGCCTGCACGGACGAGGGGTTCGACCACGTCGCCGATTGCGGCGTAGCCGTCTCCTACGGTGTGCCCGTTGACGAACCTGTAGTGGATGCCTTCGAGGATGACCGCGAGCTTGAAGTAGGCGAGACCGAGATGGAATCCGAATCCGTTCGGCGGTTCGTGCCCACCGGAGCCGACATACAGTTCGAGGGTGTCGTGGCGGTCGAGGAAGCCTGCCGCGTTGGAGGCGTCGGCGACGACCTCGGAGTCGGTGATCTCGGCGAGTCTGTTGTAGACCAACAGCAACGCCACGTCGGTGATGGGGTCACCGAGCGTGGACATCTCCCAGTCGATCACTGCGCGGATCTCGTCGTCATCATCGACGAGCAGGTTGTCGAGACGGTAGTCGCCGTGCACGATTCCCGAAACCGACTCGGGAGCTTCGGTTTCGGTGAGCATCCGAATCAGGTCGTCGACTCCGTCGAGTTCACGTGAGCGGGAGGCCTCGAGCTGCCGGGTCCACCGGCGTACCTGCCGGTCGAGGAATCCTTCGGATCGGCCGAAGTCCCCCAGTCCCACCGCGGTGTGGTCCACCTGATGCAGTGCCGCCAGTGTCCGGACCATCCTGGCGCTGATCGCGGCGGTGCGGTCGGGGCCCAATGCGGCGAGTTCCGCAGCCGTCCGGTAGGGCGTGCCGGTGACTTCACTCATGACGTAGAACGGTGCGCCGAGCACGGAATCGTCGCGGCAGTCGGCGACGATTGCCGGCACCGGCACGTCGGTGTTCGCGAGAGCCCGCATGACGGTGACCTCGCGGCCCATGTCGTGCGCAGTGGACAGCACGTGCCCCAACGGGGGCCGCCTGACGATCCACGTCGAATTCGAGTCTCGGACACGGTAAGTCAGATTCGATCGACCACCGGCGATCAGTTCGGCGTGGAGGGTGCCGTCGACCGGCGTCGCCTCGGACAGCCACGCTCGAAGTTTGTCGAGGTCGATCCCGGGGGGACTCGAGATCTGTGCGGGATCGGTTGTGTTGGAACTCATGTCGAAATATCCGTTCGTGCAGGACGCGGCACCCGCGTGAGACTACGCTCGTGTCGGGCGCACGCGCCGCGTACAGGGTGCGGTCTCGGGACGGCCATACGGACCATCCCGAGTCCGCGGGAGACGCTGACGTTCCTCGGCGCCGGGTCGAGGCGTTACGCCCCTGTCCGGATCGGTCAGGCAGTCGTTTCGCTCTGGTCCCGCAGCTCCTGACGGACGGACTTCCTGTCGAGCTTGCCGACTGCCGTCTTGGGAACGGACGAGCGGAACACGAGATTGCGGGGCTTCTTGTAGGAAGCAAGGCCTTCCACGACGAAGGCGACCAGTTCGCTGCGGAGCTGTTCGGATTCGTCGTAGCCGGGAGCAAGCACGACAACGGCCGTCACGGCCTCGACCCAGACCGGGTCGGGTGCTCCGACGACTATCGTTTCGGCGACAGCCGGGTGCGCGAGCAGTCGCTCCTCGACCTCCCGGGGATAGACGTTGTATCCACCGGAGACGATCATGTCGGAGAGCCGGTCTTTGAGGTAGAGGAAGCCGTGATCGTCGAAGACGCCTACGTCGCGGGTGTGTACCCAACCACCTTCGGTGAAAGTGGCCTCGTTGAGCTCAGGCGCGTTGAAATAGCCGGCGACTGCGGACGGTGAGCGCACCACGATCTCGCCGGGTGTTCCTGGCTCGACGTCGTTTCCGTGTTCGTCGAGGATCCTGATCTCGACATCCAGGGCGGGCTGCCCGCAGGAGTGAAGGCGTTCGCCCTGGTGATCCTCGTGACGTAGGACCGTCAGGCACAAGGGCGCCTCGGTCTGCCCGTAGTACTGCAGGAACTGCACGCGGGGCAGGGCGGCCATCGCTTCCTTGATCGTGACGAGCGGCATGGGCGACGCACCATAGATCAGGTATCGCATCGACGAGACGAGCTCGGGGTCGAAACTGGCGCGCTGCAACAGCATCTGGACCATCGTCGGAACCAGGATGGTCGCGGTGACCCGGTGTGTGGCGATCTGTTCGACGAAGGTGTCGGGATCGAATCCGGGAAGAACCAGGGTGGTGGCACCGCGCAACCAGAACGGGAGGACGAACACCCCACTGGCGTGGATCAGCGACGCCGAATGCGCCATCACGTCGTCGGGCGCAACCGGCAGGAGGTTCAGGAGCACGTTGCGTGCGATCCCCGCGTACGTGCGCTGGGTGTGCTGCGCGGCCTTGAGGACACCCGTGGTACCGGAGGTGAAGAGAGTCAAGATCACGTCGTCCGGCTCGACCGCGATGTCGGGGAGCGTGGTGGGCATGGCGGCCGCGAGATCGAAGAGGGGGCGGGTGTTGTCGAACGACGACGCGAGGCCCACACATCGCAGCTCCGGGAACCGCTCTGCCAGTTGTTGCGCTCGATCGGCCAGGTCCGGGCCGTAGAACAGGACGGTACAGCCGGTCTCGGCGATCATCCGGCCATGCTCTTCGACGGAGAGCCTGGAATTGAGTGGAACGCGGTTGATGCCGGCCTTGACGCATGCGAAGTCCGTCGGGACGGTGTAGATGCTGTTGTTGACCAGCAGTGCGACACGTGCGCGGTGTTCGCATCCTTGCTGAAGCATGGCATGTGCCAGCCGACTGCTGAGTTCGTCGACCTCACGGAACGTCATCCGTCGGTCTCCGCAGATCACTGCCGTCCGCTCGCTGTGCTGGAGGGCGCCGCGAACGATCAGGTCTCGGGTCAATGGGCTCATGATGAAGGATCCTTCTGCGTGTCTCGGAATCTCTTGTGTCTCAGTTGGTTCGAATGTTCGTAAAGCTGCCGTGACGCCCGGCTCCGGATGCGAATCGTGCGGCACCAGCGACGCCCTCGCGGTCGACGATCGGTGTGCCGTCGGCTCCTTCGGCCCGGAGCGCGGCATCGAGTGTCAGATCGAAAGACCGGTACATGGAGGTCCGGTCGACCAACATGCACTCCTGCGGGAACTGCAACAGCTGGTTCGCAATCTCTCGCGCCGCTTCCAACGAGGTGCCCGTCTCGACCACTCGATTCACCAGCCCGAAGGAAAGCGCCTCGTCGGCCCCGACTGGGCGGCCGGTGAGGATCATGTCCAGCGCGCGCCCCTGGCCGACGATGCGTGGAAGCCGCACGGTCCCGCCATCGATGAGGGGCACCCCCCATCGACGACAGAAGACTCCGAAGGTTGAATCCCGCTCACAAACCCGCAGGTCAGCAAGAAGCGCAAGTTCGAGTCCGCCTGCCACGGCATATCCGCTCACCGCGGCGATCAGAGGCTTGCCGAGCGCCATCCGACTCGGCCCCATCGGCCCGGTACCGCCGCCGTGGGGATCGAGCTCGTGGCGACGTGCGGGGTCTCCTACCGCGGTGAGGTCTGCACCGGCGCAAAATGTTCCGCCGGCCCCCCACAGGATGGCCACACGCTGGGTGTCGTCGGCTTCGAACTGCTCGAACGCCTCACGTAGCTGTGCCGCCATCGGCCCGTCGACGGCATTACGCCGATCGGGTCGATTGAGCACGATGGTGGTGACACCACCGTCACGCTCGACGAGAACATCTGCCGCAGTCTGTTCAGGGGAAGGGGGGGAAGAGTTGGATGACACGGCCGGCCTCCTTACGGTCGGTTGGCGGTTGCGCCGAGCGTAGCCGCTTGTAACAACTTTGAACAGAGTAGGATTAAATTGTGTTTCAAGTCGATAGTCGACCCACTGCCGCCCGGGTCATCCTCGACCTCCTGACGGCAAGTCCGGAGGTCGAGTTCGGACTGGACATGCTCACCCTCGCCGGCGAGATCATGGGATTGACCGCGGCGAACATGAGAGTGTCTGCGGCCAGGATGTGCGCAGAGGGACGGATCACCCGCACCACACGCGGCTCATACACACTTCGTGCCGAAGCGCTGCCCGCCTACACCGAGGTCAGCAGCTGGAGAACCCGAATCGAGCGCATGGTGCCGTGGGACGGCACGTGGAATGCCGTCGAGCACTCCCGCGTCAAACGCAGCGACCGCGCGGCACTACGCGCACACAACAACGCGCTGTCGCTGGCCGGGATGGCCGAGTGGACTCCCGCGGTAGCACTACGCCCGAACAATCTCGATCACGGAACCGACGGGCTTCGCACCACCTTGTCCAGACTCGGCGCCGCTCCCGAGTGCCACGTGTACCGAATCGACGAGTTGAACGCTGAAGACGCTGAGTCCATTCGTCGCCTGTGGGACACCGCATCGCGGACACAACACCTGCAGGAAGCGTCGCGAGCACTCGCGGACGCGGCCCGCACCAGCGAGCGTCGGACGATTGCAGAGAACGCCCGCACATCGCTCCTGCTCGGCAGCGCAGTAATCAGCACCATCGTGCATGATCCGCTGCTGCCGGAGGAACTCGCGCCCGTGACGCCGCTCGTCGAACTGATCGAACAGATGAAGGAGTTTCAGGATCGCGCGCTGACGTTGTGGCTCGAACTACTCGAAGACGGACAGAGAACCTGACCTGTAGTCAATGACCGTTTGTCAGGGGGCGCCCACATGATCCGACCAGATCTGGCCGGCGGTCGGCAACGCGCCCTTGGCGATCCGACGGTCCGGACGCCACAGGCCCGACTCCTGCAGCGCGAGGTCGTATCGCAGGTCGACGCGCTCGGCGTCGATCACCAGCGCGAGATCCGGGACCGCGCCCCCGCCCCGCAGCACGGCACGGAGGTCTGGATCGGCGCTCAGGTGCGCGGTGCCGCGAACCTCGAGAACGCGTTCGTCTCCGGGAACCATCGCGAGCACCGACACGGCGGGATTCTCGAGGACATTGCGGAGGCTGTCGGTCCGACGGTTCCCGGGGCGGTCCGGCAGCGCGATCCGGCGCGCACCCAACGGCAGGAGGAAGCCGGCGTCGTCGCCCTTCGGGCTGATGTCACCGAAGCCGCCACCGTCCGTCGTCGACAGTGTGAGAAACGGCGACCGGGCCAGGAACGCCCGCACGGACGGATGGTCGAAATCGCTGTCCGACAACGTGATCGACGGCATATCGGACGGCTCGTGGTCCCGCCACAGCTTCGAGCGCACGATGCACCGCGCGCAGTGCAGGTACGCCTCCTCGACGTCGAGTGCCACTCCCGGCCCCCGCCCGAGCCGCAGCCGGCCGTTGATCCGGAGCGTCTCGCCGTAGCCGGGCACCAGCACCACCAGGCCGGCCGGCGCACCGTCCTCGACGTCCGCGGGCACGGTGGCGGCGGCGACCCGGATTCGCAGCGTCGTCGCGTCCTCTCCCGACAGGACACCGAGGGCACCCCCGACGACGATCGAGTGCTGAGCGCCCGAACGCCCCTGCACCCCGAGCACCGCGAACGGCGCATGCGTCAGGAAGGCGTCGCAGTGCTCGTCGAGCACCGCGATCGACTTCGCGAGGGTGAGGGGCGGCTGCTCGCCGTAGACCTCTTCCAGGGCGGCAACGGTGGAGACGACGGACACGTCGCCGAATCTAGCCGACGGCCGGAACAGCGGTTGCCGGGTCGTCGTCGGATGCCGCCGCGAGGGCCGGCACCGTGGCGTCGATCAGGTACGGCAGGCTCAGCGGGCTGGCGAAGCCCAGCGCCGCGGGCACGTCTGAACCGAACTCGCCGAGGTAGACGGTGCGGTCCTCCTTTACGACGCCGAGCTGTGCGAAGACCGGGTTCGACGCGAGCTGTTCCTCGGTCGCGCCCAGCACGATCAGATTGTCCTGGTCGAGCAGGCTCAGCTGTTCCGCGCTGATCGCGCCCGTCTGCGCCGGCGTCGTGAACCCGAGGTTGGTGAAGAAGTCGCCGCGCGGATCGCCGGCCTCGAAGATGTAGAAGTCGCCGTCCATGTACATCGCGACCGCGGCGGTGCGCCCCTGGAACTGTGGGTTCGAACTCTTCGCGTCCGCGAACTCCGACTCGACGGACTGGCGCAGTTCGCGTGCCTCCCCCTCCTTGCCGAGCGCCCGGCCGATCGTTTGGAGCTGGTCCTCCCACGAGCCGGAACCACCGTTCGCACCCTTCAGGTCGCCGATCGTCGGCGCGAGCGCCGCCAGGGTGTCGTAGCCCGACTTCTCGGTCAGCGAGTAGGTGCCGACGATGAGATCCGGATTCGCCTCCGCAATCTTCTCGTACTGCAGCTCCATCTCGCCGACCTCGGGGATGTCGTGTGCGTACTGCGTCGCCCACGGCCGGTCCTTGTAGGCGTAACCCGAGTAGGCGCGGGTCGCGACCGGGGTCTCGCCGAGCGCCAGGACGAAGTCGAGATCGTTGAAGCCGACCGTGACGATCCGGGACGGTGCATTCTCGACGGTCGTCGATCCGTAGGCATGCTCGATCGTCACCGGGAAGGCCCCGTCCGCCGAGGATGCGGCACCGTCATCGGTCGCAGCGTCCGAACTGCAGGCGGCCAGGGAGAACGTCCCGGCCAGGGCGACGAGGGAGAGCGCGAGCGAACGCCGACGAACAGTCACAACAAAGACCTTCCCAGGAGGTTAACTGACGCTAACCTAACTCGAGGGTTGGTGGATGCGAAACACCGCCCCGGCACACGCCCGGCGGCGATAGGCTTGGCGGCGTCAGTGCATCCGGAGGAAGAGGTCCGCCGTGGCGCCGTTCCCAGCTCTCACCCACATCGCGGTCACGGTGTCCGACATGGCCGTCAGCACCGAGTGGTACACGCGACTGTTCGGGTCGCCGCCGGTGCTCGACGAGGACGAAGAATCAGGAGCTTTTCACCACGCCGTCTTCGTGCTCGGCGGCGGCACGATGTTCGGCCTGCACACCCACACCGGTTCGACACCGGACGCGAGATTCGACGAACGGCGTATCGGCCTCGACCACGTCGCATTCGCCTGTACCACCGACGAACTCGGGTTCTGGCGCGACCGTCTCGACGAACTCGGCATCGCGCACGGCGGAATCAAGACCGCCGCCTACGGCTCCGGGTTGTCCTTCCGCGACCCCGACAACATCGCGCTCGAGTTCTTCGCACCGCCCGGCTGAACCGTTGTCACGCCTGATGCGCACCGAGCCCACCCGTGCGGCTGACGGGAAAATCCACGCAAGATCGTTCATTGTTCCCGCCAGCCGGAAACGCGCACGCAGTAACGGCAACAACGGGCGCGGCGTTCCCCCGGACGTCGGATACTCCTCCGGGACACCACCGGGCCTGCCCCGCCCGAACCGCACGGCCTTCTCGGCCTCGGCGGCCTCGGTCATGCCCGTCACGCCGCGACGGTACCTGAGACGGCAAAACCGTTGGGGCGTCGACGATGCGGCAACACACGACGGTCACCGCAACAGGGTCAGCCGAGCTGCTCGAACAGGGACACGATGATCCCTTCGGGCCCACGCACGTAGGCCATCCGCACGCTGTTCTCGTACTCGCCGATGCCGCCGACCAGCCCGTACCCGTCCGCAGCGACCGCGTCGACGGCCGCCTGGAGGTCGCCGACCTCGAAGGACACGTTGCGCAGCCCGAGCTCGTTGGCCATCGCTGTCGGCGATCCGGGCACGTGATCGGGCCTGACGAAGGCCGAGAGTTCCAGCCGGGACCCGCCTCCGGGCGGCCGCAGCATCACGATGTTGCAGTGCGCGCCCGGGATGCCGCACACGGTCTCCACGAACTCACCCTCCACGGATCCGGTGCCCTCCAGCTCGAGCCCCAGCCCGATGAAGAACGCGGTTGCCGCGTCGAGGTCCACGACGGTGATGCCGACGTGGTCGAAACGTTGCACGTGTGCCATGGCATCCATTCTTGCCGATCCGGGGCCTGGGTGAAGTGATGCACTCACGCTGACGGACGTCTCGCGACGACAGCGAAGTTGAGCGGAATCCGGGGCGCACCCGGCCCCAGCGCCCAGCCTTGCCGACAGGGCACAAGATCGTCGAACGCCGGCCAGTCCATGTACGGCAGCTCGGACAGAGCCTCGAGCACGAGACCGGCATCGAGCAGGGCACCGACGACCTCGCCGAGGTCGTGCCGCCATTCGTAGTTCCTGACCTGACTGATCTGACCGGCCGAGTTCTCGGTGTACGAGCCTGAATCGTCATAGCTGCGGTACCCGTCGCCCCCGAGATAGTCGTCGCTGATCGACCAGGGTTCATGAGCCATCGCCCCCAGGATCGGGTGGTCGTCGCGGATCATGAACACCCCGCCCGGTACGAGGAGATCGTGGATCGACTGTGCCCACTCGCCGAGCTCCGGCAGCCACACGATCGTGCCCGCACTCGTGACGACGACATCGAAGCGCCGGTCGACGAGCGTCGACGCGAAGCGCACATCGCCTTCCACCCAACGAATTTCGCGTCCGTCCGCGCTTGCGATCCGGCTCGCGTGTCTCAACGAGTTCGGCGACAGATCGACGCCGTGCACGTCCACCGCTCCGAGTCGTGCCCACGAGATTGTGTCGGTCCCGATGTGACACTGCAGGTGAAGGAGACTGCGGCCGCGAATGCCGGCCTCTGACAGATGCGGTTCGAGAACCGATAGGTCGTTGCGGACAACCGTCGAGATGGTGTCCGGATCGGCGAGGAAACCTTCGACGTCGTACATCTGCGAGCGGGCGTGGACGTCCGCCCGCTCGTTCCAGTTCGCACGGTTGGCGGCGATGGCGTCGGCGATGTGCATGGCGGGTCCTCTCAACGGTTCACGGTCCCCGGTATGTACCACACGACCGGCGTCCAGACGCACCCATTTTCGCCCCCGCCACTGCCATCACCGCAGGTCAAGGCGCAGAGAAAGTACCGCCCACGTCATGGGCGACCGTTCCCCGCGTCGCCCGGCTGACCGGCCTACTTCTCCTTCGCCGCTTTCGCCGCGGCCTTGGCGGCCTGCTTGAACTCGCGCACCTCGAGGAGCGTCTGCCGGTCGACGACGTCGGCGATCGAGCGGCGGGCTCCGTCGTCACCGTAGGCGCCGGCCGCCTCCCGCCAACCCTTGGGCTCGACACCGAGCTGCTTGCCGAGCAGCGCCAGGAAGATTCGCGCCTTCTGGTCGCCGTACCCGGGCAGCGCCTTGAGCCGCTTCAGCACTTCCTTGCCGTCCGGGTCGCCCGACGTCCAGATCGCGGCGGTGTCACCGTCGTAGTGTTCGACGATGTAGCCGCACAGCGACTGGATACGCTCGCCCATCGACTTCGGGAACCGGTGCACCGCGGGCGGCTGCGCGCACACCGCGATGAAGTCGTCCGGGTTCATCTCCGCGATCCTGTGCACGTCCAGGCCGCCGAGTCGGTCGTCGAGCTTCTTCGGTCCGGCGAACGCCGTCTCCATCGGCACCTGCTGGTCGAGCAGCATGCCGATCAGCAGCGCGAGCGGATCCGACGCCAGCAGCGCGTCCGCCTCGGGGTCACCGACGAGATTCAGCGTGAGTGCCATGCCCCCGATCCTGCCATCCGGCCGAGCGCCGTACGAGCCGTCTGCCGGGACCGGTCACGACGGGCGCCGCCACAGGATCGCGATCGCGACGACGCCGGCCGTGATCGCGATCGTCGCCGCCAGTGCCTCGAGCCAGTGCCCGAACAGCGTCGGCTGGTCCACCGCGGGCACCGCGGCCAGCGCGGCGAACACCGCAACCACCGCGATGGCACCGGCGGCGACGGACCAGGCCTGCGCGATCCGCGAATGTCGGCTCCCCCGACGCTCGGCGCTGCGCAACAACGCTCGCTCGATCACCCGGGTCGCTTCACCGAGTTCGGCGTCGAGCGCCGCCATCTCCGCCGACAGCCGTCGCACCAGCATCGTCCGCAACTGCGCGGGCGACATCCGGGGCAGCGACGCGCCGTCGTGCCGCGCCTCGGTCGCCAGCAGGACGCGTTCCATGCGCCGCGCCTGCACCGCGGCGAGGTCGTCGAGCGCGGCCAGCAACCGACCGTCCTCGAGTTCGTCATGGTCACGCAGATGGTCGAGCACCAGCCGGTAGTCCGCGGCGTGCCGGGCCCGGACGGCGACCCACGGGACGAGGGCGCGGACCATCTCGCTCACGCCGAACACGTCGTGATCGTGGTCGTCGGCGGTCGCCCCCAGGTCGAACAGGATCGCCCCGGCGTCCTCGCGGACGGCGATGGCCGCGTCGGCCCGCACCGGGCGCTCCACCAGGGCGATCCGCTCCCAGCTCCACCCCGCCGCGTCGGTGCCGCGGCCGTCGACCCGGCGGCGGACCCGGTCACCGCCGTCGCCGGGCACCTCGATCGCCAGGGCAGCCGACGCCCGCTCGTGGCCGTCGGCCGCAATGACATCGGCCAGTGGGAGGTTCGGCAGGCCGGTGTCGAGGTCCGGGAAGATGTCGCGCAGCCGGTCGTCGACGGCGAGTCCGGACGGCGCCAGGAACCGCGCGAGGACCTGGTCGATCTCACCGGCACGCCAGTCGACGAAGTCCCCGCCGGGACCGGCCGTCAGCGCCTCGCATGCGAGCACCGCCCCGTGGCCGGGGACGATCCACAGCGAGAGGCAGGTGGCCGGGTCACCGACGTGGATCGCCGTCGAACCCGTCGCGAGCGCTACCCCGCCGCCGGTGCGGTCGGCCGTCATCCGGGTCGCGGCCGGCACCACCGGCAGGGTGTCGCCCGACGTGGGATCCGATGCGGGCAGGAAGGGTGCGAACGTGCCGCGCGGGCCAGGATCACGGGCCGAGTCGGCAACCGAAATGTCCAGGAGGCCCGGAATGTTCAGGGCCAGAAGGAAGATGTCGAGGACCCCGGTCCGCGGCGGCGATGCCGCCGGTGATCCGAGTCCGTCGATTGCAGCCGGCGCGGCCATCACACTCACCACTTTCGAACCCGCCGCGTCCGGCGCGGCGACCCTGGCCGGAGTATGGCAGCTTTCCTGCCGACGGGGAACCATGCACGCTGCAGCCGCGTTGAACCCTCCGTCGTCGTCGAAAGGATCCGCCCATGTCCGACGCCCTCACCGAGTTCGACCGTCAACTCGACCACCTCGTTTCCCTCGGTTACCCCGCGCTCGCCGGAACGTCCGAGGCGTCCTTCCGGGACGGGTTCGCCCCGCTGCGCGACGTCGTCGCCACCCGCCCCGATGCCGACGTCGAGCGCGGCGAGGACCACATCCCGTTCGTGCTCGTCCCGACCGGGCTTCCCCGTGAGGAGACGATGGCCCGCACCGCGCTCGGCAAGCAGCAGGGATTCACCGTCCTCGAGGCCGGTGAGCTCACCACGTTCCGTCCGATCGAGGGCGTCGAGGTGCCCGACGGACCCGGTTACCTGCTGTTCGACATCGACACCGGAACCGAGTTCCTCGACGTCACACCGCAGGACGCGCTGGCGAAGATCACCGCCGACGGGCGCAGCCCGCTCACCATCGACGAGGGCATCGCACTCGTCACCGCGCGCCCCGACATGCTGCGGAAGAACAAGTGCTTCTCGCTGCTGGCGTCGCGCTGCGGCGACAAGCGGGTTCCGGCGCTGTGGATCAGCGACCGCAAACCGAAGCTGGGCTGGTGCTGGAACGGCAACCCGCACACGTGGCTGGGATCGGCACACGCCGGCGGACGCGTCGGCGGGTGACGGTCAGGGGGTGGCGGGGCCGAGCAGCGCCGCCGCCCCCGCCACCAGCAGGTCCCGCCACTGGATGTAGTCGTGACCGCCGCAGAACTCCCGGTAGTCCACCTCGAATCCTTTGTCCTGCAGCAGGTCCCGAACCTCGCGATTCTCGTCGATCAGTCGGGGCTCGAGCACTCCGGCCGCCATCCAGAACCGCGACTTGCCCACACTCAGATCCGCGAGTTGCGCCTGCACCGAGCGTCCCGGCATATCCGGTCGCGGCCACCAGAACGACCCGGACAGGCTGATCGCGCCACCGAAATGGTCCGGAGCGTTCAGCGTCGCGAACGTGGCCGCCAGTCCGCCGTAGCTCGAACCGCCGACCAACACCGACTCGGGATCACCCGTCGCCCGCCACCGCTCGCGCAGGTACGGTAGCAGATCGCCGGTGAGAGCATCGAGAAATTTTGTGCTGCAAGGGAGTTCCTCGGATCGCAGTCCGGGCTCGACGCTGTCGATCATCACCACCAACGGCACCCGGTAGCCGCGCTCCCCCATTCGGTCGAGGGCGGGGGCGATCGGAATTTCCACGGCGGTCACCCGGCCGTCGAACAGCACCAGCACCGGCCGGTCGCGGTCGTCGATCCCCGGGGGCTCGTAGATCCAGATGCTGCGACGCACCCCGGCGAGGACCCTCGACTCCTCCGTCATGGCGCCACTCGCGGGCACGTCGGACGTCCACCAGCGTTGCCCGGGGGCGTTCGGCATCACCGCCTCCGACCGCGCCGACAGCCCCATCGAGGAGACCGGCGGGAGTGGATTCTCACCGTCGGTGACGAGCCCGGCGAGCACGCCACGCCACCACTGCCATTCCGTCTGCCCGTCGGCGGGGCCGGTGATCGACTCCTCCCGGGGCAGGAATCCGTAGCCGCCGCGCCACGCCTCGGGAACCTCGAGCGAGTGCACCCACAGGTCGCTCCCCGGAATCCGCCGGAGCGCATTGCATTCGGGCTGCCGCCGGTCCGTGATGCCGTTGGCCTCGAGGTAGACGTGCGTGACCGGCGACCCGATCGGCGCCCGCCAGACGAACGTGGCCGTCACACGCCCCGGCGGACCGGGGTCGATCAGCGGCCCGCCCTCGGACCGCAGTCGCCGCTCCAGGACGTCGGCGGATGTGACGTCCGACATAGGTACCCCTTAGTTAGGTGATGCTGGCCTAAAAGTAGGGTCTCATGGTACCCACCCCTCAGGAGGAACCCTTGTCCGCAACCACGTTGCGCCGTCGGTCCGTCGGCACCCGGATCGCGGTCGCCCTCGGTGCCCTCGCGATCGGTGTCACCACCGCCGCGTGCTCGTCCGACGACGATTCGACCGCCGCCGCCGCGCCCACCAGCTCACAGTCCGGGCAGTGGCCCCGCACCGTCGATACCGCCGCGGGCGCTGTCACGCTCGACGCCCAGCCGCAACGGATCGTGTCCACGAGCGTCACCCTCACCGGATCGCTGCTGGCGCTCGACGCGCCACTGATCGGCACCGGCGCGCAGCCCAAGAGCACCGTCACCAACGATCAGGGCCTGTTCACGCAGTGGGCCGACGTCGCGGCTGAACGTGACGTCGAGGTGCTCTATCAGGGCCAGCCCAACGCCGAGAGGATCACCGCCGCGGCGCCCGACCTCATCGTGGTCTCCACCAGTGGCGCCGACTCGGCCGCACAGCAGGTGGAGACGCTGTCCAAGATCGCACCTACCCTGCTGTTCGACTACTCCGACAAGTCGTGGCAGGAGCTCACCACCCAACTGGCCGCCGCCGTCGGCAAGGAGGACCGGGCGAAGGAACTGCTCGCCGAGTTCGACGCCAAGGTCGACGCGGCGAAGAGCACCATCGCGCCGGCATTGCAGAGCGGCGCCGCGCCGGTGAACATTCTCACCTACAACTCGCCGGAGGATTCCAAGATCTTCACCGCCGAATCGGCGCAGGGCCGCCTCGCGACGCGACTCGGCCTGACGATCGCCGAGCTGCCCGCCGAGATCGCGGGCGAAGGCGCCACGGCCGGCCGGTCCGACATCGTCAGCGTCAACATGGAGAACCTGCCGCGCGCACTGACCGGGGCGACGACGTTCATCATCAATGCGCAGCAGCCGGGCGCCGACAAGCTGAAGGCCGACCCGACACTCGCCGCCGTCCCGTCGGTGCAGCGCGGCGCCGTCTACCCCCTCGACTACGACAGCTTCCGTCTGGACTACTACAGCGCCAACAACGTCGTCGACCGGATCGTCGCCGCGCTCTCCTAGCCCTGCGAACCCCTGAACGGGAGTTCAAGGGCCTGGGAACAGCAGTGGCCGGGCACCATCGGAGGTGCCCGGCCACTGTCGTGTTCGAGGGATTACTGCTTGGTGAGCGCGTGCTCCGCGGCCGCCAGCAGAACGCAGGTCGCGACCCCGTCCATCGCCTTCGCGAGCTCGTCCATCGACGGGAAGCTCGGGGCCAGGCGGATGTTCTTGTCCTCGGGGTCCTGCTTGTACGGGAAGGCGGAACCGGCCGCGGTGAGCGCGATGCCGGCCTCCTTCGCGAGCGCGATGACCCGCTTCGCGGTGCCGTCGACGACGTCGAGGCTGATGAAGTAGCCGCCCTTGGGCTCGGTCCACGACGCGACCTTCGACGCCCCCAACCGGTCCTCGAGAATCTCGAGGACCTTCGCGAACTTCGGGGCCAGGATCTCGCGGTGCTTGTCCATGTGCGCGCGGACGCCGTCGGCATCGCCGAAGAAACGCAGGTGGCGCAGCTGGTTGATCTTGTCCGGGCCGATGCTCTTCCTGCCCAGGTGCTGCTGGTACCAGGCCAGGTTGGCGTCGGAGCCACCGAAGAAGCTCACACCCGCACCGGCGAAGGTGATCTTCGACGTGGACGCGAACACGAGCGGACGGTTCGGGTGACCGGCAGCGGCCGCCATGCCGAGGATGTCGAGCGCCGGGGCGCATTCCTCGACCAGCGGGTGCACGGCGTACGCGTTGTCCCAGTAGATGCGGAAGTCGGGGGCCGCGGCCGGCATCGACGCCAGCGCACGGGCCACGTCCTCGGAGTACACCGTGCCGGTCGGGTTGGAGTACGTGGGAACGCACCAGATGCCCTTGATCTGCGGGTCGGCGGCCACCAGTTCGGTGACCTTCGCCACATCGGGGCCGTCGTCGCGCATCGGGATCGCGATCATCTCGATGCCGTACGACTCGGTGATCGCGAAGTGGCGGTCGTAACCCGGTGCGGGACACAGGAACTTGACCACCGACTCCTGCGACCACGGCCGCGGGGAATCGGGGGTGCCGTGCAGCAGCGAGAACACGATCGTGTCGTGCATGATCTCGAGGCTCGCATTGTTGCCGGCGATGAGGTTCGCCGTCGGGATGCCGAGCAGGTCGCCGAAGATCGCACGCAGCTGCGGCAGGCCCGTCAGGCCGCCGTAATTGCGGCAATCGGTGCCGTCACCGTCGCGAAAATCACCGTCACCCGGCAGGGAGAGCAGACGCTCCGACAGGTCCAGCTGTTCCGGTGCAGGCTTGCCGCGCGTGAGGTCGAGCTTCAGCTTCTCCGCCTTGAGCTGCTCGTACTTCGCGTTCTGACGCTCGAGTTCGGCGCGAAGTTCCTCATGGCTCATCAACCCGATTTGGGTTTGCACAGGCATCTGGGCGGCCTTTCACCGACACGACCGGTCGGGGACGGGAAGAGATAGGGGACCCCGCGCACCCGGCAGAGCCCGTTGACCCTTGCTGCCTTCCGGCCCTGGGGGAGTTCACAGGATGCGCGCCGCGCGGGATCCGTCTACGAGTGTAACCAGATCCACCGATCGCGTAGTGACGGACCCCTCCTCCCGGGGCCGTTTGGCATTCCGGCCCCTCGAACCGGTATGCTCCCCAACGGAGGATTCGCCTAGTGGCCTATGGCGCTCGCCTGGAACGCGGGTTGGGTTAACGCCCTCAGGGGTTCAAATCCCCTATCCTCCGCCACGGGAAGCCCCCGGTGACTCAGTCGCCGGGGGCTTTTCTCATCACCTCGCCCCACCCCTCGCCCCACGGCGACGACCGCATGCAGGGCGCTCCGTCCCGGCCGGCCGGCGGCGGGTGTGACTGCCACCACCTGCGGTGTAAGTTGCTTAGCCATACCTCATCGGAGGCGCCGGTGAGAGCAACGAGAGGTTCGACATGGCAAGAACGTGGAAGCGGATCGTGGGTGCGGCGTTCCTCGCATCGACACTGGTGGGAATCACCGCATGCTCGAACGACTCGGACTCGGGCACCTCGAACAGCTCGAACACCGCCGCCTCCGGCGCGCCGTCCGGCGAGATCACCGTCTACAACGCGCAGCACGAGTCGCTCACCCAGGAGTGGGTCGACGGATTCACCGCGGAGACCGGCGTCAAGGTCACCCTCCGCAACGGCAAGGACACCGAGCTCGCCAACCAGATCGTCGCCGAGGGTTCGGCGTCGCCGGCGGACGTGTTCCTCACCGAGAACTCACCGGCGATGGCGCTCGTCGAGAACGCCGGACAGTTCGCCGACATCGACGCGGCCACCGTCGAGCAGGTTCCTGCGCAGTTCCGGCCGTCCACCGGCAAGTGGACCGGCATCGCCGCCCGCTCGACGGTGTTCGTCTACAACAAGGACAAGCTCGCTGCCGATCAGCTGCCCAAGTCGCTGCTCGACCTGCAGAACCCGGAGTGGAAGGGTCGCTGGGGCGCGTCGCCGTCCGGCGCCGACTTCCAGGCCATCGTCAGCGCCCTACTCGAGCTGAAGGGCGAGGACGTCACCAAGCAGTGGCTGGCCGGGATGAAGGAGAACTCGGTTCCCTACAAGGGCAACTCCACGGTGATGAAGGCCGTCAACGCCGGTGAGATCGACGGCGGCATCATCTACCAGTACTACTGGTTCGGCGACCAGGCGAAGACCGGTGAAAACAGCAAGAACACCGAGTTGCACTACTTCAAGAACGAGGATCCGGGCGCGTTCGTCAGCATCTCGGGTGGCGGCGTGCTGGAGTCCAGCAAGAACACCGACGCCGCGCAGGCCTTCCTGAAGTACATCACCGGCAAGGCGGGCCAGGAGATCCTGCAGACCGGTACCTCGTTCGAGTACCCGGTGGGCAGCGATGTCGCCGCCAGCCCGAAGCTGGTGCCGCTTGCCGACCTGCAGGCACCCGCCGTGGATCCCTCGAAGCTCAACAGCGAGAAGGTAACCCAGCTGATGACGGATGCCGGACTTCTCTGACCGGATCGGGGGGCGGGCACGGCCCCGCCCCCCGCTGGTTCTCGTTCTGATCGTGGCGGCCCTCGTGGCCGTCACCCTGATTCCCCTCGGGTACGTCGTCACCACCACCATCTCGACCGGGTGGGAAACGGCGTCCGCCCTGATCTTCCGCCCCCGCGTCGGCGAACTACTGGTCAACACGGTCTCCCTCGTGGTCGTCACCGTCCCGACCTGTGTCGTGCTGGGTGTCGGCGCAGCCTGGCTCGTCGAACGCACCACGGTGTTCGGATTCCGTTGGTGGGGTCCGGTTCTCGCCGCCCCACTGGCCGTCCCTGCTTTCGTCAACAGCTACGCGTGGGTGACGGTGATTCCGTCGCTGCACGGTCTGTGGTCGGGTGTCCTCGTCGCCTCCCTCTCCTACTTTCCGCTGGTCGCGCTGCCCGTGGCTGCGACGCTGCGCCGACTCGACCCCGCGGTCGAAGAATCGGCCCGCGCGCTCGGGTCCAGCCCCTGGGCAGTGTTCTTCCGGGTGGTCGTGCCACAGCTGCGGCTGCCCATTCTCGGTGGGGCGCTGCTGATCGGACTGCATCTGCTCGCCGAGTACGGTGCCTTCGCGATGCTGCGGTTCGACACGTTCACCACCGCGATCCTCGAGCAGTTCCAGTCCACGTTCAACGGTGTCGCCGGCAGCATGCTCGCCAGCGTGCTGGTGGTGTGCTGTCTGGTGCTGCTCGTCTCGGAGGCCGCGGCCCGCGGATCCGCCCGCTACGCACGCATCGGCTCCGGCGCACCGCGGAGCGCACCCCGGGTCCGACTCCGGTGGAGCGCCGTGCCCGCGACGCTGGCACTCGTCGCGTTGACGATCCTGGCGCTGGGCGTCCCGCTGTGGACCATCGTGCGGTGGCTGCGGATCGGCGGCAGCGAGGTGTGGCAGTCGGCGGCGCTGTGGCCGGCGCTGTCTCAGACCCTCACGTTCGGTCTGATCGGCGCACTGGCCGCGACGGCACTCGCGTTCCCCGTCGCGTGGCTGGCGATCCGCTGGCCCGGCGTGTTCAGCAAGATCGTCGAAGGCACCAACTACGTGACGAGTTCGCTGCCGGGCATCGTCACCGCGCTGGCGCTGATCACCGTCACCATCCGGTACGCGAATCCGCTGTACCAGACCACGATCATGGTGATCGTCGCGTACGTGCTGATGTTCCTGCCGCGCGCGCTCGTGTCGCTGCGCGCCGGTCTCGCACAGGTACCGGTGGGGCTGGAGGAGGCGTCGGCGACCCTCGGCAAGCCGCCGTGGCAGACGTTCACGCGCGTGACACTGCGGCTCACCGCGCCGTCCGCCGCAGTCGGCGCCGCGTTGGTGTTCATGGCGGTCGCGACCGAACTGACCGCGACCCTGCTGCTGGCCCCCAACGGCACCCGCACGCTGTCAACCCGATTCTGGTCGCTCACCAGCGAACTCGACTACGCGGCCGCGGCGCCGTACGCGCTGCTGATGATCGCCCTCGCGTTGCCGATGACCTACCTGTTGTTCAGTCAATCCCGGAAGGCGGCCGGCGCATGAGCGAAATCGTGATCGACCAGGTGTCGAAGTCGTTCGGACCGACGGACGTGCTGCGCGGCGTGAGCCTGGGCGTGGAGCACGGCTCGATCACGGCGGTCGTCGGGTCGTCGGGTTGCGGCAAGACCACCCTGCTCCGGATCATCGCCGGATTCGAGCGCCCCGACGACGGGACGGTGTCGATCGGCGGTTCCGTCGTCGCCGGCCGCGAGCAGATGGTGCCCGCGCACCGCCGACGCGTCGGATACGTCGCGCAGGACGGTGCGCTGTTCCCTCACCTGACCGTCGCCGGAAACATCGCGTACGGGATCCCCGGCTCCCGGCTCGGGAACCGCCGGGCATCCGGTCGTCGCGTCGCCGAACTGCTCGAGATGGTCTCGCTGGACGAGTCGTACGGGCGACGGCGCCCACACGAGCTGTCCGGTGGCCAGCAGCAGCGTGTCGCCCTGGCGCGGGCGCTGGCCCGCGATCCGGCGGTGATGCTGCTCGACGAGCCGTTCAGCGCCCTCGACGCCGGCCTGCGCGTGACGACCCGCAAATCGGTGGCGGCCACCCTCGGGGCGGCCGGCGTGACGACCCTGCTCGTCACCCACGACCAAGAGGAGGCACTGACCTTCGCCGGCCAGGTCGCGGTGATGCGGACCGGACGCTTCACCCAGGTCGGCACGCCCGAGCAGCTCTACCACTCCCCCGTCGACGACTTCACCGCCCGATTCCTGGGCGAGTGTGTGCTGCTACCCGCGGAGGTCGCCGACGGTGTCGCGTCGTGCGCCCTGGGACGGATACCGGTGCGCGACAAGGGCGTCCACGGTCCTGCGCGTCTCATGCTGCGGCCCGAGCAGATCGTGGCGACGGAGCCGACGGACAGCTCCCGGGTCGGGGCCGGCACGGTGACCCGCACCGAGTTCCTCGGCGCGCCGTCGATGCTCGACATCACGCTCGACGCCGGCACCGAGATCCGGGTCCGGCAGGCGAGCACCCGCACACCGGCGGTCGGCGCCCGGGTGAACGTCGAGGTGTTCGGCGCCGGCCAGGCGCTTCCGCCCGGCGAGTGACGCTCACCCACCCGGCGCGTCGGTGATCTTCTCGCCCGCGGGGTTGAGCGCCCACCACAGGTTGTCCATGCCCTGACCGGCCACCGAGCCGGGCCGCGGGTCGCCCGCGAACAGGTACAGCGGCATGCCGTCGACGGTGACCTGGTTGCCGCCCTCCGGCCCGGGGATGGTGCCGATGACGCCGGCGACGCCCACCACCTCGGGTTTGGGGGTATCGCTGGTCACGGGCGGCCACATCTGCAGACAGACCGCGTCGCACGCGCTGGCGTTGGTGCCCGGCTCGTCGCGGTCGTACGCGTACACGGTCATGTCGTCGACGTTCACCACGATCTGACCGATGCTCGACTCGCCCGTCGACAGCGTCGGGCCCGCCGCGGGCACCGTCGTCGGCATCGGGGTCGTGCCGGGTGTCGGGCCGGAATCGTCGTTGTCGGAGCAGCCGACCAACGTCGCGCCCGCCGCCACCGCGGCGAGTGAGATCAGCAGGGCTCTTCTCATGCCGAAACTCCTCTTCTGTTGTTCGGCCCGACCCGTTCCGGGCGCGGGATGTCGGTGGCCGCTCCTAGGCTGGGCGACATGGGGTGGTACACACCGGCGCCCGTGGCACCGGACCTGGCCGACGCGCTGGTGTGCGCATGGTCCGCGCGCGCCGAGGGACAACACCTGCTGGTGCCGGACGGCTGCATCGACGTGCTGTGGATCGCCGGAGTCGGCATCCGGGTGTGCGGGCCTGAGACATCGGCGTGGTCGTTCACGTTGCCGCCGGGCAGCACGTCGTTCGGAATCCGATTCCGGCCGGGCACGGCCCCACACGTGCTGCGCACCTCCGCCGCACACATCCGCGACATCCGGGTCTCGCTCGAAGACGTGCTCGGGTCGGCATCCGAACGCGTGCTCGTCGATCGACTCGAGCACGCGGGCGAGACCACCGAGCGGCTGACGATCCTGCAGGACGCCGGTCGGCGATGGCTCGCGGCGCAGCCGGAGCCCGACCCCCTCGCGGCCCGGATCACGTCCGCGCTCGCCACCCACTCGTGGAGTGTGGAGGCGCTGGCGGACGCGTCGTCGATGACGAGCCGCCAACTGCACCGCCGCTGCAACGCGGCCTTCGGATACGGACCGTCGACGCTGCGGTCGATCCTCCGGCTGCAACGGTTCATGGCGTTGGCCCGGGCCGATCGTCGGCGGGGACTGGCAACGCTCGCGACCGAATCCGGATACAGCGACCAGGCACACCTGTCGCGCGAGTGCCGGCGCATCGCGTCGCTCACGCCCACCGGTCTACTCGCCGGCGAGGCCCCCGACTGGCACGGCGAGGCGTCGGTCCTCGATGTCCGATCGGTGCAAGACCGCACCGTCCGCGAGAACGGAGAATTTGCCGCATGACAATCACCGAAACCACACCCGACCTGTACCGGCGTCTCGCCGCCGCACTCACCCAGCGGATCGACGCGGTGCCCGGCGACCGCTGGGACAGCCCCTCCCCGTGCGACGGTTGGACCGCCCGGGATGTGGTCGACCACGTCGTCGGGACACAGGCGCAGATGATGGGCGTGGTGGGACTGTCCGTCCCGCCGGGCCCCTCCGCCACCACCGATCCCGTCGGCGCCTGGCAGCACACCCGGGACGCGGTTCAGGCGATCCTCGACGATCCCGCGAAAGCGGCGCTCGAGTACGACGGTCATTTCGGGCGCACCGATCTGGCCTCGACGATCCGCACCTTCTACTGCTTCGACCTCGTCGTCCACGGCTGGGACATCGCCCGCGCGGCAGGGTTGGACGCGACGATTCCGGCGCGGGACCTCGACATGGTGGACGCCGTCGTCGCGCAACTCGGCGAATCGCTCCGGATGGACGGCGTGTGCGGCCCGGCCGTCGAGGTGTCCGCCGACGCGGATCGGCAGACCCGCACCCTCGCGACCCTGGGGCGCAGGGCCTGAACGCACCGTCCGGCACCGCGGCGTCATGCGTCGTCGCGGTGCCGGCCGGGGCCGTGCCGTTCCTCCTCCGGCGGCGGCTCGCGATCGGAGTCCGCCTCCCGGTCGCTGCTCTCGATCACCGCCGTGACCGCACGCCCGGCACTGCCCGGACCCACGTGCGCCTCGGCCCGGAGCCGTTCCACCATGTGCGGGTAATGCAACTCGAATGCGGGTCGCTCCGAACGGATCCGGGGCAGTTCGGTGAAGTTGTGCCGCGGCGGCGGGCACGTCGTGGCCCACTCCAGGGAGTTGCCGTAGCCCCACGGGTCGTCGGCCGTGACGACGGTGCCGTACCGGAAACTCTTGAAGACGTTCCACAGGAACGGCAGGGTCGATGCACCCAGGATGAACGAGCCGACCGTCGACACGGAGTTCAGCACCGTGAAGCCGTCGGACGGCAGATAATCGGCGTACCGGCGCGGCATGCCCTCGGCACCGAGCCAGTGCTGCACGAGGAACGTGGAGTGGAAACCGATGAACGTCAACCAGAAGTGCCACTTCCCGAGCCGCTCGTCGAGGAAACGTCCGGTCATCTTCGGGAACCAGAAGTAGATGCCCGCGTAGGTCGCGAACACGATGGTGCCGAACAGCACGTAGTGGAAGTGCGCGACCACGAAGTACGTGTCGGTGACGTGGAAGTCGATCGGCGGGCTGGCCAGCAGCACACCGGACAACCCACCGAAGAGGAACGTGACGAGGAACCCGAGCGAGAACAGCATCGGCGTCTCGAACGTCAACTGCCCCCGCCACATCGTGCCGATCCAGTTGAAGAACTTCACGCCCGTCGGCACCGCGATGAGGAACGTCATGAACGAGAAGAACGGCAGCAGAACAGCTCCCGTGGCGTACATGTGGTGCGCCCACACCGCGATCGACAGCGCCGAGATCGCGATCGTCGCGTACACCAGGCCCGTGTATCCGAAGATCGGTTTACGGGAGAACACCGGGAAGATCTCCGAGACGATGCCGAAGAACGGCAGCGCCACGATGTACACCTCGGGGTGGCCGAAGAACCAGAACAGATGCTGCCACAACAGAACTCCGCCGGTCCCGGGGTCGTAGACGTTGGCTCCCACGACGCGATCGGCGAACAGTCCCATCAGTGCCGAGGTGAGGATCGGGAACGCCACCAGGATGAGGATGCTGGTGATGAAGATGTTCCACGTGAAGATCGGCATCCGGAACATCGTCATGCCGGGGGCACGCAGACAGATCACCGTGGTGATCATGTTGACCGCACCGAGGATCGTGCCCAGGCCGCTGAGGGCCAGGCCCATGATCCACAGGTTGCCGCCCAGCCCCGGCGAATGGAGGACATCGCTCAGCGGCGTGTAGGCGGTCCAGCCGAAATCGGCCGCGCCGCCGGGGGTGATGAACCCGGCCGACGCGATGATCCCGCCGAACAGGTACGCCCAGTAACTGAACGCGTTGAGCCGCGGGAACGCGACGTCGGGCGCACCGATCTGCAGCGGCAGAATGTAGTTCGCGAACCCGAACACGATCGGTGTCGCGTACAGCAACAGCATGATCGTGCCGTGCATCGTGAACAGCTGGTTGTACTGCTCGTTCGACAGGAACTGCAGTCCCGGCACGGCGAGCTCGGCACGCATCAGCAGTGCCAGCAGCCCACCGAACATGAAGAACGCGAACGACGTGATCAGGTACATGATCCCGAGCACCTTGGGGTCCGTCGTGGTGATCACGCGATAGATGATCGAACCCTTGCGGGCGAACCTGGCCGGATACGGCCTGACGGCAACAGGTTTCGACGCGACGGTTGCCACCGCTCCTCCTGACCGCGGGCCCCGCAATCGAGGCGCACTCCTCGTCGAAGCGTGACCGGTCGCGGTCTGCTCGACATCTGATTGGCAGGCGGCAACCGGCACAAGCTCAGCACTGTGGACGCTACGCCTTCCGTCCGCGCTTGGCTACGGATCCCGGTGGCCCCGGACCGCGTCCCGAACGGCCCCACCCACCTCGATAAGCTGCAGCAATGCCGAACGAGGTCGACGGATCAGCACATGCGGGACGATTCGCCCCCTCCCCCTCCGGCGACCTGCATCTGGGCAACCTGCGCACCGCGGTGCTGTCCTGGCTGTTCGCTCGGGCGTCGGAGCGGCGCTTCCTCGTCCGGGTCGAGGACCTGGACCGGGTGCGGCCCGGTGCCGAGGAACGCCAACTCGCCGATCTCGCGGCGCTGGGCCTGGACTGGGACGGCACCGTCGTCCACCAGTCCTCCCGCCTGCCGCTGTACGACGCCGCGATCGCTCGACTGCAGCGCGCCGGACTCACCTACGAGTGTTTCTGCACGCGCAAGGAGATCCTGAAGGCAGCCTCGGCGCCGCACGCGCCCGCCGGCGCCTACCCGGGAACCTGCCGCGAGCTGGGCGCGGCCGAACGCGACGAGCGGCGGGCGACCGGACGACCGCCCGCGCTGCGGCTGCGGGCGGGCACCGAATCGTTCACGGTGCAGGACGTCCTCCGCGGCCCCTACACCGGGACGGTCGACGACCTCGTCCTGCGGCGCGGCGACGGCATCCCGGCCTACAACCTCGCGGTCGTGGTCGACGACGCCGCACAAGGCATCGACCAGGTGGTGCGCGGCGACGACCTGCTGTCGTCGGCGCCGCGCCAGGCGTACCTCGCGGGTCTGTTGGGCCTGCCGACACCCGAGTACGCCCACGTGCCGCTGGCGCTGAACGCGGAGGGAAAGCGGCTGGCCAAGCGGGACGGCGCCGTCACCCTCGCCGACCAGGCGGCCCTCGGGCACACCCCGCAGGACGTGCTCGGCATGCTCGCCCGGTCGTTGGGAATGGCCGACGACGATGAGTCGGTGACCCTGCAACAGCTTCTCGATCGGTGGGATCCGAAGTCCCTTCCGCTCGATCCCTGGGTTTACGGCATGTGAATCTCCGCCGACGCACCACCCAAACCGACCACTCGCGACGTAGGGTCACGGACGAGAAAATTCATCTTCGCCGTGAGCAGTACCCCGACGACGAGAACCAGGTGCACACATGACCAGTGGTGGACAGGACCCGAATCAGAACCCGGAGGGCGGCAACAACGAGCCGCAGCAGGGTGGCACGCCGCCGCCTCCGGGGAACTACCCGCCCCCGCCCGGTGCCACGCCTCCCCCGCCGCCCGGCAGCTACCCGCCTCCTCCCGGCAGCTACCCGCCCCCGCCGGGTCCCGGCGGTGGCTACCCACCGCCGCCCGGGAACTACCCGCCGCCCCAGGGCGGCTACCCGCCACCGCCCGGTCCCGGCGGTGGGTATCCGCCGCCGCCCGGCAGCTATCCCCCGCCGCCCCCGGCGTTCGACTCCGGCTACGGACAGCGCCCGGCGGGACCGCCGCCCAGCGAAGTGAGTGTCGGTGCGGCGCTCTCGTACGGCTGGAACAAGTTCAAGGCCAATCCCGGCGTGTGGATCGGGATCCTGGTCGTCGCGTTCGTGATCTCGATCCTCGTGTCGCTGCCGTTCAGTTTCGGTGGCGATCGTGAGTTCGACAACTTCAGCGACCTGGCGTCGTCGTCGTTCAGCGTGTGGCAGATCATCGGCAACATCGTCACCGCGATCGTCGGCTACCTGATCTCGGCCGCCCTCATCCGCGGCGCGCTGCACGAGGTCGACGGCCGTCCCCCGGCGTTCGGATCGTTCTTCGAGTTCAAGAACATCGGCGCGATCATCATCGCGAGCTTCCTCGTCGGCCTGATGACCAGCCTCGGTCTGGTCCTGCTGGTCATTCCCGGCCTGATCCTCGCGTTCCTGTCGTGGTGGACGCTCGAGTTCGTCATCGATCAGGAGCAGGACGCGATCACCGCGATCAAGTCCAGCTTCCGGGCGATCTCGTCGAACTGGGGCCCGGTGCTGCTGCTGGCGATCACGCTGTTCTTCCTGAACGTCCTGGGCGCACTGCTGTGCCTGGTCGGCCTCCTCGTGACCGTCCCCGTCACGATCATCGCCTCCACGTACGCGTACCGCGTCACAGTCCGTGGCCCGGTGGCCCCGTAGCCCGGTAGCTCCACGCGCACCGCACTTACCGCTGTCGCCCGACCCGGGCGGCAGCGGTAAGTGCGCAAAACGGGCGGACACGGGGTGCGGATCGCCGTCACACCGCACCTAATGTTTGGATGGCGCGGTGACAGAGCCAGTGCAGTCCCGATCCACCGTTTCCGAACCAGCGGCATTCGCGCACGTCAGCCGCGGTTACTACGCCACCATCGTGGCGTTGTTCACGATGACTCTGTTGATCTCCAATATCTGCGCGACCAAGGGGGTCGCGTTCTTCGTCGATCAGGACGTCACGTTCGGCCCGTTCCAGGTCCTGCCGATCATCACCGACGGCGGCTTCTTCCTGTTCCCGCTCGCGTACGTCCTCGGCGACGTCCTCAGCGAGGTGTACGGCTTCAAGGCCACCCGCCGCGCGATCTACATGGGCTTCGGCGCCCTGCTGCTGGCGGCGCTGAGCTTCTGGATCACCCAGCAGCTACCGCCGGCCGACTTCTACGAGAACCAGGCCGCATTCGACGCCGTCGTCGGCGTGGTGCCGCGACTGCTGATCGCCGGACTCGCCGGCTACCTGGTCGGCCAGTTGCTCAACTCCGCGGTCCTCGTGCTGATCAAGGAACGCACCCGGGAGAAGCACCTGTGGGCCCGGCTGATCGGCTCGACGGTCGTCGGCGAGTTCGCCGACACCGTCATCTTCTGCTCCATCGCGGCGGGCGCGATCGGCATCTCCACGTGGGACGACTTCATCAACTACGTGATCGTCGGCTTCGTGTGGAAGACCCTCGTCGAGATCGTCGTGATGCCCGTGACGTACCGGGTGATCGCGTTCGTGAAGAAGCGCGAACCGACCTACGCGCCGGTGGAGGACGGCTTGCTGCCGTAGAACCGGCCCAACATCTCGCGCTTGTACTCCTCGAAGTAGCCGCCCTCGATGCTCTCCCGGATCCGGTCCACCAGACGCACGGTGAACCGCTCGTTGTGGATGGTGCAGAGCGTCGAGGCCAGCATCTCCTTCGCCTTGAACAGGTGGTGGATGTATGCGCGGGTGTAGTTGGCGCACGTGTAGCAGTCGCACTCGTCGTCGATCGGAGTGAAGTCCCGACGGAACCGCGCCGTGTTGATGTTGAAGCGGCCGTCAGAGTGGTAGATCGCGGCGTTGCGGGCGACGCGGGACGGGTTGACGCAGTCGAACGTGTCGGCGCCGTTCTCGATCGCGACGAACATGTCGTCGGGCTCGCTGATGCCGAGCATGTGCCGCGGCTTGTGCTCGGGCAGCTCCTCGTTGACCCAGCGCACGATGGTGCCGAGATTCTGCTTCTCGAGCGCGCCGCCGATGCCGTAGCCGTCGAACCCGCGGCCGCTCACGCCGGTGATCGATTCGAGCCCGCGGGCCGCCTGACGGCGCAGGTCCTCGTACTGCGCGCCCTGCACCACACCGAACAGCGCCTGGTAGGGCCGGTGCGCGCGCTCCGCGGTGAGCTTCTCGTGCTCGGCGATGCACCGCACCGCCCACGCCTGCGTACGCTCGACGGACTGTTCCTGGTAGCCGCGGGTGTTCAGCAGCGTCGTCAGCTCGTCGAACGCGAACATGATGTCGGCGCCCAGCTGGTGCTGGATCTGCATCGACACCTCGGGGGTGAACCGATGCGCCGAGCCGTCCAGGTGCGACTTGAACGTCACCCCGTCGTCGTCGACGTGCGCCAGACGCTCCTTGCCGGCCGCGATGACGTCGTCGGACTGCACACCGACAGCCTCCATCGCCAGCACCTTCTTGAACCCGACGCCCAGGGACATCACCTGGAAGCCGCCGCTGTCGGTGAACGTGGGGCCGTCCCAGTTCATGAACTTCCCGAGCCCGCCGGCCTCGTCGACGATGTCGGGCCCCGGCTGCAGGTACAGGTGGTAGGCGTTGGCGAGCACCGCCTGCGCACCGAGATCCTTGATGGCCTCGGGTAGCACGGCCTTGACGGTGGCCTTGGTACCTACCGCGATGAACGCCGGGGTCCGGATGTCGCCGTGCGGGGTGTGGATGGTGCCGGTGCGGCCCAGCTTGTCGGGCAGGCGGGTGCCCACCGTGAAGAACGGCTCGGGCGGGGTCGGCACAACATCACTCACCTGGCCATAGTGTCACAGCTGCGGGGGCGAGTTACGCGCGCTCGACCGCGGTGAGCAGCAGGTACTCCCAGTCCATCGCGAACGAGCCGTCACCGACGTCGAACTGTCGGGCCAGGTCGGCGAGGTCACGATCGAGCGCCGCGACCTTGTCCGGATCGTCGGCGATGGCCTTGTACACCGCAATCGTCGGTCCGTAGTTGGCCTTGAAGTAGTCGCGGAACGCCTCGGGACGGTCGAAGTGGTCGACGCGGACGGTGTCCCGGTGCGCGACGACGTCGGTGACCCGATCCCCGAGCAGGTCCCGCACGTGAGTTTCGTCGCCCCACCGCGGCGGCGGCTGCGCACCGGGCGGAGGCGGCGGCGCGTACGGCTTCATCGCGGCGAACATCCGGCCGATGAAACCGTCCGGTGTCCAGCTGAGCAGCCCGATGGTGCCGCCCGGTCTGCACACCCGGACCATCTCGTCGGCGCTGGTCTGGTGGTGCGGCGCGAACATCACGCCCACGCACGACAGCACGACGTCGAAGTCGTCGTCGGCGAACGGCAGGGCCTCCGCGTCCGCCTCCCGCCACTCGAGTCGGGCACCGCGCTTGGCCGCGAGTTCCCGGCCGCGGTCGAACAGCTCGGGAGTGAGATCCGACGCGATGACCTCGGCACCGGCGAGGGCCGCCGGGATCGCGGCGTTCCCCGTGCCGGCCCCGACGTCGAGCACCCGCTGCCCGTCGTGGACGCCCGACGCCCGGGTCAGGACCGCTCCCAGGTCGGGGATGACGTCCGCCGCGACGGCCGGGTAGTCGCCCGACGCCCACACCGCCCGGTGTTTCGCCTTGAGTACGCGATCGGCTTCCTTGGCTACAAGTGATTCGCTCATGGTTCGAGCCTGCGCCGGGACACCGAACGGAGCAACCCACCCCAGGGAGCAATCCCACCACCCACACCCACGTGAAGTGTGTTCCGGTCGTCCCCGGCAGGCACCGCGGGGCGGCGATACGCTTTTTCGAGTCGAGGATCACCGCGAGAACGGAGGCCTGCGCGTGACACCACGCACTGCGGCGGGAACCGCGAGTTCAGCGCAGCATCCCGCCTTCGAGAAGATCGCCCGCGTCGGCCAGGCGGCGAGCGGGCTCGTGCACCTCCTGATCGGCTACATCGTCATCAGGTTGGCTTTCGGCGATGCGGGGACCGCCGATCAGTCGGGCGCCCTGACGGCTCTGGCCTCGCAGCCCGGCGGTCGAATCACTCTGTGGGTGGCGGCCGTGACCCTCGCCGCGCTCGCGGCGTGGCGGGTGGTGGAGGCCTTCGTCGGGAAGCGCTCCGACGTCGAGGAGCCGTCCACCTTGGACCGGGTGAAGACCGCGGGTGTCGCCGTGGCCTATCTCGCGCTGGCCTTCACTGCGTTCCAGTTCGCGCGCGGTGGCGGAAAGTCGAGCACCGAACAGAACATGAGCGTGAGTGCTCGGTTGATGCAATCCGTCGGCGGCAAGGCGGTTCTCGTCGTCGTGGGTCTGGCGATCATCGGCATCGGCGCCTACCACGTCTACAAGGGCGCCAGGAAGAAGTTTCTCGACGACCTGCACCGGGGCGACCTGCCCCGAGTGGCGACGCCCCTCGGTGTCGTGGGCTACATCGCGAAGGGCCTGGCGATCGGCGGCGCGGGCATCCTGGTCGTCGTCGCGACGTTCACGACCGATCCTTCCAAGGCGAGCGGACTGGACGGCGCCGTCAAGACACTGGGCACGGCCCCCTTCGGTCAGGTGCTCCTCGTCGCGGCCGGGCTCGGTGTCGTCGCCTACGGCGCGTACTGCTTCGTCCTGGCGCGTTACGGGAAGATGTGACTCGCGAAGGCACTCACCCTCATTCTGACACGTGTTCTACTTTGACCCCCTCGCCAATCCCCTATCCGCCGGACGTAAACCCCGTGCACCTCGGCACTTGACTCTCGATCTCTTTCCGAAACGCGCATCCTTCTTGCGTGAACACGTTCTAATATTGGGACGTTCGGATCGGATCGCCGCAAGTAGAGACGAGGGAAAGCCACATGGGACACGTCCTGGATCGGATCGAGCAGTACGCGGACGAAATCCGCGCGGACGGCGTCGAGGGCGACAAGCTGATGCGCCTGACCGACGCCAACGCCAAGCGCCTGAAGGAGGCCGGCGTCATCCGGATGCTGCAGCCCAAGGGCCACGGCGGCCTCGAGGCGCACCCCCGGGAGTTCGCCGAGACCGCGATGGCGATCGGCGCCATGGACGGCGCCACGGGCTGGGTCGGCGGCATCGTCGGCGTGCACTCGTGGGAGCTGGCGTTCTTCGATCCCGAGGCTCAGGACGAGGTGTGGGGCAAGGATCCCGACACCTGGATGGCGTCGCCGTACGCACCGATGGGCGTCGCGGTGCCGACCGACGGCGGCTACATCCTCAACGGGCGCTGGTCGTTCTCGTCGGGCACCGACCACTGCCAGTGGGTCATGATCGGCGCGGCCGTCGGCGACCAGGACGGCAGCCGGCTGATGCCGCCGCAGATTCTGCACGTGCTGCTGCCCCGCAGCGACTACGAGATCGACCACGACAGCTGGGACGTCGTCGGCCTGCGCGGTACCGGCAGCAAAGACCTCATCGTGAAGGACGCGTTCATCCCGACACATCGCACGCTGGACGCGTCGAAGGTGTTCGACGGCACCGCACCGAAGGAGGCCGGACGCAACGAGACGCTGTACAACTTCCCGTTCTCGTGCATCTTCCCGCTCGGCATCACGTCCTCACTGATCGGCATGGCCGAGGGCGCGCTGGCCTGCCACATGGCGGCGCAGCGCACCCGGATCACGGTCGCGGGCACCGCCGCCAAGGAGGATCCGCACGTGCTGTTCGCGATCAGCGAGGCGGCCGCGGAGATCGCCGCGTCCCGAGCCGCGATCCTCTCGACGGTGGACCGGTTCTGGGACATGACCGAGCGCGGCGAGACCGTCAGCTTCGAGGAGCGCGCCGTCGGCCGACGCACCCAGACCGCGGCGGCGTGGCGGGCCGTGCGCGCCGTGGACGAGGTCTTCGCCCGCGCCGGCGGCGGTGCACTGCAGATGAAGACGCCGATGCAGCGGTTCTGGCGGGACGCCCACGCCGGCCTTGTGCACGCGATCCACGTGCCCGGGTCGATCTTCTACGCCTCCGCGCTGACCGAACTCGGCGGCGAGCCCCAGGGCATCCACCGCGCGATGATCTGAGACGTGTCGCCCGGCCCGGCGTGCGGGCCGGGCGACACGTCTAGTCGCGCGCCAGGTTCGGAGGAAAACCACCCGTCGCGATGGGGCCCCACTCCTCGATGGTGATCCGGATGAGACTCTTGTCCTGCTTGCGCATCGCCTCGCGGTACTCGTCCCAGTCGGGATGTTCCCCTGAAATGCATCGGAAGTACTCGACCAGCGGTTCGAGGGCATCGGGCATATCGAGGACCTCGGCGGTGCCGTCGATCTGCACGTAGGCGCCGTTGAACTCGTCGGACAGCACGCACACGCTCACGTGGGGATCCCGACGCAGGTTGGTGGCCTTGGCCCGCTGCGGGTACGTCGAGATGACCATTCTCCCGTCCGCGTCGAGGCCCGACGCCACGGGCGAAATCTGCAGTCCGCCCGATCTTTTGCGCGTGATGAGCACACTGCGATGGCGCGGACGGATGAAGTCGAGCAACTGATCGCGGGTGACGTGATCGGCGGTGGCAACGGCCATGATGGGCTCCCCTGGTAGACATCCACTCCGCGGTCCAGCCTAACGACGAGTCTCAGCGGAAAGCGGCGTGCCCGGTGAGCGCCCGACCGATCGACAGCAGGTGCATCTCGCTGGTGCCCTCGTAGGTGAGCACCGACTCGAGATTGTTGGCGTGCCGCAGCGGCGAGTACTCGAGCGTGATGCCGTTGGCGCCGAGAATGGTGCGGCACTCGCGGGCGATCGCGATGGCCTCGCGGACGTTGTTGAGCTTGCCGACACTGATCTGGTCGGGCGTGATCTCGCCGCGATCCTTCATGCGCCCCAACTGGATCGCCAACAGCATGCCCTTGCCGAGTTCGAGGGTCATGTCGGCCAGCTTCTCCTGCGTGAGCTGATAGCCGGCGAGCGGACGGTCGAACACCTCACGCGTCCCGGCGTAGGCGATCGCGGTCTCCAGGCTGTCCCGGGCCGCACCGAGAGCGCCGAACACGATGCCGAACCGGGCCTCGTTGAGGCACGAGAGCGGGGCGCCGAGGCTGTGCGCGCCCGGTAGCTGCGCCGACGCAGGCAGGCGGACGCCGTCCAGCACCAGTTCGGACGTCACCGACGCCCGCATCGACAGTTTGCCGTGCACGTTGTTGGCGGTGAATCCCGGTGTGTCCGTGGGGACGAGGAATCCGCGGACCCCGTCGTCGGTCTGCGCCCACACGGTCGCGACGTCGGCGAGGCTGCCGTTGGTGATCCACATCTTGGTGCCGTCGAGGACCCAGTCGGAACCGTCCCGGCGGGCACGGGTCCGCATGCCCGCCGGGTTGGAGCCGAAATCGGGTTCGGTGAGGCCGAAGCAGCCGAGCGCCTCCCCCGTCGCGAGGCGAGGAAGCCACTCCTGCTTCTGTTCTTCCGAGCCGTAGCGGTGGATGGAGAACATCGACAGCGAGCCCTGCACCGAGACGAAGCTGCGCAGCCCGCTGTCGCCGGCCTCGAGCTCGAGGCACGCGAGCCCGTAGCTGACCGCGTTGGTGCCGGCGCACCCGTAACCCTGCAGGTACATACCGAACAGCCCGAGCCCGCCGAGGTCACGGGCGACCTCGCGCGGCAGCGTGCCGGACTCGAACCACTCCGGCAGCTGCGGCCGGAGTCGTTGATCCACGAGCCGCCGGACCGTCGCCTGGATGTCCCGCTCCTCCTCCGAGAGGAGGGCGTCGATCCCGAACAGGTCCAGCGGCTTCATGGTCATGTCAGTCCACCGCTCCCACGAACTGGCTGTTGTACAGCGTGTAGTAGGCGCCGCGCCGCTCCAGCAGCTCGTCGTGGTTGCCCTGCTCCACGATGTGGCCGTCCTCCATGACGACGATCAGGTCGGCGTCGCGGATCGTCGACAGCCGGTGCGCGATCACGAAGCTGGTCCGGTCGCTGCGCAGCACCGCGGTGGCCTGCTGGACGAGCAGTTCGGTGCGGGTGTCGACCGAACTGGTGGCCTCGTCGAGGATCAGGATCGACGGCTGGGCGATGAATGCTCGTGCGATCGTGATCAGCTGCTTCTCGCCGGCGCTGACATTGCTGCCCTCTTCGTCGATGATCGTGTCGTAGCCGTCGGGCAGCATGTGCACGAAGCGGTCGACGTAGCTCATCCGGGCGGCCTCGCGGACCTGCTCGTCGGTGGCGTTCGGGTGGCCGTACGCGATGTTGTCGCGGATGGTGCCGCCGAACAGCCAGGTGTCCTGCAAGACCATGCCGATCCGCGAGCGCAGATCGTCGCGGGTCATCTGCGAGATGTCGACGCCGTCGAGAGTGATACGGCCACCGTCCAGCTCGTAGAACCGCATGATCAGGTTCACCAGCGTGGTCTTGCCGGCGCCGGTGGGGCCGACGATCGCGACCATCTGACCGGGCTCCGCGGTGAGCGAGAGATCCTCGATGAGCGGGGTTTCGGCGTCGTACCCGAATCGGACGTCCTCGAACTGCACACGCCCACGGGCCTCGGTCGGGGTGAGCGCGGGATCCGGATCCTTCGACTCCTCCTCCTCGTCGAGGACCGCGAACACGCGCTCGGCGGACGCGATGCCCGACTGCAGCAGGTTCACCATGGCACCGATCTGGGTGAGCGGCTGTGTGAACTGGCGGGAGTACTGGATGAACGCCTGCACGTCACCGAGGCTCATCGTGCCCGATGCGACTCGCATGCCACCGATCACGGCGATCGCGACGTAGTTGAGGTTGCCGAGGAACATGATCGCCGGCATCACCATGCCGGAGATGAACTGTGCCTTGAACCCGGACTGGTACAGCTGCTCGTTCTTCTCCTGGAACTGTGCCTGAACCTCACGGCCACGGCCGTAGGCGGTGACCAGTTCGTGGCCGGTGAGGGCCTCCTCGACCTGACCGTTGAGCTCGCCGGTGGTCTTCCACACCGCACCGAAGTGCGGCTTGGACCGCTTCGCGATCTTGGCCGCGACGATCGCGGACAGCGGCACCGTGAGCACCGCGATGAGCGCCAGCAGCGGCGAGATGACGATCATCATGGCCAGGATGCCGATGACGCTGAGTGTCGCGGTCACCAGCTGGCTGAGCGTCTGCTGCAGGCTCTGCGAGACGTTGTCGATGTCGTTGGTGACGCGGCTGAGCAGATCGCCACGCGACGAAGTGTCGAAGTAGCGCAACGGAAGTCGGTTGATCTTCCGTTCGACCTCGTTACGCAGGTCCCGCACGACGCCCTGCACGATGATGTTGAGCAGGTACGCGGCGAGCCACGACACGAACGCCGACCCCAGGTACAGCGCCAGCACGAGCGCGAGCACCTGACCGACGGCGGTGAAGTCGATACCGACTCCGGGCACCACGTTCATGCCCGAGACCATGTCGGCGAACTGGTTCTCCCCCGCTGCACGGAGCCCCTCCACGGCCTGGTCCTTGGTCAGCCCCTCCGGCAGCTGCCTGCCGATCACACCGTCGAAGATGATGTTGGTGGCGTGGCCCATCAGGCGGGGGCCGATCACGGACAGCACGACGCTGGCGGCAGCGAGGACGAGCACGACCGTGACCGCGATCCGGTGCGACCGCAGCCGCCCCAGCAGTCGCTTCATGGACGCGCCGAAGTTCTCCGCCTTCGCGGCCGGGGCCCCGGCCGCGCCGGGGATGGGGGGCGAGGACTGGGTCGCGGTGCTCACAGCGCCTCCTGCACGGAACGCTGGGACTCGACGATCTCGACGTACGTCGAGCAGGTCTCGAGCAGTTGCTCGTGTGTCCCGATACCGACCGTCGCGCCCTCCTCGAGGACGACGATCTGGTCGGCGTCGATGATCGTCGACACGCGCTGGGCCACGATGATCACGCAGGCATCCTCGGTTTCGGGCCGCATCGCCGCGCGCAGCCGGGCGTCGGTGCTCAGGTCGAGCGCCGAGAACGAATCGTCGAACAGGTACACCGCGGGGCGGCGCACGAGCGCGCGGGCGATCGCGAGACGCTGCCGCTGCCCACCGGAGACGGTGGTGCCGCCCTGCGAGATCGGTGTGTCGAGCCCCTCGGGCATCGCACGGACGAAGTCGGCCGCCTGCGCGATCTCGAGTGCCCGCCACAGTTCCTCGTCGGTGGCGTCGGGCTTGCCGTAGCGCAGGTTGGTCGCGACGGTGCCGGAGAACAGGAACGCCTTCTGCGGCACCAGGCCGATCTGCGCGCGCAGCAACTCCGGATCGAGGTCGCGGACGTCGGTGCCCGACACGGTGACCACACCGGAGGTGACGTCGATCAGACGCGGAATCAGGCCCAGCAGCGTGGTCTTTCCGGAACCGGTGCCGCCGATGATGGCGGTGGTCTTGCCGGGCTCGGCGGTGAAGCTGATGCCGCGCAGGACCGGCTCCTCTGCGCCCGGGTACTTGAACTCGGCGTCGCGCAGTTCGACGAGCGCGGGCTGGTCCATCACCGTCACGGGGGCGGTGGGCGGAAGCACCGACGGCTCGGTGTCGAGGACCTCGGTGATGCGCTCGGCACACACCGCGGCGCGGGGGGCGAGCATCGCGATCATCGACGCCATCATGACCGCCATGAGGATCTGCATGATGTAGCTGAGCATCGCCGTCAGCGAGCCGATGCCCATGGAGCCGTTGTCGATCTCGTGTCCACCGAACCAGATGACGGCGACACTGGTGAGGTTCGCGATCATCATCACGAGCGGAATCATCAACGCGCCCAAGCGGCCGACCTTCAACGCGGTGTTCGTCAGGGCCGAGTTGGCCTCGTCGAACCGCTCCGCCTCGGACCGCTCACGCACGAAGGCGCGGACCACGCGGATGCCGGTGATCTGTTCGCGCAGTACGCGGTTCACGGCGTCGATCCGCGTCTGCATGGTGCGGAACGCGGGCACCATCTTCGAGATCATCACGATCATCACGAGGGCCAGGAGCGGCACGCTCACCGCGAGAATCCACGACAGGCCGGCGTCCTGACGGACCGCCATGATGATGCCGCCGACGCACATGATCGGGGCCATCACGAGGATGGTCGCGCTGAGCACCACCATCATCTGCACCTGCTGCACGTCGTTGGTGCTGCGGGTGATGAGCGACGGCGCCCCGAACCGCCCGAACTCGCGGGACGAGAAGGACCGGGCGCGGCTCACGACCGCACTGCGCACGTCTCGACCGAAGCCCATCGCGGCGCGGGCACCGAAGTACACCGACCCGATGGAGCAGACGATCTGCACGAGCGTCACGAGCAGCATCTTCGCGCCCGCGGTCATGATGTAGCCGGTATCGCCGGCGGCCACACCGTTGTCGATCAGGTCGGCATTGACGCTGGGCAGATACAGCGCTGCGCCGGTGGCGACGAGTTGTAGGAATACGACGCCGGCAAGGTCGCGCTTGTATGGCCCCAGGTAGGTGCCGAGAAGTCTGATCAGCATGGTTCGCGAAGGTTACCAATCCGAAAGGCGAAAAAGGAGGGATCGGGCCGGACTGCCGGGACCGATCCCTCCCTGTTCACGAAACTGTCACGAAGGGTGGTCAGGAGACGGTCGCGCCCTCGCGCTCGCGTCCCTCGGGCGGAAGGGCACGGGCCAACTTCTCGCCCTCGATGTCGACGTTCGGCAGGATCTTGTCCAGCCACTTCGGCAGCCACCACGCCTTGTCGCCGAGCAGAGCCATCACCGCGGGGATGATCACCATGCGGACGAGGAAAGCGTCGAAGAGCACCGCCGCGGCGAGCGCGAAGCCGATCGACTTGATGAACGCGTTGGGTTCGAGCATGAACGCCCCGAACACCGAGATCATGATCAGCGCCGCGGCGGTCACGACACGGGCTCCGTGGTTGAAGCCGATGGTCATGGCCTTCTTGGCCGAGGCGCCGTGCACGTACTCCTCCCGCATCCGGGTCACCAGGAACACCTGGTAGTCCATCGCGAGACCGAACACCACGCCGATGAGGAAGATCGGCATGAAGCTGACCAGCGGCTGCGGGTTCGCGATCAGCCCACCCCAGCCCTCCTGGAAGATCGCGACGGTGGCGCCGAACGTGGCGGCGACGCTGAGCAGGAAGCCCAGGGCCGCGGTCAGCGGCACCAGGATCGAGCGGAACACGAGCATCAGCAGGATGAACGCGAGCCCGACCACGATGATCAGGTACGGCACCAGCGCGTCGAGCAGGCGGTCGGAGATGTCGCTCTCGAGCGCGGTCTGGCCGGTGACGCCGTAGTTGACGCCGATCTGGTCGTGCAGGGCGCCCTCGCCGTCACGGATGGACTGCATCAGGTCGATGGTCTTCTGGTCCGTCGGCGAGCTTCCCGGGGTGACCATGATCTGCGCGGTGTCCCCGTCCGGGTTCATCGCCACGATCTGGGCGTTGACGACGTCGTCCTGCGCCGAGATGGTCCGGACGACCTCGCCGAACGCCTCCGGTGCCGGGACCGTGGCGTCCTTGGCATCGACGACCACGAGCAGCGGTGAGTTCCTGCCCGGGCCGAACGCCTCGGACACCAGGTCGTAAGCCTGCCGCGAACTGGTGGCGGGGTCACCGGTGCTCTCGGAGGGCAGGGCGAGCTTGAGTCCGGCGGCCGGCAGCGCCAGCGCCGCGAGGACCACGATGCCGGCGATCAGCGGGATCGCAGGCTTGCGGGCGACCCAGCCCGCATAGCGGGCGGCCGGGCCGGGAACCGCGTCCTCGGCCTCCGGATCCGGAGCCTTGACGAACGGAACCTTGCCGGCGAACGCCTTGCGGCCCAGCAGGCCCAGGAAGGCCGGCAGGAAGGTGAGCGCGACGAGCACCGCGACGAACACCGCGAACGCCGCCGCCATGCCCATGTCGCTGAGGAACTTGATGCCGACGACACGGAGTGCGACGAGCGCGATGATCACCGTCAGGCCGGCGAACACCACCGCCGAACCGGCGGTGCCGACCGCACGGCCCGCAGCCTCCTCGCGGTTGCCGCTGACGCTGACCTCGTGCCGGAAGCGGGAGACGATGAACAGCGAGTAGTCGATGGCGACGGCGAGACCGATCATCACCGCCAACGTCGGGGTCATCGACCCGAGCTCGGTGAAGCCGGTCGCGACGGTGATCGCGAGGCTGCCGACGCCGACACCGATGATCGCGGAGATCAGCGGCAGTCCGGCGGCGACGAGGGAACCGAACGTGAGCAGCAGGACCACGGCGGCGACGGCCAGGCCGATCAGCTCGGCGGATCCACCCGGCATCTCGGGGACCTGCGCAGCGCTGCCGCTGACCTTGACCGTCAGCCCGGCGTCACGCGCGACCTGGGCTGCAGCGTCGATCTGGTCGGTCAGTGCGGTGTCGACGTTCTCGAAGGTGCCACTGAAGGGGACCTCGACGTAGCCCACCGCCTTGTCCGGGCTCAGTGGGGACAGTGCCGCGGCATCGGCGAGCGCGACGTCGAGGGGTTTGCCGGTCTGTTCGGCCTGAGCCGTCACCATCGCGGTCAGACCGGCGTCGGCGACCACCGGGTTGACCAGCGCACCCTGCGAGGCTTCGGGGGAAGCGGTTGCGGGATCGACCTTCGCGGCCGGGTCGACGAGTTCGATGCCGCGGATCCGGGACAGGGTCGCGTCCATCGCGGCCTGGTTCTCCGCGCTGTCGAGGGTCTCGCCGTCCGGAGCCGCGAAGACGTACCGGGCGGAGATGGAGCTGAACGGGTCCTTGGCCGACGCGGGGAATCGCTCGGCCATCAGGTCCTGCGCCTTCTGCGCGGGAGTTCCGGGAATGGAGAACGAGTCGTTGGTCGGGCCCGACAGCGTCGCGGCTCCGACACCCATCAGAACCAGGATGGCCAGCCAGATGGACAGGACCGTGCCTTTTCGCCGGTAGGCGAATCTGCCGATCCGATAGAGGTAGGTGGCCATGGTGGCTCCTTCTTGATCGGGTGGGAACTAGCGGACGGGCAGGGCGAGGCCGTGCCGCAGTTGATCGAATGCCTGGCGAACCACTTCTTCGGGGTTCGCGGCCGCGGTTCGGCCGCTCATCCACAGGTCCATCGACGCCTTGCAGGCGGCACCGACGACCATGTGCAGCAGGTTGGGATACAGATCGGTGGCACCGTCGGTCCCGGTGCGCTCGGCGATGACGTCCGCGAGCACGGGGGTGATCCGCACGTGCATCTCGAGTTTCTTCGCCAGCAGGGTGGGGCTGGCGTCGATGAGTTCGGCGAGCGCCTGCATCTCCTCGATGTCGTGGGCCGGATCGGTGACCGCCCGGATCACGACGCACTCGAGAGAATCGAGGATCGGCTCGGCTTCGGGCCGCTCCCGCAGCCAGTCCGCCCACTCGTAGACCGAGGCCTCGAGGTGGTGCAGAACGGCCTCCTCCTTGCAGGAGAAGTAGTTGTGGAATGTGCGGGTGGACACCCCGGCCGCGGAGGCGATCATGTCGGCGGTGACGAGTTCGATGCCGCGTTCACGCGCGAGACGCGCGGCGGCCTCGCTGAGCGCGATGCGTGTCGCCGCTTTCTTCCGGTCCCGCAGACCGATTGCTTCACTCACTCCTTCGAAAGTACCGAAGTTGCAGAGCTCTGCAATGTTGCAGGCGAGTGCACTTTTGTGGGCTTCGGCACATCTCACCCGTCCATCGTGATCGGGGTCACATCACACGCTTCCGCGGCCTACGCTGATCCCACACCCCGCGCACCTCGGAAACGGCGGCGACGATGCCTGATTGGGATGGCGAACAGTACGCACAGGCGAGCGAACTGCAGCGGACGATGGCGGCCCGCGCGCTCGACGGACTTCACCTGGATCCGCACGATCACGTGCTCGACGTCGGCTGCGGGGACGGCTTCGTCACCCGCATACTCGCGGACCGACTCACCGACGGGTACGCGGTCGGCGTCGACGCGTCGCCGCGGATGATCGAGAAGGCCGCGTCCGGCGAGACGGATCCCCGGGTCCGGTTCACGGTCGCGGACGCACGCCGACTGCCGTTCCGGGATCAGTTCGACGTCGTGGTGTCGTTCAACGCGCTGCACTGGGTCCCCGAACAGCAGCAGGCACTCGAATCGATCGCCGGCGCCGCGCACCCGGGCGCGCGGATCCTCGTCCAGATGGTGTGCGCGGGCGACCGCGAGAGTCTCGAGACCGTCGCGATGGAGGTCGCGGGCACACCCCGATGGGTGGACCGGTTCGCCGGATTCGCGCCACCGTTCGTCCACGTCGACCCCGACGACTACCCGGAACTCGCGGCCGCCGCAGGCCTGCGCGTGACCGAACTGGCGATCCACGACGCCACATGGGACTTCGAGAGCCGGGACGCATTCGCGCAGTGGTGCGCCGCCGGCGCCGACGCCTGGACGCACCGACTGGACCCCGACGACCGGCCACGGTTCGTCGACGACTGGGTCCGTGCGTACGAAGAGGTCTCGGGGCGGCCGGGGCTGTTCCGGTTCATGCAGATGCGAGCAGCGCTCACCCCGAGCGCCCACCCGACAGGGAGCTGATGGCTGGCCGTTGTCGGTCGTGACGTTGTCGACGAACACCGCTCGGCTGATCGTTGCTGGTGGTGGGCCTGATGTCGGCCCGGCGGCCGGTTCGTAGGAGCAGCGGTTGCGGGCGGGTCCGTGGCCGATTGCTGCGGCGAGCACTACGAACCCTTGGAGCGCGGCAAGGTGCATTCGGTTGTAGCTGCGGTAGCCGTCGGCGAGGCGCGTGGCGGGCGGCTAGGTGACACACCCGCGCCGGTTCGCACCGCCGACCCTCACCGCTGGAGAATTTCGGAGAGTCGCCTGACGCCTTCGGCGATCTGGGCTTCGGTTGCGGCCCCGTAGGAGAAGCGCAGGAACGGTGCGGGTGGTTCGTCCACGAAGAAGTGGCGTCCGTCTCCGATGAGCACCCCGGCCGCGTACGCGGCCGCGCAGACCTCGCGGGTATCCGCGCCCTGGGGAAGCCTGGCCCACAGGTGAATGCCACCGTGCGGGACGCGCGGGATGCGGATGCCGGGCGTCGTGGCACGAATCGCGGAGGCGAGTGCGTCGCGTCGCGTCGCGAGCTCGGCGCGCAGGCGTTTCAGGTGCCGGGGCCACACATTCGAGGTCAGGAGACCGCAGGCGATTTCCTGTACCAGCGGCGCGACGCAGAGGTCGTCGGCGGTGCGCGCGGCCCGGAGCCGCTCGCCTGCCGGGCCGCGCGCGATGACCGCGCCGAGCCTGAGACCTGGGGAGGCAGGCTTCGACAGGGTGAGGATCGACACGACGTGTCCGTGGGGGTCTTCGGTGAAAAGGGGGGGTGGGGCCTGTCCGTCGATGCCGAGGTATCTCGCCCAGTCGTCCTCGATGATGAACGCGCCGTGTCGGGCGGCGAGTTCGAGCACCTGTGTCCGGCGCTCTGCACTCAGGACCGCGCCGGTCGGATTCGCGTAGCTCGGCTGGAGGTAGACCACTCGCGCTCGCGTGCGTTCGAGTTCGTCGGCGAGGCGGTCGACCTGGATCCCGTCGGCGTCGGCGGGTACCGACGAGAGGTTGAGGCCCGCGCTCTGCGCAGCGAGAATCGCACCCGGATAGCTCGGACTCTCGGTGATGACCGCGGACCCCGGCTCGGCGAGCGTGCGCATTGTGAAGACGAGCCCCTGCTGCCCGCCGGAGACCACGAGCACGTCGTTCGGGTCGGCGCGGTACTCGGAGGCGAGGATGCGCCTTAGTTCCGGCGATCCCGCCGGCGGTGTCATCATCCAGGCACGACCGCTCTTTGCCGCACGCGAGCCGATCCGATGCAGCTCCTCGTTCGGCAGTAGTTCGGGAGCGAGGTATCCCCAGGAGAGCGGGATGTGTTCGGGAGTGCCGTAGCCGCCCAGACGAGCGGCCCGGTCTGCGTCCACTCTGGCACGGCCGAGCGCCTGAGACTGCCAGGAAAAGTCCGGTTCCGGCAGTCGGTCGTGGCCCGCCACGAACGTTCCCCGTCCGGGTTCAGCCCGGACCAGTCCGAACGCGCTCAGTTCCGAAAGAGCCGCCGAGACGGTGGCCGCACTCGCCTGGAACTCTGCGGAGAGTTCTCGGACACCCGGCAGTTTCTCCCCAGTACGCATCGTCGCGATCCGCTGGCGGATGCGTGCCGCAATCTCCGAAGCCCTGTTATCATTCGACATGAAGATAGTGAATAACGTTACTCCAATTTCCGCAAGATTGTTACGCTATCGATCGGGCGTGAAGTCGGCGGCCTCGGTGGCACGGCGATGAGTCGGGTTTCCTCCGTTCTGCGTGATGTCTCGGTATCCGCGGTTGTCGCCGGCTTCCTCTCGGCGCTCATCAATTTCGCCGGCCCGTTCCTGATCGTGCTCGAAGCCACCCGCGCAGCGGGTCTGAACGAGGCGCAGACCGCATCCTGGGTGTGGGCGGTATCGATCGGCAACGGCGTGTGCAGCATCGCATTGAGCCTCTTCACCCGCATGCCGGTGATCGTCGCTTGGTCGACGCCCGGAGCGGCGCTGCTGATCGCCTCGATCGGTGGCTTCTCGTTCGCCGAGGCGGTCGGCGGGTTCCTCGTCGCCTCCGTCGCCGCCGCCGTGGTCGGGTACACGGGCTGGTTCGGCCGGCTACTCGCGAGGGTGCCCGGCCCGGTGCTGCAGGCGCTGCTCGCCGGGATCCTGCTGCCTTTCGTCGTGACCGCGGCGGGCGCCTTCACGAGCGCGCCGTTGATCGCGGGGAGCATCGTCGTCGCGTTCTTTCTCGGCAAACGCTACTTCGACCGATACGCAGTGCTCGCCGGGCTCGTCGCCGGACTCGCGGCGACTTGGGCGACCGGATCCTTCCGCGAGGTCGCGCCGTCGCTCGCGCTCGGCGGCCCTGTGTTCACGATGCCGGCGTTCACCCCGTCCGCTCTCGTGAGCATCGCGCTTCCGCTGTTCATCGTCACGATGGCCTCGCAGAACGCGCCGGGCCTCGCACTGCTCCACTCGCAGGGGTATGAGCCGAACGACCGAGTGCTCGTCGGTTCCATCTCGACGGTTTCGGCGATCCTCGCGCCCTTCGGCTGCCACGGCATCAACCTCGGCGCGATCACGGCGGCGATCGCGCTCGGCCCCGAGTCGCACCCGGATCCCTCGAAGCGCTATATCGCGGGCCTCTCGGGCGGCCTCACCTACTTGCTGGTCGGCTCGTTCGGGGGCGTGCTTGTGGCCGGGTTCCAGGCGATCCCGAGCGAAACGGTTTCGGTACTTGCCGCCGTCGCGCTGCTCGGATCAGCGCTCACCGCGCTCGAGGGCGCGATGGGAAGCGATGCCCACACCGGGATCGCGGCCCTCACCACGCTCGCGGTCACCATGTCGGGCGTCGCGTTCTTCAGCGTCGGCGCCGCGTTCTGGGGCCTCGTCGCGGGCAGCGCCGTGTATCTCCTCCTCTCTCCGCGCCGGCCACCCAGCCGAACAGGCAAGACGAGAAAGGAGAACGCAGTGATTACGTGACCGGATCCTGGGCGTGGCACATCCCGCATCGAACTTTCAATCCTCGCGGGCACAGAACGCTCAGACAGTAACTGGCAGTACCACTCTGCCGAGACCTTCGAACACCGATAGGAGCCACCAATGGCAACGACTTCCCTGCCGACGATCCGGCCGCTCGCCCCTGCCGACGAGAATCGCTGGCGCGTCCTCTTCCGCGAGTACCGCGAGTTCTACAAGCTGCCCGAGTCCGAGGACATCGTCTCCCGTGCATGGGGCTGGTTCATGGATCCCCGGCACGAATGCAAGGCTCTTGTTGCGGAAGCGGACGGCGAGATCCTCGGGTTCGCACACCATCGCCGTTTCTCCTCGCCCTACACCGGAACCACCGGCCTCTTCCTCGACGACCTGTTCACCGACCCCGCAGCCCGAGGCCGGGGCGTCGGACGTGCACTGATCGGGCGTCTCACCGAGATGGCCACCGCCGAGGGTCGCACCGCGGTGCAGTGGGTGACCGCCGAAGACAACCATCAAGCCCAGGCGCTCTACAACACCCTCGCCACGCGCACGAACTGGGTCACCTACGAGGCCGAACCCGCCGCGAAGTGAGCACTGCGACATGAACTCGCTGTCGCCAGAGGTCCTCCGAGTGACAGCACGGGCGACAGCGGAGAATGCGAGTTGATCCATCGGCCTGCCCTGGTCCTACCGACCGGGCCAGGGCAGGCCGGTTCGGAGACGAGGCTTCCTCGTCGACAGCGGCCTGCACCCACCTACCAGCGGGGGGCGTCGAAGCGGTCGACGCCGGAGTGCTGCAGCCGTATTCGGATCGTTGTAGCAGGCGCCGATGCAGGTCGCCCGATCAGCACTCACGGTCATCGACCACCTGCGCATCGCGTTCCTTCCACACACTCGGGTTCTCGCCGACGCCCTGGAACGTTTCGCCCGGTTCCTCACCGACTACCGGCACCAGGCACCCCCCACGCGGTGTGTGGACTCCGAGAAGCCGAACCGACCGAAGAAAGAACCAGCATGACCGAAACACAATCAATAGCAACCACTTTCACGCGACCAGCCCTGGTCACCGAGGTTCCCGGGCCGAAGAGTCGCGCGCTCCACAGCCGCAAGGCCGCGGCGGTCCCGCGCGGAATCGGGAGCGCGCTGCCGATCTACATCGACCACGCAGCGGGTCCGTGGCTCATCGACGTCGACGGCAACAGGTTTCTGGACTTGGGTTGCGGCGCCGGCGTCAACATGGTCGGCCACCACCAGCAGAGCATCATCGATGCTGCGTCAGCTCAACTGAACCGGGTCACCCACACCCTGTTCGGCATCACCCCCTACGAGGGGTACGTGCGGCTGGCCGAACGCCTGGCCGAGAAGACCCCCGGCTCGCATGCGAAGAAGACCATGTTCGTGAACTCCGGTGCCGAAGCGGTCGAGAACGCCGTGAAAGTCGCCCGGGCGTACACGGGGCGGCGAGCAGTCGCGTCCTTGGACCACGGGTTCCACGGCCGTACCAATCTGACTCTCGCAATGAACCACCGGGCAGTCCCGTACGCGACCGGTTTCGGGCCGTTCGCACCCGATGTCCACCGGGCGCCGAACTCCTACCCGTTCCGGGACGGGCTGACCGGTCGGCAGGCCGCCGATCGGACGATCGCATACCTGGAAGAGCGCGTAGGCTCCGCCGACCTCGCCGCTCTCGTCGTCGAACCCATCCAGGGCGAGGGCGGATTCATCGTGCCCGCAGACGGATACCTACCCGCCCTGCAGGAATGGGCCAACCGAAGCGGCGTCGTTCTCGTCGCCGACGAGATTCAGTGCGGGCTCGGACGGACCGGGACCTGGTTCGCCAGCGAACTGTTCGGCTTCGTCCCTGACGTGGTGCTCACCGCCAAACAGATCGCCGCCGGTCTACCCCTCGCCGGGGTCACCGGACGAGCCGAGATCATGGATGCCGCGGCGCCCGGCGGCCTCGGCGGGACCTTCGGCGGCAACCCCGTCTCGATCGCCGCCGCGCACGCCGTTCTCGACTTTCTGGAAGACGAGGAACAGTTCGCCGCCGCACGCCGTATCGGCAACACCCTCACCAGTGGGCTACGGCGAATTGCCGAAAACCACCCCACCATCGGCGATGTCCGGGGACGCGGTGCGATGATCGCGTTCGAGCTGACCCAGGCGGGAACGACTCGACCACTGCCCGGGAGCGCCGCTGCGATCAGCGAGCACGCGGCCCGGCGGGGCGTGGTCCTGATCACCGCAGGCAGCGACGGCAACGTCATCAGGTTCCTGCCGACCCTCGACGTCACCGACGATCTGCTCCGGTACGCGCTCATGGTGATCGAGGAAGCACTGAACGGGCACGAATGAGTCGGCCCTGTGCCGGTGAAGACGTCGGCACACACGGTGGGGTGACCGAATGGCCAGGTAGCGGTGCGCACCACCGCGTATGCAGGTTCGAATCCTGCCCCACCTCGGTGGTATGCCGCACGGCAGGCCCGGTCCCACTGGGGAGCAATCCGAGACATATCCAGATCCTTTGCCGACCAAGGAAAGTCGAACATGCTCGAACACAACACCTTCGTCCTCGCGACACACAACTCAACCAAAGTCGCCGAGTACCGCCACATCACCGGATTGGTCCTCCCCGACTGGACACCGGTTGCCTACGACGGTCCCGAGCCGGTCGAGGACGGGCTCAGTTTCCGTGACAACGCCCTCATCAAGGCACGCGTTGCCGCCGCACACTCCGGCCTTCCAACTGTCGCCGACGATTCCGGATTGTGTGTGGACGTGCTCGGAGGCGCGCCCGGCGTGTTCTCGGCCTACTGGGCCGGCCACTACAAGGACCCCACCGCGAACCTCGATCTGCTGCTCGACCAACTCTCGGAGGTCGCCGACCCGCACCGCACCGCACGATTTACTTCCGCGCTCGCGCTCGTCGCCCCCAGCGGTGCCGAATACGTCGCCACGGAACACTGGTCGGGCCGGTTGACTCTCACGCCGGCAGGTGACGACGGATTCCCGTACGACTCGATCTTCGTCCCGGACGGCCAAGCGCCCGGTCACGAGCGCACCGTCGCCGAGTGGGACACCGAGGACAGATACCGGAATTCACACCGGGCCCGCGCATTCAAAGCCCTCGTTCCGGCTCTCGAAGCGCTGACCGATGTCCAAATGTGCCGATGACCACGCCCGAGCACTATTGGGGACATGATGTCGACTCCGCCGAAAGCCCGCATCGCCCCGGCAATCATGCGTTCGACCTCTCGGGCGACTTCCGACGAGCGCGACGAACGTAAGCGATGCCGGCAAGTCGGCAGCCCTCCTGACCGGTCCGATGTCGGCCGCGTTGCGTGTGGCATCCCGCGAGCAGGTTTCCGCCGATGTCGTATCGCTGACGCTGGATTGTCCCCTCGGGCAGCGCCTCGGCGGACGAATCTAGCGCCGACGCCACGCCCCCGGATCCGCGGTGAGTTCGTCGACGAACGACGGCAGTGCACCTGCCGCGACGTCCGCAATCGTGACACCCTCGAGCACGGACCGCAGATTCACCCGAACGGCTATCCACACCTGCTGCAGCGACTCGGCCGGGCCGTCGTACGTGACGTCCTCGGGTCGCTCACCGCGCACGGAGGCCAGCGGGCCCTCGACGGTGCGGATGACGTCGGCGACGGTGATCTCCGCGGCCGGTCGGGCCAGCCAGTAGCCGCCGTCGGGGCCGCGGCGGCTGTTGACGAGCCCGCCACGACGCAGGTCGGCGAGCACGGCCTCGAGGAACTTGTGCGGAATGGACTGCGCACCGGCCAGGAACTCGGCCTTCGCCGGCGCCGGGCCGACCGCCGCCAGTTCGACGAGCGTGCGGACGGCGTAGTCGACTCGCGCGGTGATGTGCACGGTACCCCCTCGTCGATCCCCACCGTTTCGGTAGGAAATCCTACCGACCCCGCACCGGATGGTGACCCACGTCACTCCGCGCGGTAGATTTTCCAGGAGTGCGCGACAGCCTGGAGGACACATGTGGGAGACCCTCACCGCCGCGTGGGGTTCGCTGCTCGAACCGCTCGGTGACCCGGTGACCCTGGCGATACCGGCCTTCCTCGTGTTCCTGGGGCTGGAGTGGTTCGCGGCCCGCAAGCTCGAGGAGACCGACGTCCGCGACGGTCGAGCCTTCCCGCCCACCGCGGGCTACGAGTTCCGTGATGCGCGGGCGTCGATCTCGATGGGCCTGGTCTCGATCGCGACGACGGCGTTCTGGAAGTTCCTCGCTCTCATCGGCTACTCCGCGATCTGGGTGTATGTCGCTCCGTGGCACCTGCCGGCGAACGCCTGGTACACGTGGGTGATACTGCTGGTCGGCATCGACCTGCTGTACTACGCGTACCACCGCATGGCGCACCGGATCCGGCTGATCTGGGCCACCCACCAGGCACACCATTCGAGCGAGTACTTCAACTTCTCCACCGCGCTGCGGCAGAAGTGGAACAACAGCGGCGAGATCCTGATGTGGATCCCGTTGCCACTCATCGGCATTCCACCGTGGATGATCTTCGTCGGATTCTCGGTGAACCTGGTGTACCAGTTCTTCGTGCACACCGAGCGTGTCCGGAAGCTGCCGCGACCGATCGAGTTCGTCCTCAACACCCCGTCGCACCACCGCGTGCACCACGGCTGCGATCCCGAGTACCTGGACCGCAACTACGGCGGGATCCTGATCGTGTGGGACCGCCTGTTCGGCACGTTCCAGGCCGAGAAGCAGCGCCCCACCTACGGTTTGACGAAACCGGTCGGCACCTACGACATCTGGCGGCTACAGACCCACGAGTACGCCGCGATCGCCCGCGACGTCCGTGCGGCCGCGTCGTGGCGCGACCGACTGGGCTACGCGTTCGGCCCGCCCGGGTGGGCGCCGTCAGGCGCGGGCGAGGCTCACCAGGAAGTCGACCGTGCCGCTGTCGTCGACGGTCACGAACCCCAGTGACGGCGGCGTGATTCCGTAGTCGGACCACGTGACCGGGATGCTGCCGGACGCGACCAGCTCGTCGCCGGTGTGCAGCACCTTCACGTCGACGCTCACCGGCCGGGTCTGATCCTCGAGGGTCAACGTGCCGTCCGCCTTCACCGTCGCGGCCGTGCCGTCGGTGGGCAGCGACGCGAGGTCGACCGGCGTCGTGAGGGCGAACTTCGCGGTCGGGAAGGTCTCCACATCCATCACGTTGCCGCGGAACTGACCGTCTCGACGAGCATTGTCGGTCGCTATGTCGGCGACCTGCACGACGACCTCGGCGAGGGTCATCTTCTCGCCGGCGATGCTGACGTTTCCGTGCACCTGATCGGTGGTTCCGACGACGGTGACCCGGGCGCCGTTGAGAATCTCCGAGACGGTGTACCCGGCGGCGGTCGCGTTGGCCCCCTCCCCCGGGCCGACCGCCCAATCACCGTCGACGGAGCCGGAGGCGGCCTGCGCACCCTCGGTGGACACCGATGCGGCCGGGGCGTCGTCCTCGGCGATGAACTCACCATAGATCCACGGGCCCGCAACAATACCGACGAGCACCACGAGAACCGCACAACCGATGAGCCACCATTTCTTCATCGGCACAGCGTATGAGCACGACGGGATACGCGCCACAGCTACGCTGCTGTCCGAATCCCGCATCCTCACCGCGCAGAGCGGAAGCCTCGGCTCGAATCTGCCGACTCGGTCCCGCACGGGCAGATCTTCCGGACCGGCCCTCCCGTCGTGTCCATCCGGCTATCGTGGCCGCAAGCCGTTCACGAGGGGGGATCTTCGATGGCGACGAGTTTCGTCGACGAACGCTATGCACCGGTCCGCACCGAAACGACCGAGTACGACCTTCCCGTGCGGGGCACGATCCCCGACTGGCTCGACGGCCGGTATCTCCGCAACGGCCCCAACCCGATCGCGGATGTGCTTCCTGCCGAATACAACTGGTTCACCGGCGACGGCATGGTTCACGGCGTCCGACTCGGCGACGGTCAGGCGCTGTGGTATCGGAACCGGTGGGTCGACTCGGAGGTGACGTCGGCGGCGCTGCAACGGTCGGCGCCGTCCGAGCGCGGCCGTTCACCCCTGCACGGCCCGTCGGCGAACACGAACGTGATCGGCTTCGCCGGCCGGACGCTGGCACTGGTCGAGGGCGGCCTGGCGTGCGCGGAACTGTCCGAGAAACTCGACACCGTCGATGTCTGCGACTTCGACGGCACTGTCCACGGCGGATACACCGCGCACCCCATCGAGGATCCGGAAACCGGTGAGCTCCATGCGGTCTCGTACCATCTCGGCAGGGGAGACACGGTGCAGTACACCGTGATCGGCGCCGACGGCCGGCTCCGGAAGAAGCTCCCGATCCGCGTCGGGGGCAGTCCGATGATGCATGCCTTCTCCCTGACCCGTGACTACGTGGTGGTCTACGACCTGCCGGTGACGTTCGACGTCCGGAGCGCCGTCGCGGCCAACGTGGCCCGGCCACTGCGCCCCTTGGCGGCGTTGGCCCTGAGCGCGGCGATCGGGCGGGTCCGAGTGCCGCATCCCCTCCTGAACCGCCTTCCGCGAACCCGTGCGGGCAGCTTCCCCTACTCGTGGGACACCGGGTATCGCGCCCGCGTCGGGTTGATTCCCCGGAACGGCGATCCGACGCCCATCTGGTTGGATGTGGAGCCCTGCTACGTGTTCCATCCCGTCAACGCGTCCAGCACTCGGGAGGGTGTCGTCGTCGACCTGGTCGTCCACGAACGGGTCTTCGACGGCGACCTCACCGGGCCCTCCGAGGGCCGGCCTCGCCTGGAACGGTGGCACCTTCCGCGGGCCGGCAGTTCGGTCCGACGCGAGAGGCTCGGCGACGAGCACGTCGAGTTCCCGCGAATCGACGAACGGTTCACCACCGCCGCCCACCGCGATTGCTGGCTGGTCTCGGGAACCGACGACCTCTCGGGAGAACACCGGCTGCTCCGCGCGGATCGTGACCGCGGCGTGGCCGCCACCCGCGACTTCGGTCCCCGATCGGCGGTCGGAGAGTTCGTCTTCCAGCCCGCGTCTCCGGATTGCGCGGAGGGTGACGGCATCGTGATGGGACTGGTCACCGATCTCGCGCGCCGCCAGACCGAGCTGCGGATCCTGGACGCCCAGACCCTGGAGGACCGCGCCACCGTCACACTGCCGCAACGGGTCCCGGCCGGATTCCACGGCAACTGGATTCCGACCGCGACGCACACGTCCTGACCCGTCGGAGTCGACGTCGCGCGGCCTACGGGTGCGAGGGGCGCCGTTCCACGGACCGTTCGGCGACGGCCGCCCCGACTTCGTCGCTCGCGGTGCGGATCATCGCACCGTAACTGTCGTCGCCGAGTGCGTCGAGGTACCGGCCGGCCGCATCGAGATGCTCACGCGCCCGGTCGAACGAGCCCAGCCGACGGAAGTTGTCGGCCAGGTTCAGGTGCAGCGACGGATAGAAGCCGCGAACCGTGAGGCTCGCGTACTGTTGCCGCAACCGGTCGTCGGTGAGGGCATCGGCGGCGTCGAGCGCCCGCACGTCCCACACCAGCGCCTGCGCGGGATCGTCGTACAGGTCGGCGAGATAGTGCGCCAGCGTGCACCGGTGCAGCGGATCGCCGAGCGGGCCCAACTCGGTCCAGATCTCGACGAGCGCGGCGCGGGCGGCGTCCGGATCGCCGTCACGCCCGAGCGTGACGGCGCGGGCGATCGCATCCGTGGTGAGGTCTGTGGTCACTCGGTTCTCCTGTCGTGGTGGATGTTACGGAGCAGTTCGGGTCACGGGGCAGTGGGCATGGCGAGCGTGGTGAGGTCGCCGTCGGAGGCGGACCGGATGACGGCGGGCATGTCGGCGGCGGAGAGGTCGAGCATGACGTCGGGTCCGACGGCGGTCGCCACGGCGGCGTGCAGCGTGCCGGAGGTGAACCACACCTCGATGTCGCGGCCGGTGACGGTGGCGGTGAGGTGCCGCTCGCGCTCCCCCACACGCACCGTCACACCGGTGGCCCCGACGGTGCACCGCAGCCGCGTGTCGGGGCTGTCCTCGACCGCGGCGAGCAGCGCGTCCCGGGACACGACGACCCGGGTGGACGCGGCGGGCAGGGCGGCGAGCATCGCCCGGTAGTCGGGGAACGCGTCGTCGATCGTGACGCAGCGTCGTTCGAAGCCGTCGGCGGTGAGCACGAGACCGTCCGCGCCGCTGCGGAGCACGACCTCACGTCGTGCGCGCAACCACGACGTCAGGTCGTCGAGGGCGGACGCGGGCACCACGACGGACCACTCGGCCGAGGCCGTGGGGCACGCGATGCTCCGCGTCGACAGCCGGTAGCGATCGGTCGCGGTCAGCGTGACGGTACCGCCGCCGGCCTCCACGAGAATCCCGGCCAGGACCGGGAACTCGGGATCCGACGCGGCGGCGGCCCGTACCTGTGCGACGGCGTCGGCGAGTGCGGCGGCGGACAGCGACGCCGACGGTCGCGTCGGCAGCGCGGTCGTGATGGCCGCGGCGACCGCGGCGGCGGCGTCGGCCCGCTCCCGCAGAGCGCGGACGTGCGCGTCGAGGAGTGGTCCGGCGTCGTCGCCCCCTTCGAGGATCCGGGCGACGCTGTCGAGCGGAACGTCGATCTCGCGCAGCCGTCGGATCGTCGTCGCCCGGTCGCGCTGGGTCTCGGTGTAGTATCGGTACCCGGTCGACGGGTCGACCCACTCCGGGACGAGCAGTCCACAGTCGTCGTAGAAGCGCAGCGCGCTCGGCGTCAGTCCGCTCGCCCGCGCGAGTACGCCGATCGTGATCAACCCGTCCGCTCCGAATGCGCTCACCCGGACATCATGGAGTCTCGACCAGCGTGAAGGTCAAGCCGCCTTCGACCGCACGCCCTCGGCGGGAGCCGGGCGGTCCTCGGTGATCGCCGGGGTGGCGGCGATCGGTTGCGGATCCTCGGGGACCGGCCGGGTCTGGGCGGTGGCCTCCTTGCCGCGACCGATCACGACGGCCGCGACCAGGGCCACGACCAGACAGGTGATCGCGCCGAGCATCAGCCCGGCCCGGCCGCCCCACTCCTGGCTGACCCAGCCGGCGATGGGGCCACCGATGGCCGTCGAGCCCTGGAACGCGGTGGCCCACAGTGCCATCACGCGGCCGCGCATCTGCGGTTCGGCCTCGAGCTGGAGGGTGCTGTTGGTGGTGGAGTTGAACGCGATGCTGACCGCGCCGACGATCACGAGCGCGATCAGTTCCAGCGCCAGCGTGGGCGCGGCGGCCGCGGCGACCATCGAGAATCCGAACGCTGCGGCCGCGACGATCAGGACGCGGGTGCCGGTGCGGCCCCATGTCGCGACCAGCAGTCCGCCGCACACCGCGCCGATGCCCATCGCCGCGGTCATGAAGCCGTACGCCTCCGAGCCGGCGCCGAACGTTTGGTCGGCGACGATCGGGAGCACCACCTGGAACTCGAACGCGAGGCATCCGATGAACGCCATCATCAGCAGCGGCACCGCGAGATTGCGGTTGGCCCTCACATAGCGCAGGCCCTCGCGGAGCTGGCCGCGGGCGCGTTCCATCGGCGGCGACGGATGCAGCTCGGCGACGTTCAGCCGCAGCAGCGACGTCACCACCGCGACGAAGCTGGCGGCGTTGAGCAGGAAGCACACGCCCAGCCCGCCGGCCGCGATCGTGACACCCGCGACCGCCGGACCGACGATGCGCGAGGCACTGACCAACGTGGACTGCAGGCTGACGGCGTTTCGCAGGTCCGCCGGGCCCACCATCTCGAGCAGGAACGACTGCCGCGCAGGGTTTTCGAAGCAGTTGTTGAGGCCGAGCAGCAGCGCGAGCACGTACACGTGCCACAGCTGGACGGTCCCGGTGATCGTGAGGACGCCGAGGACGAGGGCCTGGACGCCCATCATCGTCTGCAGAGCGATCATCAGCCGTCGCTTGTCGGTGCGGTCGGCGATCACGCCGCCGTACGGCCCGAGCAGCAGGACCGGCAGCGTCTGCAGCGCGACGACCAGGCCGATCGCGGTGCCCGAGCCGGTGAGCTCGAGGACCAGCCACGACTGCGCGACGAGCTGCATCCAGGTGCCGATGAGCGAGACGGCCTGGCCACTGATGAAGCGGCGGAAGTTGCGGTTCGCGAGCGCCGCGAACGTCTGACGTCCGAGTTTCCCCGCGGCCGTCATGAGCGGGCCGTGGCCCGGGCCTGACACATCCGTTCACCGAGGGCCTCGAGGGCCGGCAGGGCGTCGAGCAGATCCTGGGTCTTGGTCTCGGGAAGTTGGGCGAGGTACTCGGCGAACAGCCGGGTCCGCTTGTCCCGCAACTGCGCGTGTAGGGCGACCCCCTCGGGCGTCGCGGCGACGACGACGGCTCGGCCGTCGTCGGGATCGGCCGAGCGCATCAGCAGCCCCTCGGCCGCCATCTTGCCGATCATCCGCGAGAGCATCGTCGGGTTGAGGGTCTCGATCTCGGCCATCTCGCTGGCCCGGATCGGCCCGCGGCGCACCGCCGTGGTCAGGATCGAGAACTGCGTCTTGGTCAGCTCGCCGCCGGATGTCTGCCGGTCGACCTGCCGGGAAATGCGTCCGAGTGCGACGCGCAGCCGGGAGACCTCGTCGTCGTCGAAGAGGCTCGTCAACGTCCACCTCCAATTTACTTGCTTATCGGCAAGCATACACCGGGCGGGCGCCGATCCCCAGCTCTCGAGACGGCCACCACAACGACGGATGCCAGGGCAGTCCCCAGGCTCGTCCACCGAACCGCCACCGGACGAACGCCGGCCTACGGCGCGTTCAAGCGGGCGTTCCAATCCTCGATCGCGCCATTACCGACTCGTGCGGCGAACGTGGCGCGCCAACCCGGCGCGAGTGCCGACACCCGACTGGCGGCGGCCCATTCGTCCGGGCCGCTCGATCCTCGTTCGAAGAGCAGACGCAGCAGGCGCGAGACCGGCCAGTCGGGTTCGGGCCGGTCCACCAGAAGGAGACGATCGCCCCGCCGCACGCGTCCCGGTTGCAGCACGCGGTAGTACCAGCCGGTGTTGCAGACCGCCTGCATCCGCCGCGCCACTCCCCTGGCCTCGAAACGCTGATCGAGTTTCCAGCACGGCTGTCGGCCCTGCGAGATCTGCACGATCGCCGTTCCGATCGCGAATGTATCGCCCACACATACCTGCGATTCGACCAGGCCCGTCGTCGAGAAGTTCTCGCCGAATGCGCCCCGGGCCACCGCCGACGACGCGAGCTCGCGCCGCCAGAACGCCAGATGGTCCGACGGGTAGTGGTGCACCGCCTTGTCGGGGCCGCCGTGGTGCCGAGTGTCGGCCTGTCGGTCACCGGTGAGACCGGTGACCGACAGCCACAGCGGGCGGTCGACAGGTTTCTTGTAGATGCCACTCGACGCGCGTCCGCCGGGCAACTCGCGGATCCCGCCGACGAGTAACTCCTCCAACATCACCGGAGGCATCTCCTCGCCCCGACTCACAACATCTGCCCGGCGACGAAGGTGGGCCCGGCCACGGGCAGGGTGACGACGGTGTCCGTTCCGAGACCGGTGTCCACTGCTCCTACTACCGGCACACGGCGGCGATGAGCCCGCGCAGGTGCACGGCCTCGGCCTCGTCGAGTGGCAGCAGCGGCCGACGTGGATCCCCGGCATCGATGCCGATACTTCGCAACCCGGACTTGATCGTCGTGGGCAGCCCGCGACTGACGATCATGTCGAGGAATGGCCGGATCCGGTCGAAGTAGTCCGACGCGGCAGCCTGGTCCCCTGCGGCGACCAAACGGTGAAAGGTCACGATCTGCTCCGGGATCAGGCACGGTGCGGCCGTGCACCACCCGGCCGCACCGGCATCGAATGCCTGCTGCGCGAGCGGATTGCTCCCGTTGAAGAACGGCAACTCGCCGCCGCTGAGCTCGCGCAGCCGGCGCATGCGGGTGATGTCGCCGCTCGATTCCTTGACCATCGTGATGTTGTCGACGGTCGAGACGAGGTCGAACAGGAACTCCGGGTTCATGTCGATGCCCGTGGTGGCGGGGTTGTTGTAGACCATCAGCGGAATCGACACCGATTCGGCGATGGCGGTGAAATGCTGACGGACCTCACCCTCGGTGAGCCGCCAGTACGACGTCGGCAGCGCCATCACCGCGGTGGCACCGAGGCTTTCGGCGATCCGCGCCCGGCGGATCGCGCCGGCCGTGGTCAGGTCGGACACCCCGACGACGGTCGGCACGCGGCCGTCGACGTGACCGACGGATTCACTTGCGACGGTGACCCATTCGTCGTGGTCGAGGTAGGCGCTCTCCCCGGTACTGCCGAGTGGCGCGATCGCATCGACGCCCGCGCCGATCAGACGGTCGAGCAAGACGTGCAGGATCTCGACGTTGACAGTGTCGGAATCACGGGGATGGAACGGGGTCACGGGGTACGCGACGATGCCGCTTACGGCGTTGGTCATGACTGCTCCTGGAGAGGTCGGGGGTCAGGGAAGGTCGACGGCGTCCGGATGCGCCCGCAGCGCCTTGCGCGCGTAGTACCCGAAGTTCGCCTCGCTGCGGCGAGGGGTGAGCGTCCAGTCGTGCGCTTCCTTCGCCAGCCGCGGCGGAAGCGGTTTGATCTCGCCCGCGGCCATCGCCAGCAACTGCAGGTGGGCCGCCCTTTCGATCAGGTGCGCCAGCGAACACGCCTCCTCGATCGTCGACCCGACGACGAGCTGCCCGTGATGGGCCAGCAGGATCGCACGCTTGTCGCCCAGGGCACCGGCGATGATCTCGCCCTCCTCGTTGCCGACCGGGACACCCGGCCAGTCCGGCAGGAACGCGCAGTCGTCGTAGAGCGGGGCCATGTCCATCTGCGAGATCTCGAGCGGCACTTCGAGCATCGACAACGCGGCAACGTGCAGTGGGTGGGTGTGGACGATGCAGTTGACGTCAGGCCGAGCTCGGTAGATCCAACTGTGGAAACGGTTGGCCGGGTTGGCCATTCCGTCACCCTCGAGGACGGTGAGGTCTTCGTCGACGAGCAGCAGGTTGCCCTCGGTGATCTCGTCGAAGCCCAGGCCCAGTCGCTGGGTCAGGAACGTACCCGGCGTCGCACCCCGGGCCGAGATCTGTCCGGCCAGGCCCGAGTCGTGGCCGGCGTCGAACAACGCGCGACAGGTGAGGGCGATCTTCTGCCGATCGGTCCACTGCTGCCTCGGAACGTTCTCGAGCATCGCCGCTTTCGCGGTCTCCATCAGTTCGGCCTTGCCGAGATTCATCGTGGTCGCCATGTCGGCCTCCTTCACTCTTCGCCGGTCAATGACACAACATGCACTGTAGGACACTTTGTGTCCTATGTGCAACGGGGCCGTCCCGGGAAGTAGAATCCGGAAACGAACTGAGCCCCTCGAGACCAGCGCGGGGTCGAGAAGGCAGCGGCGAGCGAAGGAGAGTCGGACGGTGGTGGCGTTTCTCCGGTCCCATCGGCGCAGGGCCGGGTTCACCCTGGAAGCCCTCGCCGAGAGCACCGGGCTGACGAAGAGCTATCTGTCCAAGGTCGAACGCGGGATCAGCACGCCGTCCATCGCGGTCGCACTGAAGATCGCCCGAGCCCTCGATGCCGATGTGGCGCAACTGTTCTCCGACGGCATCGACTCCCACACGATGGCCGTCGAACGCCGCGACCAGCGTCTGCCCGTCGACGATTCCGGGGCCGCGGTCTACGACCCCGTCGCAGCCCCGATGATCGGGAAGTCGATGCAACCGTTCATCGTCCACCCGGCAACCGAATTCGCGGACGACCACATGGAGCACCCCGGCGAGGAGTTCATTCTCGTCACGAGCGGCACCGTCGAAGTGAGCATCCCCAATCAGGTGATCACCCTCGCCGAGGGCGACAGCCTGTACTTCGACGCCAACACCCCGCACCGCGTGCGGTCAGTGTCACCGGCACGGGCGCAGATGGTGGTCGTCGTGCACGACCAGGACACCACCCCGGGTCCGGACACACGGACGGCGCAGCGGCGCTGCGGGCCCGGGGCCTGAGCGGTCACTCCGACCGGTTCCGGCAGGTCGCGTCCACACCCGCATACGACCGAATCCGCCTACTCACATTTCGTGCACCCGATGTCGTGGCAGCTCCGTGGATCGAAGGGGAAACGATATTGCTGCCCGTATCGAAACCGGTGTGACCACGGTCGGTGACAACCCCTACCTGCAGAAGCAGGCTCAGGGTCAGTTCGTCCTCGTCCACCTCGACGTGACGAACATCGCGGACAAGCCCCAGTCGTACTTCGCCTCCAATCAGAAGCTGATCGACGCGCAGGGTCGTGAGTTCTCGACCGACGACATGGCCGCGATCAACCTGAACCCGGAGACCGCGATCGGCGGCGAGATCAACCCGGGCATCAAGCAGTCCACGACGATCGTCTTCGACATCCCGGCCGACGCAACCCCGGCAGAACTCGAGGTCCACGACTCCGCGTTCTCGGGCGGCGAGAGCATCTCACTGACCCAGTAGTCGCACCCCGGCATCGAACGAATGCGGCGGGCCCATCCTCGACTGTTCGAGGATGGGCCCGCCTTTTCATGCCGCTCGTCAGGTCAGTTTCACGGCCCGCACGACCGGCAGCAGACGCTGCTGGTTGTCCACCCACTCGCGCATCACGACCATCTCCTCGCGCCGCTGCACCGAGTCCCAGGTCGCCATCTCGATGTTGCCGACGAGGTTCTGGCTCTCCTTGACCACACGTTCGCGCTTGGCCTGCACCACCCGGTCGCGGTAGCGCCTGACCGAGATGCGCAGGTCCTGGATCGCGTCGATCTCGCTCTTGATGACCTCGAGCGGCCGCGCGACGTCCTCGTCGAGCTCGGCGGGATCGTCGATGCCGGCCGTGACGAGCCGCTGCTTGAACAGATGGATGCGGTAGAGGTCGGTGTGGATCTTTCGGGCCACGTCGTCGAGCTTGTCCCCCGTGATCCGCATCGGCGCGACATCCCGCCCGGCCCAGTCGAGGAACGCCTTGAACAGGGCCACCTCGGTGGCCAGGTAGACCAGCAGGGCGACCTCGGTGAGGACCTTGGGATCCTCCGGGTGCGGCCGGCTCTTGACGCTGAGCAGCTCACCCTTGACGAGGACCTCGTGCTTGGGGAACACCCGGTGCAGCAGGTCCAGGTAGACGCCGGGACCCACTTTCTTGCTGCGGATCCGCGTGATCCCGGCCTCGTAGCGAGCGGTCCACTCGCCACCGTCGTTCGGGATGTCGTAGAGGAACACACGGATCGGATCGCCGTGGGAGAAGGACGTATCCGAACCCGGCACTTCGTCGGCGGTGTCCTCGGCGCCGGCCCCGTCCGGTTCCGCCGGGCCCGGATCCTCGGTGACCGCCTCGGGGGCGGGCACGGCAGCGTCCGACTGCTGAGCGGTCACGGGCTCGGACGCGGCAGCCGCCTTCTTGCGCTTACTGACGGTGGCCATGACTAGTGAGCGGCCGCATACGCCTTGACGACGTCACCCGAGATCCGGCCGCGGGCCGAGACCGCGTAGCCGTTGCGGGCCGCCCACTCGCGGATCTCCTGGGTGCTGGCCCCGTCGGTCGTCGGCTTGGCGGCGCGGGTGGTCTGACGTCCACCGACCTTGGTGGCATGGCGGATGTAGTAGTCCAGCTTGCGATGGAACTCGGTGGCGTTCTTGTCGTTGAGGTCGATGGTGTACTCGACGCCGTTGACGGCGAAACTGATGGTCTCGCCACCGAAGTCGATGGGCTCCCCATCAAGATCATCGATGAGCTCGACAATTACCTTCTGTGCCACGTGTCACTCCCGAGGTTCGTCAACCAGGCTGCATCGGGAGCCTACGGGACCACCGTCCCACAATCCGATGCGGATCAGGGTCGTCACGGCATCGACCGTGACGACGGGGCCTTCGTCCCGCCCAGCGCCGATCAGCGTGCGGCGACACCTGCCTGGGCGTATTCGACGTCCTGCTCCGGCTGAGCGCCGCTGACACCGATCCCGCCGACGACCTCGCCGTCGATCACCACCGGCAGGCCGCCGGGCAGCGTGGTCAGCGACTGCCGAGTCTGCGCGTCGATCAACTCGACCAGCGCGGGATGGGCGTCGGCCAGTCCGGAGTAGGCGGTCGTGGGGATGCCGATCAGCGCCGCGGTCGCGGCCTTGGCCCGCGCCACCCCGGGGGTGAACCACGCGGCGCCGTCGTCGCGGACCACCAGCAGATCGTGTCCCCGCGCATCGACGACGGTCACACTGACCCGGTTACCGTCCCGCCGCGCGGCGTCGATCGCCGCGTCCGCCGCGCTCCTGGCCGCCGCGAGGTCGAGCCGTACCTGCTTCGTGTCCGCCATAGGACTTTCTCCCTCGGTTGCTGTCGTCGGTCTCGATCGAACACGAACGCCCGGATCAGGCCGGACACCTGCCGCTGTAGCGGTCCAGTCCGAGGCCGCCGTTGCGCTTCTTGCTGCGCCCGGTGGGGCCACCGGACGGCTTGCGCACCCACTTGCCCTTCGAGTCCAGTCCGGGCATCCGTTCGCTGCCGATGCGGCTGTAGCGCGTCTCGCCGTCGACGGTGAGCACCCCGTCCTGGACGTCGATGTGCGCGACCGTCGCCCAGAACGAGTTCTTGCTGTTGCCCACGTGGACGAGGATCTCGTCGGCATCCGCGCCGGGCAGTCCGTCCTTGCCGGCGCGACCGTAGCGGATCGCCACGCGCGGAGTACCGAAGGTGTCCAGGGCGCCTGCCCCGTTGTCGACGCTCTGATAGATGTTGACCAGCAGGTCGCCGTTCTCGTTGGGCAGCACCCGCACCTGCTCGACGGCCGGCTTCTTGCCCTTGCCCGGGCCCTTGCTGTCCCCGTAGTGGTGGATGAACGGCCAGTGCTCGAGGCTGCCCCGGTGCCCCTTGTCGCCGCTGATGACGACGTACTCGTCGGTCTCCTCGTTGCGGCAGAAGAAGTACACGTCGAGGTCCCCGGTGCCGTACTTCTTCACCTTGCCGTTGCGGTCGTAGGTGGCGCCGCGCCCGTCCCATTCGAGGCCGACGGTCAGCACCCAGTTCGGATCCCCCTGCCCCTTCCGCAGATCGATCCGCGCGGTCCGGTCGGGCGAGTCCTTGGTCAGCGTCACCGTCACCTTCTCGAAGGAGATCGGTGCCGCCGGGACCGCGGCGATCTCCGGAGCCGACGCCACGGGAGCCGGCACGGCATCGTCCGCCGTGCCGGGATCGTCGACGTCGATTCCGTGCTCGGCGGCCAGCTCCGCAAGTCCCTGGTTGTAGCCCTGCCCGATCGCATCCATCCGCCAACCGGTTCCCCGCCGGTACAGCGCGACGACCTGCAGCACCGTCTCCGTCGACAGGCTCGACGGCGTGAAACGGAGCACCTGCGACACCCCCTGCACCTCGACCGCGAGACCCTCGACCGCGCTGAATCGGATGCCCTGGGCTTCGGTGCTCGCGGTGAGCAGGACCCGATGGATGTCCGCCGGCACGGCCGTCAGATCGACCGAGACGCTGTCGTCCGCGGTGAGGGCGACACCCGACGCCTTCGGGTTGTTGAAGAACACGAAGTCGTCGTCCGAACGCACCTTGCCGTCGTCGGCGAGCAGCACCGCCGCGATGTCGACCTGTCCCGGCTGACCGGCCGTGGTCAACCGGACCGTGTACCGATCCTCGGTCAGGTCGGTCTTCGACCCCTTGACCACGTCCAGCATCGCGTTCCCCACCGTTCCTGTTCGTCGTGCGACGGTCCTGTCGACCGCGCACCATGCTGACACACCACGGCGCCGACGATGTCAGCGCGCTCCGGCGGAAGGCGCGAACGGGTCTGTGGCGGTGCCGATTCGCGCATACGCATCCTCGACGACGGCTTCACCGTGGCCGAATCCCGGTCGACGTCGAAGACACCGAGGATCACCTCGCCCTGGAACTCGGCCACCGCGTCGCCGGTGAGGACGGCATCGGCATCGGGCAGGTACAGAGCGATGCTCCCGGGGGTGTGTCCGGGAACGCCGATGACTCGCGTCCCGCCCGCGAAGTCCAGGACGTCGCCGTCGCGGACCTCACGGTCCACGCGGCAGGCAGGTCCGTGGGACGGCTCGTCGAACTCGGCGTGAATGGTCTTCTCGCGCTCCGTCAGAAGAGGAAGAGGACCGCGCCGCGCACCCGACACGAACGGCGCGTCGGCGGCGCCCGCGATCACCTCCACGTCCGACCATCGCGCGATCTCGGCGGCCGAACCGGCGTGATCCTCGTGGAAGTGCGTGAGCACGATCCGCGTGACGTCGGCGCGCCGCCGGCCGAGCGCCGACAGCGCCTCGGCGATCAGGTCGGCACTGTCGGGCCAGCCCGTGTCGACGAGCGTCACCCCGTCGGAGCCGAGCCAGAGGTAGCAGTTCAGCAGGTGCGCCGGACCGGTGGGGATCCGGAGGCGATGCAGCGAGGGCGTCAGCTGTTGCAGGTCGGGTCGGGGCATACTGCGACGGTAGGCAGCCGGCGCGGGCCATGTCTCCCGGTTTCGTTCTCGGCGAACGAATTTCGGCACCAGCGAACAGCCGAATGCGCCGCCTCCGGTCCAGACGAGACTCGGCGTGGGTGTGGCGCTAGGCGGTAAGCCCGGCGGTGACCATGTCGATGACTGTTTCGGCGAGCGCATCGAGCGAGTCGGGTCCGTAGTTCAGGGATGCCTCGGCCCGGGACTCGTAGGCCGCGAAGACGCCGACGATCATGTTGAAGGCGGTGTCGATGCGGTCGGCGGCGACGGCGCCCGGCTGGTCGACGAGGGCCTGACGCAGACCGTGGACGATCCGCTGATCTGCCGGAGCGAGTGTGGCGACGCAGTCATCGGATGTGTAATCGACGCGCGGGGTCATGCGTGCGGCGTACCGGGCGAAGTCGGAGGGCGGCGGTGCGTCCCGAATATGGTCCGCGAGCGGGTACACCACCGCCTGGACGAGTTCCCGTACTCCGAGGACACGACCCTCGGCTGCGGCCGCGTCGAGGTATTCCAATCGAGCGTGGGTCGGATCGGCTTTCACGGCGCGGTCTGCTCCTCGAGTCGTACCGAAGGGGGGGTCGTACTGATGGCGACAATTTAAGTCACCGTATTAATCATGACTCGTGCAGTCAAGAGCGATGCGAAGAAGACCCTCCCGACAGTCCCGGAGACAAAAAAGTCCCCCACCTGTCTTCACAGGTGAGGGACTTTCGTGGCGGTGGCGGAGGGATTTGAACCCTCGGTACGGGGTTACCGTACACAGCATTTCGAGTGCTGCACCTTCGGCCGCTCGGACACGCCACCGCCGAGAACTGTACCGGAGCCGAAGCTCAGCCCGAAATCGGCAGGTCAGCGCTATTTTCCGGTCAGTTTGTCCTTGATCGTCGAGGCGGCATCCTTGACCTTTTCGCCTGCATCCTTGACGGCGGATTCGACCTGGTCGCCCTTGCCCTCGTTCTTCAGATCCTCGTCGTCGGTCGCCTTGCCGGCAGCCTCCTTGGCCTTACCGCCGAGATCCTGAGCCTTGTTCTGTGCCTTGTCTGCGATTCCCATGAGCACTCCTCCGTGAATCTGCGTGGACCTTGCGGTCCCGGTGCCACACGAGCACCTGTCTCCACCAGAGCACGATCCGACGAACTCTGCCGAGGAACTCCGCGCCGATCGGGCCGCCAGCGGGACGTTTGCGCAGATCAGAGGCTCATCGCTGATCCCGGAAGAAATTTTCGAGCAGACCCGCGCACTCGTCCTCGAGGACCCCGCCGCGCACCTGCGGGCGATGGGTGAGGCGACGGTCCCGGACGACATCCCACAGCGAACCGACCGCTCCGGTCTTGGGTTCCCATGCGCCGAACACGACCCGGCCGACGCGAGCGAGGACCAGCGCGCCGGCACACATCGTGCAGGGTTCCAGCGTCACCGCGAGCGTCGTACCTTCGAGTCGCCAGCCGTCGCCGTGCACCTTCGCCGCGGCGCGCAGTGCCAGGATCTCGGCGTGCGCGGTGGGGTCACCGGCCGCCTCGCGGGCGTTCGCCGCCCGCGCCAGCTCCACACCGTCCGCGTCGAACACCACCGCGCCCACCGGCACGTCCGCGTCCGTGGCGGCGGCGGCCGCGTCGAGGGCGACACGGATCATCCGTCGGTCGTCCTGCAGGCTCACGCCGGACCGCCCGCGGTCAGCGCGACGAGAGCTTGTCGAGCTCCGCCGACAGCTCCGCCTCGAATCCGCAGCGCTGCGCGACCATCGCGAGCTGCTCGTCCGGGTACAGATCGGTCTCGGCGAGGATCACCCCGAGCACGGCGTCGGGCAGACCCAGATCGGCGAGCACCCCGAGGTCGCCCTCCTCCCACGGTTCGACGTCGTCGAGTTCGTCGGGGTCGATGTCGGGGATCTCGATGTTGAGGGACTCGAGGACGTCGGCTGCGATGTCGTAGTCGATCGCGGCGGTCGCGTCGGAGATCAGCAGGCGGGTGCCGGTCGGTGCGGGACGGACGATGACGAAGAACTCCTCGTCGACGTCGAGCAATCCGAACACGGCGCCGGAGCTACGCAGCTCGAGCAGTTCCTTCTCGGCGGTCCGCAAACTCGTCAGTGCGCCGCCGGTGAGCGGCGTGCACTTCCAGCGGCCTTCCTCGCGGACGACGGCCATGCCGAAGCCGTCCAGGTCCTCCATCGAACCCGCGGAGGCGCTGTTGTCGTTCGCGCGCTGTGCACCCATGCGCGCAACGGTAGCCCGCGCAGTGCCGCTATAAGAAGTCCAGCGGCAAATGTGCCAACCTGTTCGGGTGGCTGACGACGTTTCCGCACCTGAAGTCTGTGTTCTCGGGCTGGGCCTGATCGGTGGATCCCTGCTCCGTGCGGCGGTGGCGGCGGGACGTGACGGCTGGGGCTGGAACCGCTCGGCCGGGGCGGTGGACGCCGCCCGCGCGGACGGATTCGACGCCGACACCGACCTGGTCGCGGTGCTGCGCCGCGCCGCCGAGTCCCGCGCGCTGATCGTGGTCGCGGTGCCGATGCCCGCCGTCGACGCAACGCTCGCCGCGATCGCCGAGCACGCGCCCGGCTGCCCGGTCACCGACGTCGTCAGCGTCAAGGCCGAGGTGGCCGCCGCGGTCGCCCGGCACGGTCTGCGGGACCGGTTCGTCGGTGGCCATCCGATGGCGGGGACGTCGCAGTCCGGGTGGGGCGCCGGGGACGCCGACCTGTTCCGTGACGCAGTGTGGGTGGTGAGCGCCGACGACGGCGTCGACCCGCAGATCTGGTCGCAGGTGGCGCGGCTGGCGCTGGACTGTGGGTCGGTGGTGGTGCCCGCCGAGTCCGCCCCGCACGACGCCGCCGTCGCCCGCATCTCGCACCTGCCGCACGTGCTCGCCGAGGCGCTCGCACTGTCCGGGGCGGCGGGCGGCGATCTGGCACTGGGTCTGGCGGCCGGGTCGTTCCGCGACGGCACCCGCGTCGCCGGCAGCGCGCCGGGCCTGGTGCGGGCGATGTGCGAGGGCAACCGGGACGCGCTGCTGACCGCGCTGGACGAGACCCTCGACGTCCTCAACCGCGCGCGCACCGAACTGTCCGAGCAGGGGACTCTGCGCGAGCTGGTCGAGTCCGGCCACGCGGCCCGCCTGCGTTACGAGCAGCGCGAGCGCTGGACCATCACAGACGTCGAGCCCGGCTCCGCGGACTGGCTCGAACGGCTGCGCGACGCCGGCCGCCGCGGCGGGGTGCTGCGACCGTGAGCATGCCCACGCTGCGGGACGTCGCGGGACTGCTCGCCAAGAGGGAGATGACCGCCGGCGAGCACGTGCGGGCGACACTCGACGCGCTCGACGCGCTGCTGGGCACGCCGTGGGCGAACCTGGTGGCCGCGCGCGACGACGAGGCCGCCCTCGCCGCCGCCGCGCGCGCGGACGCCGCGATCGCCGACGGCGACTGGATCGGCCCGCTGCACGGCGTCGCGGTCGCGGTGAAGGACAACATCGACGTCGCCGGGATGCCGACCCGCTGCGGCAGCGCCGTGCTCGCCGACGCCCCGCCCGCCGCGTCCGACGCCCGCATCGTGACGCGGCTGCGGGAGGCCGGCGCGATCGTCGTCGCCAAGACGCACCTGCACGAGTTCGCGTACGGCCCGACGGGCGCCGTCAACGCGTCCGGCCCGGCCGCGCACCCCCACGATCCGGTGCTGATCACCGGAGGCTCGTCGTCCGGGTCGGCGGCGCTGGTCGCGAAGGGTGTCGTCCCGCTCGCGCTGGGTACCGACACCGGTTGCAGCGCACGCATTCCCGCCGCCCTGTGCGGTGTGGTCGGTTTCAAGCCGAGTTTCGACGCGTTGCCGACCGGCGGGGTGTTCCCGCTGTCGACCACGTTCGACCATGTGGGCCTGCTGGCCACCGACGTCCTCGACGTCTCGTTGGCGTGGGGCGCGATCCCCGGCATCGCGCACGTCCGCACCCCGGTCGCGGGGCTGCGGGTGGGGCGGCTGCGCGGGGATAACTGGGACGTCGCCGACGCCGGCATCGCCGCCGCGGTGGACGCGGCCTGCCGCCGCCTCTCCGACGCCGGCGCCGAGGTGGTGGACGTGGAACTGCCCGAGACGCCGCAACTCCTGGCCGCGTACCCGATCGTCACCGGCTCCGAGGCGTACGAGACGCACCGGGCCTGGTTCGAGTCCACGCCCGAGCGCTACCAGGCGCCGACGGCCGCGCTGCTGGCCGCGCAGAAGGACCGTCCCGCCGTCGAGTACCTGCACGCGCTGCGGACCGTGGAACGGCTGCGCCGCCAGGCACTCTCACGGCTACGCGGCGACCTGGGCCTGAACGCGCTGATCACCGCCACCTCTCCCCTGCGGACCGTCACCCGGGAGCAGGCCCTGTCGACCGATCCCGCCGTGGCCCGAACCCCGTTGCTGCGCATGTGCAGTCCCTTCAACGCGCTCGGCATCCCGGCGATCTCGGCGCCCGTCACGATCGACGACGGCGCACCGGTCGGGATCCAGCTGATCGGACTGCCCACTACCGCGGGCGGGCACGGGTCGCACCCGGCCGAGTCCGTGGCGCTCGCCTGCGCACTGGCGGTGGGCTGACCGCGCGCCGGCGGGTCAGGTGAGCTGCAGCGTCGTCACGCAGGTCGGGTCGTCGTCGCCGGTGGAGATCACCGAGGTGGTCGAGCGGCCCCCGGCCTCGAGCGTGATCGTCGCGTCGACGGCTCGCGGCAGCCACAGCCCCAGGAACCCGTTGTCGTTGGTGCGGAGCGTCTCGTCGACGAGCACGGCGCCGTTCGCCCGGTCGGTGACCGCGACCCGGATGTCCTCGTTCGACATCTCGCCGACGCACGTGGTGAGGCTGTGGAGGTAGCACTCGTGGGTCTGCGTGGCGTAGGGCGCGATCGAGACGTAGAACTGGTCGTCCGGGAGCGGCAGGGACACCGTGGCACCGTTGCTGTCGGAGAGTTCGACGGTGCGGGATCTGACCGAGGCGAGCAGGTCGGCGGGGCGGTCGGCGACCGGCATCGTGTCGAGTCGAGTGATCACCTCGCGAGCGTCGAGTCCGTCGAGGTCGTGTTCGGCGAGCAGCGCCTCGGACGCCGTCGTCGACGGCTCGTTGCCGTCGGTCGAGGCGCATCCGCCGAGGAGCCCCACCCCCGCCAGGGCGCAGGCGAGGGCCGTGACTGTCTTCGCGAACCGGTTGGAAGCCATGCCTCCCACCGTAACCTGACAGCTACGGGGTAGGGGTATGCGGCATGGCCGCGAGCCGACGAGCGCGGACGCACCTCGCCGAGACGTCTACGTATCGAAAACTGCGGCAACACCTTTCGACGGCCAGCTCGGCGCGAGCATGGCTCGGCGACCGATCAGATCCGCTCCGCCAGGCCCGGGTAGTCGAGGACGAAACCGTCCTCGTCGACGGTGATCGACGAACTCGACACCGGCGAGAGCACGTGGATGCCGTCGGCGCCGCTGCTGTAGGTCAGGGACGCCTCCTGCACGGCGAGGTCGGGCAGGTTGACGTACACGACGGGGACCTGGATGTCCTCGGACCCGTGCTGCAGGCCGAAGCGTCGGATCGGCAGGGTGTTGAAGAACGGGCTGAGCACGACGTCGACGTCCTTCGCACCGGCGAACCCGGAGCGCAGGTGGGTGGTTCCGGTCTCGACCATCCAGACGCCCTCCTCGTCACGGCTGATCGACATGTGCCGCTCCCCCGATGCGAGCGCGGTGTGCAGCGATAGACGACGGGTGACGCCGTTCTCGTCGGTGACGAGGTCGTAGGACGCGCTGAACGCGGGGTGCTCGGGGCACGGGCCGCCGACGACGCGTCCGGTGGCCTTGATCCGGTTTCCGCTCAGCTGCACCCGTACCGACTCCATGCGGGGCGCGTCGTGCGCACGCCACGTCAGGACGGCAGGCCAGCGTGACGCGGCGCTCGCGGACGCCCGGGATGCGCCGGGGACGGGGTTGCTCACGGTCTCTACGGTAGGCGACGAAGGCCGTCCAGGCGTGGACCGCGGGTGGGATTGGTTCGCGCGGGTCGTCATTCGGACAATTCGGCGCGTCCCTCGGCGCGCTCGAGCACCGCGATGCGCCGCGAGAACACCACCAGGGCACTCAGGCCGACCGCGACGTTGATGAGTGCGCCGAACTCCTCCGCGACGAAGTTGAAGACCTCCGTCAGCAGGATCGTCACGAGCGCCGCGGCCCGCAGCATCCGCACCGGCCAGACGCCGCCGCCCTTCAGTCGGCCGATCGCCACCCAGCACAGCACGAACGCCACGGTCGACCCGCACATCTGGCCGATCGTGGTGATGTCGGTGCCGGTCCCGCCCGCGAGGTCGTCGGCCAGCGTGACCACGGCGTTGACCAGACCGGCGGTGGAGAACAGCGCGAGCGCGACGGCGGCGATCCACAGCGCGCGAGTGCCGTCGAACACCCGCGACAGGTGCTCGCGGAACCACGCGCCGACGGTGTCGAGGCGTCCGATCCGACGGGGCGCGCACCGCGACAGCAGGTCCTCGACACTCGCGATCGCCGCGGGATCGGCCCCGTCCGCCGCGGCCCGACGCAACTGCCGGCGGGCCTGGGTCAGGCGGTTCGGGGTGAGACCACGACCCAGTCCATCCGCGGCGGTGGTGGCGGCGTTGACGAGGTCCTCGGCGACGGTCCGCTGCCGGGCGTCGTGGATCCAGCGGTTGATCAGCAGCAATGCCACGACGACCACGTACATGATCGCGACCGCGGGCTGGAAGAAGTAGTCGTTCGTCTTGGTCACGAATTTGCCGACCTCGTCCAGGAACAGACCGAAGCCGATGCCGCCGGCCACCACCGCGACCATTCGTGGCAGGTCACCGAGGAACGAGAAGACGACCACCAGGGCGATCACCAGGCCGAGTCCGCCCCACAGCGAGTGCGCGATGTGCAGCGTGGCGCCACCGATCTGCGGGTATCCGGTCGCGTGCAGATACGCGCGGGTCACCAGGATCGTCAGGATTCCGATGACGACGAACGCCTCGACCAGCGCACCGGCCTGCGCGTCACGCAGCAGCCTCGGATTACGGGTCCTGGATGGGTGTTCGGTGGGTGCAGGAGCGGTCACCATGCGGCACAAACCCTTTCGGCAGGTGTCGGCGGCACGTGCCGCGAACTCGGGGCGGAGGACTCTTTACTTTCATCCGTGGTGGTCGCAAGGTTGAGGGTGGTCCACCCGGAAGTGAGGACGAGTCCGAACCAGATAGCTGTAGTCAGAGATTTGGAGGATAGGACATGACCGAAGGTTGGGGACGCATGGACAGCCCCTTCGACGACATTTTCGCGAGGTTCTTCGGATCGGGGTTGTCGTCTCAGCCCCCGGTCCAACGCGTCGATCTGGGTCGGCTGCTCAACGACGACGCCCGCCACCTGATCGCCGTCGCGCGGGATGCGGCGAGCGAATGGGGAAACAGCGAAATCACCCCCGAGCACCTGCTGTACGCGGCGGCGCAGAACGATCCGACGCGCGGCGTGCTCAGCAGCATCAATCTGGATCCGGACGAGTTGGCCTCCAAGATGGCCGCGCACCTGGACAAGCACGGCACCCCCAAGACCACACCCGGCGCGCCGAGCCTCAGTCCGGCCGCGAAGCTCGCACTGCGCACCGCACAGCAGCAGGCCAGCGAGTCGGGCAGCAGCTTCATCGGTCCCGAGCACATCCTCATCGGCATCGCCGCGAACTCGGAGAGTCCCGCCGGCAAGGCGCTGCTGGGCGCCACCATCGAGGGCGAGAAGACGTCGGCGCCGCCGAGTTCCACACCGACGCTCGACGAGTACGGCCGCGACCTCACCGCCGAGGCCCGTGCCGGCAACGTCGACCCGGTCGTGGGCCGCGCCAAGGAGGTCGAGCAGACCATCGAGATCCTGTCCCGCCGCCGCAAGAACAATCCGGTCCTCATCGGCGATCCGGGCGTAGGCAAGACCGCGATCGTGGAGGGTCTCGCGCAGCGCATCGTCAACGGCGACGTGCCGTCGACGCTCGCGGACCGCAGGGTCGTCGCGCTCGACGTCGGGTCGCTCGTCGCGGGCACCAAGTACCGCGGCGAGTTCGAGGAGCGGCTGACGAAGATCCTCGACGAGGTCAAGGCGCACTCGGACGAACTGGTGCTGTTCATCGACGAGTTGCACACCATCGTCGGCGCCGGGGCCGGCGGCGAGGGCGCGATGGATGCCGGCAACCTGCTCAAGCCGGCGCTGGCCCGCGGCGAACTGCACGCCATCGGCGCCACCACCATCGACGAGTACCGCAAGCACATCGAGAAGGACGCCGCGCTCGAGCGGCGCTTCCAGCCGGTGCTGGTCGCGGAGCCGTCGGTGGACGACACCATCGAGATCCTGCGCGGCCTCGTCGACAGCTACGAGGCACACCACCAGGTGCACTACACCGACGAGGCGCTCGTCGCGGCGGCCGAACTGTCCGACCGGTACATCACCGACCGGTTCATGCCGGACAAGGCGATCGACCTCGTCGACCAGGCCGGCGCGCGAGTGCGCCTGCGCACCCGCACCCCGGACGTCGACACCCGGGCCGCGGAGGAGGAGATCGCCCGACTCAATCGCGAGAAGGACTCCGCCGTCGGGCAGGAGGACTACGAGCGCGCCAACGCCATCAAGCGGCAGATCACCGAGGCCCGAGAACGGCTGGACACGGCTCCCGATGAATCCACCCCGGAGGTGACCGTCGACGACATCGCGCACGTCGTGTCGCGGCAGACGGGAATCCCGGTAGCGGACTTGACGTCCGAGGAGCGCGAGCGGCTCATGAAGCTCGAGGACGTCCTGCACTCCCGGGTGATCGGGCAGAACGAGGCCGTCACCGCGGTGGCCGAGGCGGTCCGCCGCTCGCGCGCCGGGCTGTCCGATCCCAACCGGCCCATCGGCTCGTTCCTGTTCCTCGGTCCCACCGGCGTCGGCAAGACCGAGACTGCGAAGGCGTTGGCGGAGGCCGTGTTCGGCGACGAGGGTCGGATGATCCGGTTCGACATGAGCGAGTTCCAGGAGAAGCACACCGTCTCCCGGCTCGTCGGCGCCCCGCCCGGCTACGTCGGCTACGAGGAGGCCGGGCAGCTCACCGACAAGGTGCGGCGGCAGCCGTACTCGGTGGTGCTGTTCGACGAGGTCGAGAAGGCCCACCCGGACGTGTTCAACGTGCTGCTGCAACTCCTCGACGACGGCCGCGTCACCGACGCGCAGGGCCGCACCGTGGACTTCAAGAACACCATCGTGATCCTCACCAGCAACATCGGTTCGGACCTGATCCTCGGGGCGAAGGGCGAGGACGTCGAGGATCTGGTGCCCACGCTCATGGAGCGGCTGCGGTCGCACTTCCGGCCCGAGTTCCTCAACCGGATCGACGAGACCATCGTCTTCCACCGGCTCGACCAGACCGAGCTGCGGCAGATCATCGAGCTCATCCTCGACGGCACCCGCCGCCAGCTGCACGCCCAGAACGTCGAGCTGGACATCACCGAGGACGCCGTCGACTGGCTCGCCGACAAGGGCTACCAGCCGGAGTTCGGCGCGCGCCCGCTGCGCCGGACCATCCAGAAGGAACTCGACAACCGCCTGGCCGGACTGCTGCTGTCGGGCGAGCTCGAACCCGAGGACATCGTCCGGGTGTCGGCGAACGGCGGCCTCGAACTCGGCGTCGTGCATCCCGGCAAGGGTGAGGGTTCGCTGCCGACCGGGCCGGAGAAGTCGGAGAAGTCGGGGGCCACCGCGGCGTCGGAGTCGTGACGGCGATCCGCGCGTCCGCGGTGGGCGATCAGTCCGCCGCGGACGCGCGGTCCTCCCCGGACCGGGACACGAGGTCCTTCTCGAACCAGTGGGTGGCGTAGGCGTTGTCGTTGTAGGGCGGGATGCGCCGGTAGCCGGAGCGCTCGTAGAGCGTGACGGCCTGCGTGAGTGCGGCGTTGGTATCGAGCCGGACCGTTCGTGCGCCGTGGTCGGCGGCGCGGGTCTCGAGGTCGTCGAGCAGTCGGCGCGCGAGACCGAGACCGCGCGCGTCCGGGGACACCCACATGCGTTTGATCTCCGCGACACCGTCGTGCAGTTTGACGGCGCCGCAACCGATCGGGGTGCCGCGCAGGTCCGCGATCAGGACGGCGCCGTTGGGGGCACGCAGTTCGTCGCCGTCGGCGGGCGTGCTCGCGGCCGGGTCGAAACCCCGGTCGAGCCGCTCGTCCAGTTCGTCGAAGTAGCGGCCGAAGCAGAAGCGGACCGCCTCCGAGTCGGGATCGGTGACGGCGATCTCGACGGCCGCGGCGTCGAGCAGACGCGTCACGGTGCCCATCGCGGCCAGCAGTTCGGCGCGCTGACGGTCGGGCAGCGCCCCGAGGATCCGCTCGGCTCTGTCCTGCGACGCCTTCTCGAGGGCGTCGTACTCCGTGCGCCCGCCACTGGTGAGCGTGACCACCCGCCCGCGGCCGTCGTCCGGATCGGGCTCGATCCGCAGGACCCCGTCGTCGGCGAGGGCCGCGAGGAGACGACTGGCGTAGCCGGAATCGAGGTCGAATCGCGCACGCAGATCGCGCACTCGGACGGTGTCGTGGCCGACCTCCCAGAGGATCCGCGCCTGCGAGTACGGGCGGGGCAGATCAAGGTAGCGATCGTGCAGCACGCCCAACTGCTCGGTGATGCCCATGTTGAACGAGCGCAGTGCGGCGGTGTCCTTCGGTAGGTCTCTCATTTAGCTGACTTTAGTCAGACAAGTCGGCTCCGCCCACCCGGCGGGTGCGTCGACCCGGGCGGGCGGGCGGTGTGACGCGGACACGTCGTAGGACTCGAGTAACGTGCTCCTGTATCTGTGCGTGAGGAAGGGTGCCGTGACGTCGACGGGGAACATGGTTGGGCTGTTCGCCGGCATCGGCGGGGTGGAGTTGGGTCTGCGCGGCCACGGCTGGGAAACCGAACTGCTGTGCGAGATCGACCCCGGGGCGCAGCAGGTGCTGCGGACACGGTTCGCGGGCGTCGAACTGCACGGTGACGTCACCCGACTGCGGTCGTTGCCGCAGGCCACCGAGCTTGTCGCGGCCGGCTTCCCGTGCCAGGACCTGTCGCAGGCCGGCCGCACCGCCGGCATCACCGGCTCCCGCTCGGGCCTGGTCGACGAGGTGTTCCGGCTGGTCAAGCGCAAGAAGGGCCCGCGCTGGCTCCTCATCGAGAACGTGCCGTTCATGCTGCAGCTGAGCCGCGGTGCCGCGATGCGGCACATCACCGATGCGCTCGAGGACCTCGGCTACACGTGGGCGTACCGGGTGGTCGACGCCCGCGCGTTCGGCCTACCGCAGCGTCGGCAGCGCGTTCTGATGCTGGCGTCGCGCACCGACGACCCCCGCGAGGTGCTGTTCGGGCAGGACGCCGGCACCCCCGACGAGGGCGACGCATCGCTGCACCCGTGCGGCTTCTACTGGACCGAGGGCATCCGCGGTCTCGGTTGGGCGGTCAATGCGGTACCCACACTCAAGGGCGGCTCCACCGTCGGGATCGCATCGCCGCCCGCAGTACGGCTGCCGTCGGGCGAGATCGTCACCCCCGGCCTGATCGACGCCGAACGCCTGCAGGGCTTCGACCCGGACTGGACCGCCCCGGCCGTCGAGGCGAAGGGCGTCCGCAACGGTCACCGGTGGCGGCTGGTGGGCAACGCCGTGAGCGTTCGGATGGCGGCGTGGGCAGGCGGACGTCTCACCGAGCGCATCCACTACAGCCCCGACCACGAGACGCCGCTGAGGCCGGGCGACGCATGGCCCAGCGCCGCGTGGGGCCGCAACCGGCAGGCGTTCCGGGTCCACGAGTCGCACTGGCCGGTGCAGGACCCGTACGAGGATCTCAGCGGGTTCCTCGAGCACTCGCAGTTGCTGTCGGCGCGGGCCACCGCCGGGTTCCTCAAGCGCGCCCGCACCGGCAGCCTGCGGTTCGTCCCCGGCTTCCTCGACGACGTCGAGAGCCACCTCGACCGGATGGGCGGCTATCCCGAAGCGGCCGCCTGACACCGGTGCGAGGATGGTGGCGATGCCGTCCACCGATCCCCTGACCAGCGCCCGGATGCGGGCGCAGCGCCGGCGCGACACCGCGCCGGAGGTGGCACTGCGCCGCGAACTGCACCGCCGCGGGGCCCGCTTCTTCGTCGACCGGGCGCCACTGCGCGGGCTGCGGCGGCGGGCCGATCTCGTGTTCCCCCGCAAGCGGGTCGCGGTGTACGTCGACGGCTGCTTCTGGCACAGCTGCCCGCTGCACGCGACGGCACCCAAGAACAACGCGCAGTGGTGGGCGGACAAACTGGCCGCCAACGTCGTTCGTGACCGCGACACCGACACACGGTTGGCCGCGGCCGGCTGGACGGTGGTGCGGGTGTGGGAACACGAGGATCCGACGGAAGCCGCGGACCGGGTGCAGGCCGTCCTGATCGACGGGTGATCGGTCTCGAATCGGCCGCGAAACCGGCGCAGCCGTCGCCAGTTTCCTAGGCTCGTCGGCATGAGGATCCTCGTCGCCGGCGCCGGGGGCGTCGTCGGACTGCCATTGACCCGGGAACTGATCGCGCAGGGCCACGAGGTGGTGGGCACCTCGCGTAATCCGGACACGCGTCCCGAACTACGCGAGGCCGGCGCCACCGTCGTGCGGTTGGACGCCTTCGACGCCGCCTCCGTCGATCATGCCGTCGCCGAAGCCCGGCCCGACGCCGTCATCCACCAGCTCACCGACCTGTCCGCCGTCGACCTCGAGGCCAACGCGGAACTGCGCATCGTCGGCACCCGCAACCTGGTCGACGCGATGCGCCGGTACGGCGTCGAACGGTTGATCACGCAGTCCATCGCGTGGCTCTACGCCGACGGCGACGGTCTCGCCGACGAGACGGTGCCTCTGATGGCGCCTACCGGGCCGAGCGCCCGCACCGTCGAGGGCGTCGTGGCGATGGAGCACACGTCGGCGGAGATCCCGAACCACGTGATCCTGCGCTACGGCAAGCTGTACGGACCGGGCACGTGGTACTCCCCCGACGGCGACTTCGGCCGCGCCGCACGCGACGGCGTGTTCGCCGGCAACGGGATCGAGAGCTTCCTGCACATCACCGACACCGTCACCCCCACCGTCGCTGCCCTCGACTGGCCCGCCGGGATCGTCAACATCGTCGACGACGAGCCCGCCGGACCGGACACCTGGGTGCCGACGTTCTGTCGCTGGGTGGGTGCGCAGGAGCCGAGCGGCCTCGGCCCCGGCCACGGACGCGGGGCGTCGAATGCCAAGGCACGCCGGCTCGGTTGGGTGCCCCGGTACCCGTCGTGGCGGACGGGGATGTCGGATTGACGACGGGCACTTCACACATCACGACCTAGAGACGCTTCCACGCCCATCGGCAGTTGGCGACGAGCGGGGATTCCGGCGTCACCAGTCGCGGCATCGTGTTGACCCCGTTGGGTGGTCCCGACTGCGGCTCGACACAGACGGCGTCATCTTCCATGTCGTAGATCACCACCCACTGCTCGGGGCTGCTGACTTCCAACCGAACCAGACTCGGGGACCCCGACAAGTGGGCGAATCGAATCATTACCTTTCGTTTACCTGAGAACCACCACGCGTCCACTACCGCCACCTAGCTTTGCCCGCATGAGCTTCCGCCGTACCGTCTCCGCCCTTGCCGTCGCGTCCTTCGCGGCCCTGCCGCTCGCGACCCTCACTCCGGCCGTCGCCTCCGCCACCGGCAGCCTCGACTGGTTCGGTTCGGCGGGCAGCAGCGCCCCCGCCGAGCCCAACTTCGACGTCCAGGCGCACCGCGGTGGCCTGGGCCTGTACACCGAGAGCAGCCTCCCGGCCTTCTCGAACGCACTTGAAATGGGTGTCACCACACTGGAACTCGACACCCAGATCACCGAGGACGGGGTCGCCGTCGTCACCCACGACCGCAAGATCTCGAACAAGAAGTGTCAGGACACCGCCCCGGCGACGGCTGGCGATCCGGAGTTCCCGTACGTCGGCAAGTACATCAAGGACCTGACGCTCGCTCAGGTCAAGACGATGGACTGCGGCTCGCTGCGTCTGGCCGACCACCCCGAACAGCAGACCGTGCCCGGCGCGAAGATGCAGACCCTCACCGAGGTCCTGGACCTGGTCAAGTCGTACAACGCACCCGACGTCATGATGAACATCGAGACCAAGGTGGAGGCCGGCGCGCCGTCGGAGACCGCGCCCCGCGAGCTGTTCGTGAGCACCGTGCTCGACACCATCCGCGACGCCGGCATGCTCGACCGCGTCACGATCCAGAGCTTCGACTGGGGATCGCTCATGCTCACCCGTCAGCTCGCGCCGTCCGTTCCGGTCGTCGCACTGACCAACGGCGACTTCCTGCAGATCGGCAAGGACGGCGCCTCGCCGTGGCTCGGCGGACTCGACATCGACGACTTCGGCGGGGACGCGATCGCCGCGATCTCCACCTTCGGGGCGTCGGCGTACTCTCCGGTGCAGGGAACCCCGCAGGGCGGCAAGGTGTCCGACCCCGGCTTCACGCTGTACGTGACCCAGGAGATGGTGGACTCGGCCCACGCGCGTGACATCAAGGTCATCCCGTGGACCGTCAACGATCCCGAGACCATGCACGCCCTGATGGACCTCGGCGTCGACGGCATCATCACCGACCGCCCGGACCGCCTGCGCACCGTCCTCACCGAGCGTGGCCTCGAACTGCCCGAACCCGCCGCGAAGAAGTAGGACCGTCCCTTTCGAGAAGCCCCCGCCGATGTCGGCGGGGGCTTCCGCATTTGCCGGAGCCCGGTGCGTCAGCTCGTTGCGTCGACCGTTGCGGCACGGTCCGGTGTGCCAGTGGATGCCGGAACGGCCCGCACCGTGCGCTGGGTTCGCCAGAGGTAGTACACCAGTGCGGTCGCGATGACGGTGGGAATGATCATCAGGAGGAACAGTGATTCCGGCTGCCACGATCTGTCGATGAGCATGCCGATGCCGAGCGGCATCGCAATCATACCGATTCGTCCGATACCAACCCCGAGACCCATTGCTGCTGAGCGGTTATCGGCCGAGAACAGTTCCGGAACCAGCGCGTAGAGCCCAATCGCTGTCGCGAACTGGCACAGTCCCAGTAGCGGAGCGATGACGAGGGCCAAAGTGAGGTTCGCGGAAACCATCGCGAACACGCCGAGGAGAGCCGCGGACGCCATCCCGAACGCAACTGTGAGCGCGAATGGTGAGAAACGGCCGGATAGGAAGGCAATGACGACGCCCGCTGCCGCGGAACCCAATGTGAGCAGCAGTACCCCACTGATCCCCTCATTGGCGGACATACCGGCCAGGACCAGGAGCTTGGGCAGCCACATGCTGCCGAAGTAGTAGGTCGTGACTACCTGGACGAAGATCAGAACGACGATGACCGTCTTCCACGACCGGATGGGGATTCCGGCAGGGGTCGAGCCTGGCGTAGTCTGCTTTCGCGTCGGCACGGAAGTGCGGATACCATCCGCCGGTGTCTCGATTCCCATTCTGGCGAGCAGCTCGGTCAGCTTCCGCTTGGCGGACTCGGAGTTCTTCGTGGCGAGGTAATCCGGAGTCTCCGGGACGGTGACGACGACGAGGACGCAGGCAACTGCCGTGATCGCGGCGCCGAGAACGAAGGCGCTGCGCCAGCTCGTCGACGACATCAGCGCTGCCGCGATAGCTCCCCCGATCACGCCGCCGAGTGCCATTCCGGACGACAACAGTGCGATGGCGGCGGGACGTCGCTTGACGGGCGCGAACTCACCGACGGTGATGGTCAGGACGGGCAGCATTCCACCCATGCCGATACCAGCGAGCAGGCGGAACGCGGCGAGCTGATTCAGGTCGCTCGCGCCCGCTGAGAGAGCGAGACCGACTGCGATGACGATCAACGACAGGATTAGCAGAGCGCGGCGGCCGTAGCGGTCGGACAGCGGTGCGAGGAGGATCGATCCGACAGCCATGCCGATCGGCCCGATAGCCAGGAGGAGTCCGGTCTGGGTGCCGGACAGGCCCCAGGCGTCCGAAAGCGGTACGACAGCAATCGACATGGACAGTACGTCGTAGCCCTCGGCCATGTTGGCGACGAGGCACACGATGAGTACGCGTATCTGAAGTCTGCTGATCGGTGCCGAGTCGATCAGTTCTCGAGCTGAAGCCATGGGTTTGCCTCTCGTACGGGTCGTACAGGAAGGGAGAAACAACAGGACGGGAAATGGAACGCGATCGGGTGCGGCGCAGCAGTCGATTCCCAGCCCCTCGCCGGCGCCGGCGTTCCCCTGAGTGCGGCATGCGCTTCGTCAGGGCACGAGGGAAGGAAGGCGCGGCTCTCCGGCAGCGTCGGAGAGCCACACCCTGTACAGGAGTACCGGCCGGATCAGGCGAGGTAGCGGGCCAGCGATTCCGCGACGCAGACCGGCTTGGAGACACCTTCGCATTCGACGGTGATACCGAGGGACACCTGGACTCCCCCCGGGATGTCGTGCACGGACGCGAGCGTTCCGCGTCCACGAAGCCGCGCACCGGCCGGAACGGGGGCGGGGAACCGCACCCGGTCGAGGCCGTAGTTGACGGCGGCGCTCACCCCGTCCACCGCGATCAGGTCCTCGAGGAACCGGGAGAGCATCGACAGCGTGAGATAGCCGTGTGCGATCGGGCCACCGAAGGGGCCGTCGACCGCGCGTACCGGATCGGTGTGAATCCACTGCCGGTCCTCGGTGCAGTCGGCGAACGCATCGATCCTCTTCTGGGAGAAGGTAACCCAGTCACTCACGCCCAGGTCCGCGACGGCGGATGCCCGCAGTTCGTCGAGCGAAGCGAACCTCGCCATCACACACCTCCCCCGAGTGTCAGGCCTCCGTCGACGACGAGCGTCTGGCCGGTGATCCACGCCGAGTCGTCGGAGGCGAGGAAGGCGACGGCCGAGGCCACGTCCTCCGGCTCACCGAGCCGGGCCAGCGGGTAGCGGGCCACGACGTCGGCCTCGCGGCCTTCGAACAGTGGTCCGGCGAACTTCGTCCGGACCACGGCGGGTGCGACTGCATTGACACGGACGGTGGGACTGTTCTCCATCGCGAGCTGCGCGGTCAACGCGATCACCGCCGCCTTGCTCACGCCGTACACGCCGATATCGGCGGCGGGACGGACGCCCGCGACAGAGGCGACGTTGACCACGGTCCCCGACCGGTCACCGAGGTGCTGTCGGAAGTGCCGGGTCCAACCCAGCGCACCGAGAACATTGACCTCGAGGATCTTTCGTGCCGCCGACAGGTCGGTGTCCAGTACGGGGCCCGCGGCCGGGTTGATCCCGGTGTTGTTGACCAGGACGTCGACGCGACCGAAGGCATCCACGGCGCGCGCGAACGCTGCCTGCTGATGGGCGTCGTCGTCCGCGTGTCCGGCCACCGCCACCGCCACCGCGGCACCTCCGAGATCGGCCACGGCCCGCTCGAGCGCGTCCGCCTTGCGGGCCGTGACAACCACGCGGGCCCCTTCCGCGACGAGGCGCTGCGCCACCGCGAACCCGATCCCACGACTGGCACCGGTGACGACGGCGACGCGACCCTCGAAACGTCCTGCGCCTGCTACGAACTCGCTCATATGGAGATACCTCCGTCGACGGGCACGACGGCACCGGTGATGTACGCGGCCTCGGCGGAGGCGAGGAACGCCACCGCCGCGGACATCTCCTCGGCTTCGGCGAATCGGCCCAGCGGGACCTGCGCCATCAACTCGGCCTTCTTGTCCTCGGGGATCGACGCTGTCATCCGGGTCTCGGCGTTCGGGGAGATCGCGTTGACGGTAACGCCGAAGCGGGCCAGTTCTTTTGCGGTCGTCTTGGTGAATCCGATGATGCCGGCCTTGGCCATGGCGTAGTTCGACTGTCCCGCGTTCCCGCGGAGCCCGGTGTACGAGGTGACGTTGACCACCCGTCCGAAGCGCTGGGTGCGGAAATGTGGGACGCACGCGCGCGTGAACCGGAAGGTGCCACCGGCGTGCACGGCCATCACCTGCTCGTAGTCGTCGTCGGTGAGCTTCCACACCACGCGGTCGCGGAGGATGCCGGCGTTGTTGATCAGCACGTCGATTCGGCCGGTCTCAGACGCGACGCGGTCGACGACGGCCTGGACCGATTCGCTGTCGCTGACGTCCGCCACCACCGAGCGGCAGCCCACGGCCGCGGCTCCCTCGGCGAGCGCCTCGCCATCGAAGTCGACGAGGTACGTCGTTGCACCCGACTGATGAAAGAAGCGCCCGAGTTCGAGGCCGATTCCTCGCGCGCCCCCGGTGACGATCACTGTCCGACCGATGAAGTCGAATGCCAGATTGGACGGAGCCGTTGCTATGGCCTCGGTCATGGGTTGGTTCCCTTCTACCGGCCGATGCCGGCGTCTGCCACGGGGCGAGATCGCGCCCGGTGATGTCCTTCGTGATTGCCTCGGGTCAGCCAGGCTGACGAATCTCCGGCATGTCGGTTCCTATCGGTTGGGCTCGGATACGGGCCGGTACATCAGAACGATGTCGGCCACTACGGAAAGGACGGCGTTACCAGCCCCGTCGACCAGGAAGGCCGTGGTGGTCACCTGGGCACGGCCTCGCTCGGGCCTTGTCCGGATGGCGTCGACGGTGATCGAACCGGTGAGCCGGTCGCCCGGTCGTACCGGGCGGAGGAAGCGGACCTCACGCAGACTCTTCCCCGCGATCACGGCCCAGTGATCGAAAACAGCAGTGACAGCGAGCCGTTGGAAGATCGCAAGGGTGTGGATGCCACTGGCGATCAGACCGCCGAACGACCCCTGTTCGGCGGCCGACGCGTCGACGTGAAACCACTGCGGGTCCCACGCCGACGCGAACTCGACCAGCTCTTCGGCAGTCACGGTGTAGTCGCCCAGTCGGTAGACCCGACCGATCTCGAGATCCTGTGCGTACGAGTTACATTCGTCGGTCGATGTCATGGCACTCTGCGTCAGCGCGGTGCCATGCGGATCGCACCGTCGAGGCGGATCGTCTCGCCGTTGAGCATCGGGTTGGCGACGATCGCCTCGACCAGTTGGGCATACTCGGCCGGGTCTCCCAGTCGGCTCGGATGGGGCACCTGCGCGCCCAGCGACTGCTGTGCCTCTTCCGGCAGGGTGCCCAGCAGTGGGGTCTTGAACAGCCCGGGCGCGATCGTGTTCACCCGGATCAGCAGCGACGCGAGATCGCGAGCGATCGGCAACGTCGCGCCCACCACGCCACCCTTGGATGCCGAGTACGCGGCCTGGCCGATCTGGCCCTCGAATGCCGCGGCCGACGCGGTGTTGACGATGACACCGCGTTCGCCGTCCACCGGCTGGTTCTGCGACATCGCATGCGCGGCGAGACGAATCACATTGAATGTTCCGATGAGGTTGACCTTGATGATCTTCTCGAAGTCGGCGAGCGGGAACGGGCCGTTCCTGCCGACGGTCTTGATCGCATTGCCGATGCCGGCACAGTTGACCGTGATCCGCAGAGTCCCATCGGCGTTGGCGCGTTCGACGGCCGCGGTGACGGCCGACTCGTCGGTCACGTCGGCGGGAGCGAACTCGACCGCCGGCCCGAGCGCGGCGAGCGCATCGGTGTTCGCAGACGGAAGATCTATCGCGACGACTCGCGCCCCGGAGCGGGCCAACGCGGTGACGGTGGCCAGGCCGAGGCCCGACGCACCACCGGTGACCAGCGCACCACTTCCTGCGATATCCATTTACTGCCTCCTCGAAAATTCTGTTGTAGAAACGATTTCAGCAATCAAAGGGTGCGGGCGATGAGATCCTTCATGATCTCGTTGGTGCCGCCGTAGATTTTCTGGACGCGCGCCGCGGTGTACATCTGCGCGATCGGGTACTCCATCATGTAGCCGTAACCACCGAAGACCTGCAGGCACCGGTCGACAACCTTGCACTGCATCTCCGAGCCCCACAGCTTCGCCATCGACGCGGTCGCGGCGTCGAGGGTGCCGTCGATCGCGCGCTGGATGCAGTGGTCGATCAGAGTCTTTCCGGCCAGGACCTCGGTCTTGCATTCGGCCAGAACGAACTTCGTGTTCTGGAAGTCGAGGATCGGCTTGCCGAAAGCCTGCCGCTCCTTGGCGTATCGGATCGTCTCGAGTACAGCCGCCTCGGCGGCGGCCACACCGACGATCCCGATGCTCAGCCGCTCCCGGGGCAACTGCTTCATCAACTGGTAGAAACCCTGACCCTCGACCCCGCCGAGCAGGTTGCGCACCGGCACCCGCATGTCGACGAAGGTCAGCTCGCGGGTGTCCTGCCCGTGCTGGCCGACCTTCCGCAGCACCCGGCCGCGTTCGAAGCCGGCCAACCCCTCGGTCTCGGCAACGATCAGGGAGATCCCCTTTGCACCCTTCGAGGCATCGGTCTTGGCGACGATGATCAGCAGATTGCAGTGGGATCCGTTGGAGATGAACGTCTTCGAGCCGTTGATCACGTACTCGTCGCCGTCACGGACAGCAGTGGTGCGCACCGCCTGCAGGTCCGATCCGGTACCAGGCTCGGTCATCGCGATCGCGATGACCGACTCGCCGGTGGCCGCCTTCGGCAACCACCGCGCGTGCTGCTCCTCGGTTCCGCATTCCGAGATGTAGTGGGCGCAGATCGTCGAGTGCACGCCGTACCCGAATGCCGAGTCGCCGGCCCGGGTCAGCTCCTGCTGGACGACGGCGTCGTGGCCGAAGTTGCCTCCGCTGCCGCCGTACTGTTCGGGCAGTTCGAGGCAGAGCAGTCCGGCGTCTCCGGCCTTGTTCCAGAAGTCGCGGTCGACTCCGTGTTGTTCGGCCCAACGCTCCTGGTGGGGCGTCGCCTCGCGTCGGAAGAACTCGGCGGCATGCTTGCGCAGCATCGCCTGATCGTCAGTCTCCCAGGGCGAGCGGTAATCGGGGAACAGTTCGGACATGTCGTTTCTCTACTTTCCGGTGAAGTCGGGGGTGCGCTTGCCCATGAACGCGGCCTGACCCTCACGGCAGTCGTCCGACGCGAGCGCGATGTGGAAGTTGCGCTTCTCGTGCTGCAGGCCGTGGCTGAGGCTGGTCTCGAACGAGGCGAGGGCGGCGTCCTTGGCGAGCGCCACCGCCATCGGCGAGTTGCGCGCGATCCGGACTGCCAGCGCGAGTGCACGTTCGAGAGCCTGGCCGTCGGGCACCACCTCCGAAACCAGCCCGGCCGCGAGCGCGGTGTCGGCATCGACGAAGTCGCCGGACAGCAGCATGGTCATGGCTTTGGACTTACCGGCTGCCTTGACCAGTCGCTGGGTGCCGCCGGCACCGGGGATGACCCCGAGTTTGACCTCGGGGACCCCGAACCGCGCAGAGGCACCGGCGATGGCGATGTCGCAGGCGAGCGCCAGCTCGAGGCCGCCGCCGAGCGCGGGCCCTTCGACTGCGGCGATGACCGGCTTGGGGAATCCCGCCAGCACGGGCCACAACCGCGTGTCCATCGCCCTGGCATCACCGATCAGCGCGACCTCGCGCATCTCGTCGAATCCGGTGATGTCGGCGCCGGCACAGAAGACGCCACCGGCACCGGTGATGACCACCGCACGCGTCCGCTCGTCATGCTGCAGTGCCTGCAACTCGCTGTCCATGACCTCCAGCAGTTCGTGCGAGAGGCTGTTGCGGGAAGCCGGCCGGTTGATCTCGAGGACCGCGATGGACCCCTCGTGGCGAACGTTCAGAATGGATTCGTTACTCACCGGGCATCCTCGTAGGTCTCGGAGTACTGGGTACGCATGGTCTTCTTGTCGAGCTTCCCGACGCTGGTCCGCGGCAATCGATCCACGAACAGAACCGTCTCCGGCAGCTGCCACTTCGCGAAGGCACCCTCGAGCAGTCCGTGGATCTCGCCCAGCGGCAGTTCGCTGCCGTCCACCGTGACCACGAGTGCGATCGGGCGTTCCTGCCACTTCGGGTGCGGGACACCTATCACGGCGGCCTCGACCACCTGCGGGTGCCCGACGATCGCGTTCTCCATGTCGATCGAGGAGATCCACTCGCCGCCGCTCTTGATCACGTCCTTGATCCGGTCGGTCAGTTTGAGGTAGCCGTGTTCGTCGATCCGGCCCACGTCGCCAGTGCGCCAATACCCGTCGAGGAATCGGTCACCGTCATCGGCGAGCTTGTGATAGCGCTCGATGATCCACGGCCCTCGGACGAGGATCTCGCCGTGCGCCACCCCGTCGTGAGGGAGATCGTTTCCCTCCGGATCCACGATTCGGATATCGACTCCGACAACGGGGATGCCCTGGGAACGCTTCAGATCCCACTTCTCCTCATCACTGAGGGTGTCGCGCATCGACGGCTTGGCCGCGCCGTTCGACGTCACGAGTGGTGTCGTCTCGGTGGCCCCGTAGGCATGCACGATGTCGGCGCCGGTCAGTTCGCGGAAGCCGCGCATCATCGACAGCGGCGGTTCGGTGGCGCCGGAGAGTAATTTGGCGCCGGTGAAGTCCGGCTTCACGTCGAGGGTGGTGATGTAGTCGAGCATCGGCTGGAAGATCGCCGGCGCGCCGTTGGCGACCGTGACATTCTCCGCGATCATCTCGTCGACCAGCACCGACGTGTCCTCCGCCACGTATCGACCGGGGAGCACGATCTTGGCGGCACTGAACACGCCTGACTGCGGAAGTCCCCACGACTGTCCATGGAACATCGGGGTGATGAGCATGACCGCGTCGTCCGAGGTCATGCTCAGCGTCGCGGCCTGCGTCAGGGCATGCAGGTACATACCGCGGTGCGAGTAGTACACCCCCTTGGGTCGGCCCGTCGTCCCGGTCGTGTAGCAGGCACTGTAGGTGGACGTCTCGTCGATCATCGGCCATTCGATCTCCGAGTCGGCGGCGGCCATCAGGTCCTCGAAGTGGTGGACATTCGACAGAGTGGTCGAGATGTCCGACATCGGACGATCCGACATGATCACCCACCAGTCGATGGCTACCCCCTGCGCTGCAAGGGATTCGGCGACCGGAAGCAAGGACTCGTCGACCAGCACACACCGGGCCTCACTGTGGCCGACCACGTACCCGAGGTCGTCGGCCGACAGCCGGAGGTTCATCTGCAGCATCGCCGCCGCAATCCCCGGGATCGCCCAGTACAGTTCGAAGTGCCGCCTACTGTTCCAGTCGAGAATGCCGACCACATCGGCGGGTCCGACACCGAGTCCACGAAGAACGTTGGCCGCCTTCCGGATCCGCGTGTAGGCATCGGCGTAGGTATAGCGATCCCACCCGCCGTCCACCGTCCGGAAGACGATCTCCTGCTCGGGGTGGGTTCGGGCGGCGTGACGGATCAACGTCGTGGTGTTGAGCTGGTAGCGGTCGCCGTGCGTCGACGGCAGACCCTTGACGATCTCGTACGTCATCGCGGACTCCTCAGATGCGTTCGATGATGGTGGTGTTCGCGGTACCCGTCGCCTCGCAGATCGTCTGGAGGCCGAGGTTCTTGCCGGTGCGCTCGAGCTCGTGGAGCAGGTCGGTGAGCATCCGGGCGCCGGTCGATCCGAGGGGGTGGCCGATCGCGACCGAGCCTCCGTTGACGTTGAGTCGGTCGTCCGGGACACCGAACTCCTGCTGGAACATCAGCGGCACCCCGGCGAAGGCCTCGTTGACCTCGAACAGATCGATGTCGTCGACGGACAGCCCCGACCGATCCAGCGCCTTGTAGGTCGAGTCGAGAATCGCGCTGAACTGGATGACCGGGTCGGCGGCTGCGACCGAGAGTGCACGGAATCGGGCACGCGGCACCAGACCGTGACGCTCGGCGAAATCGCGATCGGCAATCAGCAGTGCCGCCGCACCGTCGCTCAGCTGTGAGGAGTTGGCCGCGGTGGTGCGTCCGTCCGCGGCGAAGACCGTCTTCAGGGAGGCCATCTTGTCTCGGTCCAGATGCTCGCGGATCCCCTCGTCCCCCTCGATCACGGGTCCCGACGGATCCTCCGGATCGGGGGTGAGGGGAACGAGCTGATCGGCGAAGCGGCCGGTGCGGGTCGCGGCGAGGGCTCGCTCGTGACTGCGGGCACTGAAGGCGTCCAGCGACTCACGCGAGAGCGCGAACTTCGCGTTCATCAGTTCCGACGAATCGCCCTGTGCCACCAGCCGACCGTCGTATCGGGCCAGCTCGCGTGGACTGTAGTGGGGGCCGAGTGGTGCGCCCGGGACCATCGCGGCAGGCATCGGCACCTGAGACATCGACTCGACGCCACACGCGATGACAAGGTCGTGCGAACCCGCCATCACGGCCTGCGCGGCAAAGCTCACTGCCTGCTGCCCCGAGCCGCACTGTCGATCGATGGTCACCGCGGGCACCGACTCGGGCAGGCCCGCAGCCAGCACCGCGTGCCGCCCGATGTTGCCGGACTGCTGTTCCTGTGCGAGCACACACCCAGTGATGACGTCCTCGATCAACGTCGGCTCGACGCCGGCCCGGTCGACGAGGGCCCGCAGCGTCTGCCCCAGAAGATCGACGGGGTGCCACCGACTCAGTACACCGCCCCGTCGCCCGACCGGGGTACGCACGGCACCGACGATGACAGCTTCGCGAACAGTCACTTCTCTACTCCTTGCATTCGATTGCGGATGCCGACGAGCGGGATGTCCCAGCGCCGAGCGAGCTCTTCCCATTCGGCGGTCGAGCGGGCCGCGAGCGCGGTCGCGAGTTCGTCACGGTCGCCGTCGATCTCCAACGCCACACGAGTTCGCGACCAGAAATGCGGTTCGATCGCCGCGAGAGCCACGTGTCCGTCTGCGCTGGAATAGATCCCGTAGGCCGGATTCGCCCCACCGAGTGGCGCCCCGGCTCCCATGAGCCCGTGACGTACCGCTGCGCCGGCCGACGCCGCAGCCTCGTCCAGGACGATTCGGTGGTGCTGCCCCTCACCGGTGCGGGCGGCGACCATCAGAGCGAGCAGGCCGGCCGACACGGCGCGTTCGGCACCGAGCAGGTCGGCGACCGGAACCGTCGGCATCGCCGGCGGCTGCAATGTCCCGTGCACCGCCTGGTACGTCAGATCGTGGCCGGCGACCTCGGCGTGGTCACCGGTGTACCCGACGATCTCGACGTGCGAGAGCCGCCTGTGGCCCGCGACGAGATCCTCGAGGCCGAGCTTGCGCAGCGCGGAGGGTCGAACCGCGGTGATGAGGAGATCCGCCGCGGCGATCTCGGCCTCGGCCTCGGCCCGTCGGTCCGGATCCTTGAGATCGAGCGCGACGACGCGCTGGCCGCGGCTCATCTCCTCGTACCACGCGGGCACGACCACCGACATCGGATCGCCGGTCGGCGGTTCGATCTTCGTCACCGTGGCACCCAACTCGCACAACCTCGCCGCCGCGAGCGGGCCGGGCAGGTTGATCGCGAGCGAAACGACGCGGACACCCACCAAGGGTCCGGACTGTGACATGGAACACTCCCTTCGTCGCTATACAAATGTACTGTCTTTTATGCAGATGTAAAGTGTTGAGAATGAGTTGTACGATTCCGGCCGAGGGGAGGCGATACCCGTGGGCGATCCACGAGCCAGTGACGACGATCTGACCGCGAAGGCAAGAATTCGCAACGCCGCACTCGATCTGTATGCCGATCAGGGAGAAGACCGGGTGTCGATGCGGGCGGTGGCCGCCGCGGCCGGCGTCACCGTCGGGCTGGTGCAGCACCACTTCAAGACGAAGGACGGCCTGCGCAGTGCCGTCGAACAGCTGATTGTCGACTATCACGCGCAGGCGATCGCCCAAGTCCCCGACGACGGGACACCCGCCGAGGTGGCGGCAGCCCGCAACAACGCGGTGCGCTACATGCTCGAGACGCACCCCACGGTCGTGAACTACCTCCGCCGGTCGCTGCTCGACCCCAACGGGGGCGGTGGACAGCTTCTCGCCCGTCTGACCGAACTGAGCCGCAGCGAGATCGCCAGACTTCGCAGCGCCGGACTCGCGTCGACGAACCGCCCCGAGTCGGCTCAGGTGATCGGCCTGATGGTTCGACAGGTAGGACAGCTGTTCCTGCAGCCCATGGTCGACGCCATGTGGGATCAGCTGGCAGGACCGGACGCTCCGACGGACGCGAAGCCCGAACTCAACGTCGCTGTTCGCGATGCCGGTCCGGTCGCCCGACCCGACGCCCACTGAGCCCTCGGATACACGCAGCTCCACCGGCTGGATCCAGAAATCCCCTGTCTTGCAAGGCCTTCGACCGGCCGATCGTGGCGAACAGCTTCTCACCGATCCGGACTACTCTCGCCTTCCGGGCACCCGTGTCGGCCGTGGCGGAGGACTGGAGGTCGGCCGCGGCTCTCGAGCCGGCGACCAACGGAACCACCTGGACTCTGTCGGTACCATGAACTGTGGGCTGACGCACTGTTCGATCGAGAAAGCAGCCGGTGTGTCCCGCAGGCACCCCCTGTCCCGGGACGAGCCGAGTCAACGATTACCGAACCCGGCGGGCAGGTGCCCGGAGGGAGATGGTCCACGTGGATCGATCGTCGGAGCCGGAACAGATCTCGACGCGCGCGACCGCGGAGCGACTGGAAGAGCTGCTGCGACCGGACGTGACCTGGACGCCGACGGCGGACGGGTACCTGGACACCCTCCCCGGTGAGACCGTTCCCCCACCGGGGCGCGCGCAGGCCGCCTGGCAGACGTCGCTCGGCGCCGCACTGTACCAACGGATGCAGCGGGTGACCGCCGCCGTGACGGCGCCCGGATTCTCGACCGTCGCCGCCCAACTCCGGTTGCGGCCGGGGCAGACGGTGGTCGACGTCGGCTGCGGGCCCGGCAACGTCACCACCGCCCTGGCCGACGCGGTCGGCCCGCACGGTCTGGCGGTCGGGGTGGACCTGTCGGCGCCCATGTTGGCGCGTGCGGGCCACCGGGCCCGGCCGAACATGGGCCTTCTCCGCGGCAACGCGACACGCCTCCCGCTGCGCGACCACTGCACCGACGCAGCCTGCGCCACGCTGGTGATCATGCTGGTGCCCGAACCGGTGGACGCCCTGACGGAGATGATCCGGATCGTGCGACCGGGCGGGTGGCTGCTGGTGATGGTCCCTTGCCGCCCCGTCGGGCCGGCCGCCGCGATCACCGGCCCGCTGATCGACCTGGTCGGAAGGTTCGGCGGCGCCCGCATGTTCGCTCCGGACGATCCGGCGATCCTGCTCGAACAACTCGGCTGCGAACGCATCTACACCCGCCAGCAGTGCAACCTGCTGACCGTGCGCGCCCGCACCCCGGCCTCCACCCAGGGTTCGACATCCACCTCGTCGGGAAGGAACAGCACGTGAACGCCAATGCGCCCCAACCACCCACTGCACCGAACCCCGCCGACTTCGATGCGCTGTACCGCGGCGACTTCGATGCCCTCAACCAGAACCCGCAGCCCACCGAACCCGCGCAACACCCGGGGTTCCGGATCGACAAGGTGCCGTGGGACATCGGCGAGCCCCAGCCCGTGATCCGCAACCTCGAGGCCGACGGCCGGATCGCGAGCGAGGTTATCGACATCGGTTGCGGGCCAGGCGAGAACGCACTGTTCCTCGCGGATCGCGGATACCGGGTGTGCGGGCTCGACGCCGCAGCCACCGCGATCGACATCGCCCGCGACCGCGCCCGCCGTCGTGGGCTCGATCGGGCCGTCGACTTCGACGTCGCCGATGCCCTCACCCTGACCGGCTACACCGACAGGTTCACCACCGCGATCGACAGCGCGCTGTATCACTGCTTCGACGAGGACACCCGTCACCGCTATGTCGCGGCACTGCACCGGGCCTGCCGGCCGGGCGCCCGGCTGCACCTGTTGTGCTTCTCGGACCTGGTCCCGGACGAGTTCCCCGGCCCCTTCCGGATCGGCGAGGACAATCTGCGGGAGACGCTCGCGGGCGCGGGCTGGGCGGTGCGCCGACTCGAACGCACCACGTACACCACCGCGTTGACCCGCGGCGACATCGCGCGGCAGCCCGACGCCCCGCTGGCCGCGGTCGCCGACAGACTCGGCTACGACGCCCAGGACCGCCTGCTCGCCCCGGCCTGGCTGGCCACGGCCGATCGCACGCAATGAACACGGTGGCACTCGAATTGGTGCCACCGGAACTTGACGGCGGCACGGCCGACGCGGTGCGGGAGGCCTGCACCGCGGACGAACACTGCCGCCGCCACGGGCTCACCGGGCGCGTGAGCCACGTGATGATGCCCGGTATCGTCGCCGAGGATGCGGACCGGCCCGTCACGCTGGCGCCCCGGATGGACGTGCTGGACTTCTGGGCGGCGGTCCGTCCGGCACTCGGCCCCGTCGCCGGCCTGTGCACGCAGGTCACCGTGTTCCAGGACGAACGGCAACTCGCGGACCGCGTGCGCCGGTTGCGCGACGCCGGCATGGACGGCATCACGTTCGTCGGCAAACCTCATGGCGTGCCGGCCTCCGCGGCGGGGATCTCACCGCAGGACGCACTCAGCCGATTCCGCGACCTGGTCCCCCACCGCGGTGTGGTGCTGATCCCCACGCGCCGAGGCGAAGTCGGCCGGTTCGACGAGAAATGCGAACACGGCGCGACCTTCGCGCTGAGCCAGCTGCTGTACTCCGATCGGATCGTGGATTTCCTGCAGACGTTCGCGGCGCGCAGTGCGCACCGACCGGAGATCCTGCTGTCGTTCGGATTCGTCCCCCGCATGGAACGGCAGGTGCGGTTGATCGACTGGCTCATCCACGACACCGGCAACGAACTGGTCCGGCCGGAGCAGGAATTCGTCGCCCGCACCGCGGCCGGCTCACCGGAGCAGCGCCGACGCGCGCTGGTGGATCTGTACCGACGCGTGATCGACGGGGTCCGCGATCTGGGTTTCCCGTTGGGCGTGCACCTCGAGTCGCCGTACGGCGTCTCCGACGCCGCCTGCGAGACGTTCGCCGAGATGCTCGACTACTGGTCCCCGGCACCACCGTCGCTGACGTGCGATAGTCGTTGACGGACAGCCGAGTATCGCCGAGGAGGTTCCATGTCGACTACCGGGGCACGGCTCAGCGTCGAGGATGCCCGCACCCATCTCGCATCGCAGCCGTTCAGCGTCCTGCTCGGGGCACGCCTGGTCGCGTTCGACGCGGACGGTGCCGTTCTCGAGGTCGATGCACGCCCGGACCTGCTGCAGCAGAACGGTTTCCTGCACGGTGGCGTGCTGGCCTACGCCGCCGACAACACCCTCACCTACGCGGCGGGCACCGCGCTGGGACCCGGGGTTCTCACCGGCGGGATGACCATCGAGTACGTGCGCCCCGCCCAAGGTCGGACGCTGCGCGCCACCGCCCGCGTCGTCCACTCCGGGCGCCGCCGCGCGGTGTGCCGGTGCGAGTTGGAGATGGTGGCCGACGACGGCAGCACCCGCCTGTGCGCCGTCGCGCAAGGCACCGTGCTGCCGGTCGACGTCCCCTGATCAGATGTCGAAGAACACCGTCTCGGCGCCGCCGTCGGGGGTGTCCTGCAACCGGATGTCAAAGGTGTAGAACACCTTTCCGTCCCGCTCGGTCCGCTTCGCGATCAGCGTCTCGCGGCGGGTCTCCCACTCGATTCCGCCCAGGACGGGGTCGGCGGCATTGCGGTCGGCCTCGTCATCGAAGTAGATGCGGGTGTGCAGTCCCACGTTGATGCCGCGGGCGAACACCACGACGCAGATGTGCGGGGCCGGCACGCGGCCGCCGTCGGCCTCGACGGGACCGGGCTTGATCGTGCGGAACTCGAAGACACCGGAGTCGAAGTCGGCGCCGGTGCGTCCCCACCCACGGAACGTCGGGTCGAGCTGCTTGTCCTGCGGATCGAGGCGATGCGCGTACTTGCCCGACGCGTTGGCCTGCCAGATCTCGAGCAGCGCGTCGCGCACCAGTGTGCCGCTGCCGTCGAACACACGGCCCTCGATCGTGATCCGCTCACCGACAGTGTCGTCGGCGACCAGATCGTTGCCGAAATTGTTCTCGAAGATGTCGAACCCGGCCTGCTGTGGCGCGAGTCCGATGTGCACGTACGGACCGCCGGTCTGCGACGGCGTCTCCGGGAACCGGGTGACCATCGGGCGCGGGGTCAACGGGGCGGAGGGCAGGGCGAAGGTCATCGCGGGGCTCCCGGGAGGGCGTTCTCGAAGAAGGTGGCACGACGGCCGCGGAGGGTGACGTCGAAGCGGTAGGTGCGGGCGTCGAACGGGATGTGGTTCGCCGGATCCTCCTGCGCGATCAGGCTGCGCACCTGCTCGAGGGTGGGGATCGTCTCGGCGATGGGGCAGCGCTCGATCAACGGGTCGCCCTCGAAGTACAGCTGGGTGATCAGCCGCTGCGCCCAGCCGTCGGCGCTGAGCGACATGTGGATGTGGGCGGGCCGCCACGCGTTGGTGCTGTTGGCCCACGGGTACGGACCCGGCTTGATGGTACGGAAGACGTAGTAGCCGTTGCTGTCGGTGATCATCCGCCCGCAGCCGCCGAAGTTGGGGTCGATCGGCGCGAGGTACTGGTCCTTCTTGTGCCGGTAGCGGCCACCGGCGTTGGCCTGCCACACCTCGACCAGCGCGCCGGAGACGGGATTGCCGAACTCGTCGCGCACGTACCCGTGGACCACCAGGCGCTCGCCGATCGGCAGCCCGTCCTTTGCGAAGTTGAGGATCAGGTCGTTGTCCTTCTCCCCCAGTTCGCGCGCGGCGAACACCGGGCCGGTGATCTCGGACAGCGTGTTCCGGGGCGAGATGAGCGCATTGCGCGGCGAGCGCAGCACGCTGGTCTTGTAGCCCGGGGTCAGCGCGGGCGGATGCACCGTCGCGTCGCGTTCGACGAATTCGCCGATGGTCATGGTCATACTCCTGTCGAGCGTTGTCACCGACCACGCTATTTCTAAGTACACGTCATGTAAATTGACCCTTCAGGAGCATTTCCATAACCTTTGGCTATGACCGATGGGTACGTTCCTCCTCCCGAATCCCCCGCCGCGTCCCGACTGCTGCACCGGATCCGGCTGCGGCACCTCACGTGCTTCGTCGCGGTGGCGCAGGAACGCAACCTGGGCCGGGCCGCCGAACGACTGCACCTGACGCAGCCCGCCGTGACCAAGACCCTCAACGAGCTCGAAGCACTCGCCGGCACCCGCCTGGTCGACCGGGGCCGGCACGGCGCCCGGCTCACCCCGGCCGGCGAGCAGTTCCTGCGGCACGCAGTGGAGGTGACCGACGCGATGGAGTCGGCGGCGTCGGCCCTCGCCGGCGCGGGCGCGCCCAGCGCGCCGATCCGGGTCGGCGCGCTGCCGACGGTCGCCAGCGTTCTGCTGCCGGCCGCGATCTCCCGCCTGCACGAGCGCTATCCCGATGTCGGAGTCCAGGTCACCACCGGGTCCAACGCGGTCCTGCTCGCCGCGGTGCGCGCCGGGGAACTCGACCTCGCGCTCGGACGCATGACCGAACCCGTTGCGCTGCAGGACATCACCTTCGAACTGCTCTACACCGAATCGCTGGCCCTGATCGTCCGCCCCGACCATCCGCTCGCCGCGTCCCCGGGCCCGGCATCGATGCCCGCGGTGCTCGAGTACCCCTTGGTGGTCGCGACCGCGGGTACCGTCCCGCGTCATCACACCGAGGTGCTGCTGCAGCGACACGGCCTGCACCTGCCGGCCGGCTGCGTCGAAACCCTCGACGTCACCGTCGCCCGCACCCTCGCCCGACGCGGCAACGCGGTGTGGTTCACCCCCGAACGGGTGCCGCAGACCGACCTCGACGACGGCACCCTCGTCCGACTGCCGCAGCCGACACCGGGCACCGCCGAGCCGGTGGGACTGTTCCGGCGGCCGGCCGCGGAACCCTCCGCCGCCATCGAGGACCTGGCCGGGATCCTGCGAGAACTGGCCGAGGGCTAGCCATGGGACGGCATCGCCGCGGAACCGCTGAGGGGTAGCCCGGAACGGCCACTTCCGCCGGCCTCAGCGGTCGGCATCGGGAGCGTCGGCGACGCCTCGCCACAACAGGCCCACCGCGTCGTCGATGTCGATCATCGGCTGGGTTCCCTCGGTGAGGGATTCGAGATGTATTGCAGCCGTCGCGAGCGTGACCAGCGCGACCGCGTCGGTTCCCGGCGCCACCTCACCCCGGTCGATTCCTCGTTCGACGATGACGCTGGCAGCACCGAACCTCTTGTCCCACAGAGTCTTGCGCCCCTCGATCACCTCCACTCCGACAGCCGGGGTAACGGCGAAACGGGCCAATGCGCGGCCGACCGGCGTCTCGAGGTAGCTCCGCAGCGAGGTCAGGAACTGCACCAGATCCGTCCGTGCCGAGCCCGTGTCGGGGATAGGAACGTCCATGTCGACCCGATTCAGGATCGCGTCGGCCACAAGGTTGTCGAGCGTCCTCCATCGTCGGTAGATCGACGTGCGGTGAACGTCGGCACGTTTCCCGATCTCGGCAATGCTCACCGATTCCGGGTCCTCCGCGAGTAGTTCGACAGTGGCCGCGTGGACAGCCTGCGTGACATGTGCCCCGCGGCGCTTCATGCGGTCTCCTCTACTCTGCGCGTCCCCGACACCGGACGAACCGTCATCCTCCCAGATCGACATACCGGAATCCACTAACGCAACATGTGTCGCATTACGCATTGCAGCAGTTGTTGCGTTGTGTTTGCATCAGCCCGGACAGGTCGACTGACAGTGCCGACGACTCCTCGACCCCGAAAGGCCGGATCCCATGGTCATCTTCTTCGACATCCTTCTCGTCGCCTGTTGCGCTCTGATCTCATGGTTCGGCCTGTACGTCCTCTACCGCATCTTCTGGGCGAGCTGACCGGACGGGGCGGCATGTGCGCCGCATCACCACTCGAGCGATGATGTCTCCGGTCGGTTTGACCAAACGGCTGACAGGATTCGGACTGGGTGGAGGTGTCGGTGACGATCGACGATCTGCGGAGTCCACCGACGCCGCGTGCGTTACGCGACGATCCGCCGGTATCCATGATCGAGCGGGCCACCCTGATCCTCGAATCCTTCGACAGTCGCACGACGCGCCTCACGCTCGAGGATGTAACCCGTCGCACCCGACTCCCCCGCTCGACGGTGCACCGCATCCTCGACCAACTCGTGCAACTGGATTGGCTCGAGCACCTGTCGTCCGGATACGTTCTCGGGCGCCGGGCGCTCGGCCTCTCCGACGGCAGTGGTGCGCAGACCGAAATCCGTGCCGCCGCCGCTCCGTTGCTGCACGAACTGCACCTGCAGACCGGGCTGGTGGTCCACCTCGCCGTGCTGGACCGCGGCCAGAGCGTCTACCTGGACAAGGTCGGTGGCCACCTCGCCACCTCACTGCCCACCCGCGTCGGCGGCCACGACCCTGCCTACTCGACCGCCGGTGGAAAGTCGATGCTCGCATGGCTCGACCCGGAGCGGGTCGACAGGCTCTACGAGGACAGACTGAGCCGTTGCACCGACCGCACCATCACCGACATCTCCGCGCTACACCTGGAGTTGGGACGGATCCGTCATCGCCGGGGACTGGCCTACGAACGCGGCGAGTCGATCCGCGGCATCGCCTGCGTGGGCGCCGCGGTCCACATCCGCGACCGCCCGGTTGCCGCGATCTCGCTGTGCGGCGACGCCCGCTCGGGCAAGCTCGAGCACTTCGCCCCACTCGTCCTCGACGCCACGCGTGAGGCCTCTCGCACCCTCCGCGGCGCCGATCGTCCGTCGAATGAGCGAACGGGATCCCACCCGGCGATCGTCACTGCCTCTCCGCGGGCCGGGTTCGACACCGCCGGTCCCTAACGCAGCCGCGGCTCGAGGTCGGCCGCCTCGGCAGAGCTCCCGCACTCACAGACGAGCCGAGCGGTGACAAGGCCGCCGCAATCGGCGTGCCGGAACTGCAGCGGACCGTCGTCAGCGCCCAGGTGTCGATCTCCCCATTGCATGAGCGCGATCAAGGCGGGCAACAGTTCCCGGCCCTTGACGGTGAGCAGGTACTCGTCCCGGGTACGTGAGCCCGGGACTCGATACGGGCGCTTCTCGAGCAAACCCTCGTCGACGAGGATCTTCAGCCGCATGCTCAATGCAGCCTTGGGAATCCCGAGATCGGCGCGCATCTCGTCGAAGCGAGTGACTCCGTAGTGCGCCTCCCTCAGCACGAGCAGCGTCCATCGGTCCCCGATGACCGCGACCGCCCGGGCAAGGCCGCATTCGTCCAGAGGAACCCGCAGGGCCGACGCGTCTGACATGCGGCAACCCTATCAGGGTTTGACATCCAGACCCAGCATCCGAGAGGCTGGGTTTCCAATCGAGACCCAAAAGGGGAACGGAGATTCACATGCCGATGGTCACCATCAAGACGATGCAGGGAAAGTCGCCTGAAGCGCTCACCCGGACGATGAAGGAGGTCAGCCGCGTGGTCGCCGAGAACCTCGACTACGACCCCGCACACATCTGGGTCACGGTCGAGGAGATGGCTGACGAACACTTCCTCGCGGGCGGAAGGACCTGGGCGGAAATGAGATCCACGCTGTACCCCGAAAGCTGACCACGAGAACCGGACGCGGATCGACTCAGTAGCCCGCCGACGGGTCGATCCGCGCCATCAGTTCCTCACCGGCGACGAAGCGCCGCACGTTCTCGGCGACGTGCTCGGCGAACGCGCCGCGCCGCACCGACGGCGGGTTCGAGTCGTGCGGAGTGATGATCGCGTTCGGCAGCGTCCACAGCGGGTGCCCGTCGGGCAGCGGCTCGGGGTCGGTGACGTCCAGTCCCGCACCACCGATCGTGTTCTCCCGCAGCGCGGTCACGAGCGCGTCGGTGTCGACGAGTGGCCCGCGTGCAACGTTGATCACCCACGACCGGGGACCGAGCCGGGCGAGCTGCGAAGCGCCGACCAGGTGCCGGGTCTCGGTGGTCGCCGGGGCCGCGACGATGACGTGGTCGACCCGTGCGAAGACGTCGTCGACGTGGTCGGCGGTCACCGTCTCGACGGCCCCGGGCACCGGGCGGCCGGACCGGTTCACGGCGACCACGGTGGCACCGACCGCGGTGAGCATCGGAATCAGCGCGCGCCCGATGCCGCCCGCGCCGATGATCGCGACCCGGGCCCCGCGCAGGGTGCCGATCTTGTCGAAGAACTCCCGCTGCCGCCACGTGGTGGCCGCGAGGTGTTCGGGCAGCGCCCGCACGCCCGCGAGCAGCAGTGCGAACGCGTGCTCGGCGACACTCGCCGAGAAGGCGCCCGCCGCCGAGGTCCACACGAGTTCCGGATGCCGCTGGATGATCCCGGCGTCGAACCAGTGCTCGACGCCGGCCGAGTTCAGTTGCACCCACCGGACCGACTCCGGGAGCTCGCCCGGGAAGCCCGCGACGTCGTCGCCGTCCCACACCAGCGCCCGCGCATCCGCCAGGTCCACGAGTCCACCACCGCCGCGGACGATCGCGTCCGCCAGCAGGTCGTCGGACTTCGGGCCGAGGGCAATGGGCTGGGGCTGGGGCTGGGTTTCCGACGTCGTCACGGGCTCTCCTCACACGGCACTGTCCGGGCATCCGGACCTCGATCCGAGGCTAGGCGTCCTCACAAAGGATCGCCGACTTCGGAACCAACCCGGTGGGCGATTCGTCCTATTTTTGTGGGACATGCCTACCGACACAGAAAGAGCGCCATGAGACGCGCGAAGCGCAAACCTCGAAGACCCGTCGACCATCGTGTGATCATCAGTGACACCCCGGCTGTGGAGGTGTCCGCGTGCTGACGCTGCTCGGAATCGTCGCCGGTATCGCCGTCGTCCTGGCGATCACCGCGCTGACCGGCTACTTCGTCGCGCAGGAGTTCGCCTACATGGCGGTGGACCGGTCGCGGCTGAGGGCGCGCGCCGAATCGGGGGACGCCGCGGCCGCCCGCGCTCTCGGCGTCACCCGCCGCACCTCGTTCATGCTCTCCGGCGCCCAGCTCGGCATCACCGTCACCGGCCTGCTCGTCGGCTACGTCGCCGAACCACTGATCGGCCGGGGGCTGGGCGAGCTGATGGGCGGCATCGGGATCCCCACCGGCGCGGGCATCGCCGTCGGCGCCATCCTCGCGGTGCTGTTCTCCACCGTCGTGCAGATGGTGTTCGGCGAGTTGTTCCCGAAGAACCTCGCCATCGCGCGTCCCGAGCCCGTCGCCCGCAGGCTCGCGCTGTCCACCACGCTCTACCTCGAGCTGTTCGGCTGGCTGATCTGGCTGTTCGACCAGTCGTCGAACCTGCTGCTGCGGGTGCTGAGGATCGAACCGGTCCACGACGTCGAGCACTCCGCGACGCCCCGCGACCTCGAGCACATCGTCGCCGAGTCCCGCGACGCCGGCGAGCTGCCCCGCGAGCTGTCGACCCTGCTCGACCGAATCCTGGATTTCCCCACCCGCACCGCGGAACACGCCATGATCCCGCGGGCCCGCGTCGACGTCGTCCGCGCCGACACACCGATCGGCGACGTCCTGACCCGGATGGGCGCCGGGCACACCCGCTACCCCGTCGTCGGGGCGACGAGCGACGACCTGCGGGGCGTCATCCACCTGCACGACCTGCTCGGCTCCGCCCCCACCGGGACCGCCACCGACCACGCCCGGCCGGCCGTGATCGTGCCGACGACGCTGCCACTGCCCGACGTACTCGCCCAGATCACCGCCGCGAACGACGAAATGGCGCTGGTCATCGACGAATACGGCGGCTTCGCCGGCGTCGTCACCATCGAGGACATGGCCGAGGAACTCGTCGGTGAGATCGCCGACGAACACGACCCCGACAACGAGGCCACCGAGGTGGTCGCCGTCGACGGCGGCTGGCTGGTCCCCGGCGGCGTGCACATCGACGAGTTCGCGCGCGTGCTCGACGAGCACCTGCCCGAGGACGACGACTACGAGACGTTCGCGGGCCTCGTCATCGCCGAGTTCGGCGGACTGCCCCAGGTGGGCGACACCGTGACCGTCCCGCTCCCCGCCGACCCGGCCGACCTCGTCTCCGACGAACCGCCACCGCCGACATACCTGCATGTCGAGGTCCGCGGCGTCGACAAGCACGTGCCGTCGGAACTGTTCGTGACCGTCCACACGGACCGGAAGGACTCGGTCGATGAGTAATCCCTGGATCGTCCTCGCCGTCACCGTCGTGTTGATCGCCGCGAGCGCCTTCTTCGTCGCGGTCGAGTTCGCGCTCATCGCCGCGCGCCGGCACCGCCTCGAGGACGCCGCACCGACCAGCCGCTCCGCCCGCGCGGCACTGCGCAGCGCGTCCGAGCTGTCCGTGCTGTTGGCCGGCTCCCAGCTGGGCATCACCGTCTGCACCCTCGCACTCGGCGCGGTCACGAAACCGGCTGTGCACCACTGGCTCACGCCCGCCTTCGCGGGCTGGGGCGCGCCGTCGTGGCTCGCCGACGTCGCCGGATTCGTGCTCGCGCTGATCATCGTGACGTTCCTGCATCTGGTGGTCGGCGAGATGGCGCCGAAGTCGTGGGCGATCGCCCACCCGGAGAAGTCCGCCACGATGCTCGCGATCCCGATGCGCGGCTTCATGTGGCTCACCCGCCCGCTCATCGTCGTCCTCAACCGGGCCGCGAACCGGTGCCTGGTGAAGGTCGGCGTGCAGCCGGTGGACCAGGTGGCGTCGGGGCAGGATCCCGAGGCCCTGCGGCACCTCGTCGAGCATTCGGCGACCGTCGGCACGCTCGACGAGCGCTACCACGGTCACCTCACGAGCGCGCTCGAGCTCGAGTCGCTCACCGTCGGCGACATCGTCCGGCCCAACGACCGGCCGAGCAGTGTCGACCCGGACGCACCGGTCGAGCGGATCCGCGAGACCGCCGACCGCAGTGGGCATCTGCGCCTGCTGGTGCGCAGCGGCGACGACGTCGAGGGCGTCGTCCACGTCCGTGACAGCCTCGGTTCGCAGCCCGGCACCCGCGCCCGCGACCTCATGCGTGCCGTGCTGACGCTCGAGGCGGAAGCCCCGGTCTACGAGGCGCTCTCGACGATGCGCAGCACCCGCAGCCACATCGCGATCGTCCGCGACGGGGACGGGGACGGGGACGGGGACGGGCAGCTGATCGGGCTGATCACCCTCGCCGACGTCCTGGCACGGCTGATGCCGACCACCGGCGCGGCGGCCTGAGCCGACCGACTCGCCCCCTTCGGCTCCGGCGGCATCCGGCGTAGGGTCGCTCGGTAGAGAGTCGAAGTGGGGCGAGGTCATGACCGTTTCCGTGGATCCCCGACACCAGGGTTGGTCCCATGCGCACCGAACTACGGTCCGAACGTCATGGCTACTGGCGTTCGCGCTGCTGTCGTTGGTCCCGGGCGTGATCGCCGTCGGGCTCGGCCGGTCGCCGTTCGCCGTCTTCTGGCTCGTCGTGTTCACCGCGCTCGCGATCGGCGTGGCGGCGGCTCTGCTGCCGTCTAGCTGAGATCGACGGCCGCCGTTGCCGGCGCAAGGGTGATCCACGGGGTGGAATCCGCGCCCTCCGGCACGTACCTACTGCGGGGCCGCCCACGCGTGGGGTAGCTTGCGAGCGCGCAGGTTCGCGCGACCAAACAAACACACGATGGGAAGCAGTTATGAGTTCTGCCGAGTTCGCTACGTCTGTCGCCGAGGTCAAGCCGGTCGTGAGCGGCATCGCCACCGCCCTCACCGCCATCGCCACCATCATGGGTGTGCTCGGCACACTGGCTTCCTTCAGCTGACGTGAGCGGCGCGGACCGTCGCGCCCCACTCCCACACGAGGAATCCCCCATCAGCGATGCTGGTGGGGGATTTCCGATGTGGGCCGCCAGACTGTCGCGAGCCCGTAACCGTCTGCGAAGCAACACGATCGGCCGATCCGGCCGCGGCGCGTCACCCCGGCGGAGCGGCGCCGGCTCCTGCCCGAGGAAATTCCGGTCCGGTTCATCGGCAGGCCATTCGGCTGCATTCTGTCGTTGCGGTCACCCACCTATCGTCCTCCCGTCCTTGACGATCCAATGGGAGGTACCGCACCGTGACCATGTCACCGATCGATCGCCGCACATTCCTCGAACGCACCGCCCTGGCCGGTATCGGGGTGACGCTCGCCGGCAGCGTCGGCACACTGTTCCGGCCCGCAATCGCGGGCGCCGCGCCCGGCGCTGCGATCGGCTACGGTCCGCTCGTCCCCGACCCCAACGGCATCCTCGCCCTTCCCGAGGGCTTCTCCTACACGATCGTCTCCCGCTCGGGCGAGACGCTGCTCGACGGCGGCGCCCCCTTCCCGAGCGATCCCGACGCGAACGGCGTGTTCGCGAACGGCAACGGCTCCACCCTCGTCACCAACCACGAGGTCGGCGGCAGCGAGCCCTACGGTGTCCCCGCCGTCGAGGGCCTCACCTACGACCCGGGTGCCCGCGGCGGCACCACCACGACCGCGATCGACGGGACCGGGGCGCGCCAGGCCCAGTACGTCAGCGTCGCGGGGACGGTGAACAACTGCGCGGGCGGTATCACCCCGTGGGGTACCTGGCTCACGTGCGAGGAGACCGAGGCCCGCGCCGGATCGAACGGTTTCACCCTCGCGCACGGCTACGTCTTCGAGGTCGACCCCGCCGGTCAGGCCGCGAACATCGGCAAGAGCCCGATTCCGTTGAAGTTCCTCGGCCGGTACGCGCACGAGGCGGTGGCCGTCGACCCGTCGTCGAGCGCCGTCTACCTCACCGAGGACGCCGGCAGCCCCAACGGCCTTTTCTACCGATGGACGCCGCCGCAGGGATTCGTCGGTGGCCCGGGCGCGTTCCACACGCTCGCGCAGTCGCCGGGCGGGGACACCGCCGGCAGCCTGCAGGCGATGAAGTGCTTCCAGGGCGGCACCCACGTGCCCGACCTGGCGCAGGCCACCACCCCGGGCGTCCGGTACACCGTGCAGTGGGTCGACGTCCCCGACCGTGACGCCAAGTCCACCTCGGTGCGCAAGCAGTTCACCAATGATCAGGTCACCCGCAGCCGCAAACTCGAGGGCCAGTGGTGGGGCGACGGCGGCGCGTACTTCGTCGCCAGCTTCGCCCGCACCAGCGACGGCAGCGTTGCCGAGCACGACGGCCAGGTGTGGTTCTACGACCCGGCCACCCAGACCGTCGAGCTGAAGACGCTCTTCGGTGTGAACCCGGATCCTTCCGTCGACACCGGCAACTACGACGGACCCGACAACATCACCGTGTCGCCGCACGGCGGCCTGATCCTCGCCGAGGACGGCGACGGCATCAGCCACCTGATCGGCGTGACCGAGAACGGTGAGCCGTTCTCGGTTGCCCGCAACGAACTGAACGACAGCGAGTTCTGCGGTCCGGCCTTCAGCCACGACGGCCGGACGCTGTACGCCAACATCCAGTCCCCGGGAATCGTCGTCGCGATCCGGGGCCCCTGGCGAACGTCGACGGGCTCGTCCGTCGGCTCGGCCGGCATCTCCGTCGGCTCGTCGAGCCTGCCGTTCGGCTCGTAGATCGCGCTGAGACAGAACGAGAAATCCCCCACCAGCGGTGCTGGTGGGGGATTTCGTATGTGCGCCCGAAGGGATTCGAACCCCTAACCTTCTGATCCGTAGTCAGATGCTCTATCCGTTGAGCTACGGGCGCATGTCCAAACAGTGTTCACTTGTTACTGGCCCAACGAAGCACCAGTGTGGCGGAGGCGAGAGGATTTGAACCTCCGGTCCCCTTTAAGGGGGACAACTCATTAGCAGTGAGTCCCATTCGGCCGCTCTGGCACGCCTCCTTGGGGGCCGGCCCTTTCGAACCGCCGGGCGAAACATTACACAGAGATGCCCGGCAAACGCAAAACCGCTGGTCAGCGTCATATGAGCCATGCGGTCACCGCAGGTTCCCGTCGAACCAGTCGAAGATCCGACGCTGGGCGTCGAGCATCGCGACGACGAGCGGGTCCTCGTCGCCCGCGGCCGCCTCGGTGACCGGCGGTTCGTCGGCCCGATGCGCGAGGCCGCTGTAGCTGACGATGTTGGTGGGCGCGTCGGCCCTCGCGACGGCGTCTCGTAGCCGCTCGACGTGGTCGCGCGGGGTCAGCGGGTCGTCCTCGCCGTAGAGGCCCAGCCACGGCGCCTTCAGCGACGGCCCGGCCTCGACGAGGGTGGGGGTGTCGGCGTTGAGGGGTTCGACGATGCCGTGCGCGGAGACACTCACCGCAGCCCCGACCGGCCGGTTGGTGGCGACGATCATCGCGGCCGTTCCGGCGTCGTCGAATCCGAGGACCCCGACGCAGTCGGTGTAGATGCCGCGCTCGACGAGCCAGTCGAAGGTGGCGTCGAAATCGTCGAAGAGGTTCTGACCGAACACCTCGGTATCGCTGTGTGCAGCCTCGCGATGGAACAGGTGCGGGGCCACCACCAGCCAGCCCTCCGCGGCGAGGGCGCGCATCAGGTCGATCAGCGCGGGGGTGAACTGGCGGGACTCGTGGAGCACCACGATGCCGCCGCGCGCATGGCGGTCGGGCTCGACGGCGGTCAGCGGTACCCGCGAAGCCTCCACGACGGTGTCGTCATCGGCGCGCAAGGGGGCGCTGTCCCGGAAGATTCCCGGCATGGTTCAACCTTGGCACGACCGCGTCGACAGTGCACGTGATCGCAGGGCGCATAATCGCATCGTGACCCCCGTGACCCGCCCTGACCTCGATTCCATCCCCACCTATGTGCCGGGCCGCAGTTATCCCGGGGCGATCAAGCTGGCGAGCAACGAGACGACGCAGGGCCCGCTGCCCGGTGTCGCGCAGGCCATCGCCGATGCCGCCGCGATCGCGAACCGCTACCCCGACAACACGTCGGCGGCACTGATCGGCGCTCTGTCCGAGTCGCTCGGTGTGCCGCGGGAGAACATCGCGACCGGATGCGGCTCGGTGGCACTGTGCCAGGAACTGGTGCAGGCCACCTGCAACGAGGGTGACGAGGTCGTCTACGCGTGGCGCTCGTTCGAGGCGTACCCGGTCGTGACGAAGGTGGCCGGCGCCGTCCCGGTCCCGGTGCCGCTCACGGCGGAGCACGGACACGACCTGGACGCGATGGTGGACGCGATCACCGATCGCACCCGCCTGATCTTCGTCTGCAACCCGAACAACCCCACCGGCACCGCGCTGGGCCGCGACGAGCTCGAGCGGTTCCTCGACGCCGTCCCGGCGAACGTCGTCGTCGCCCTCGACGAGGCGTACTACGAGTACAACCGCTCCGGCGTCGACGGCGTCGAACTGGCCCGGGGCCGCCGCAACGTCGTCGTCCTGCGGACGTTCTCGAAGGCGTACGGGCTGGCCGGTGTCCGCGTGGGCTACGCGATCGCCGATCCGGCGATCGTCGCCGCACTGGCGAAGGTGCACATCACCTTCAGCGTCAACGCCGTCGCGCAGGCCGCCGCGATCGCGTGCCTCGGCGCACAGGACGAACTACTGCACCGGACCCACGACGTCGTCGTCGAGCGCGACCGGATGCGCAACGCCCTCCTCGCCGCCGGCTACGACGTCCCGGTCACCCAGGCCAACTTCGTGTGGCTGCCGATGGGCGAGCGCTCCGCCGCCTACGGCGAGGCCAGCGCCGAGGCCGGGGTGCTGATCCGCCCCTACGGCGTGGACGGTGTCCGCATCACGATCGGCGACCCGCACGAGAACGACGCGTTCCTCGCGTTCGCGACTACCGGTGCCGCACTGGAACTCGCCGGCATCCCGGCGGGCTCGCCCACGACGTAATCCAACCGTTATCGGTCGGCGGTATCACCGCCGCCGAATCGTTGGCAGACTCTGGGCGGTGTGTCGACCAGGGAGCGATTTGTCCGGACGCCGGACGCGGGTTCGGGTGTCAGTTCTCGCCGCGGCGCTCGGGGCGTCGATGACCGTCGGACCGCAGGCCGTCGACGCCCGACCGCCGGACGTCGACACCGTTCCGGTGCGGCTGCTCGCGATCAACGACCTGCACGGCAGCCTGCTGCCACCCGAGGGTGCCCGCGCCCAGATCTCCCGGCCCGACGGTCCCGCGACCGACGCCGGGGGCGCCGCCTACCTCGCCGCGTATGTCGACCAGCTCCGCGGGCAGGCCCCCAACTCGCTGCTCTACTCGGTGGGCGACAGCTGGGGGTCGTCACCGATCGAGTCGGCGTTGTTTCACGACGAACCGACCGTGAACCTGTTGAACGAGATGGGCGTCGACGCGGCCTCGATCGGAACCCACGAGCTCGACGAGGGATTCGGGGAACTGCACCGCATGCAGAACGGCGGCTGCCACCCGGTGGACGGCTGCCAGTTCGAAACCGAGTTCAGCGGCGCCCGGTTCCCGCTGCTCGCCGCGAACATGAGCTTCACCGACGGCACCCCCGCCACCCTCCCCTTCGCGGTGAATTACGTCGACGGGGTGCCTGTCGGCGTCATCGGCGTGATGCCGTCGGATGCACCGTCGAAGATCACCGTCGACGGCGTCGCCGGCCTCCGGTTCGGTGACGAGCTCGACGCGATCGACCGCACCGCGGAATCCCTCGACTTCCTCGGAGTGCGCGCGATCGTCGTCCTCCTGCACCGCGGCGACGTACAGGCCACCGGCGGACCCAACGCGTGCGACCTCGCCGACAGCCCCGCCCGCGACATCGCGACCCGCGCGACACCCAAGGTGGACGCGATCTTCACCGCCGACAGCCACACCCAGTACAACTGCACGGTCGACGATCCGGCGGGCAACCCGCGACCGATGATGCAGGCCGCCTCTCACGGACGGATCGTGTCCGTGGTCGACATGAGCCTCGACCGCGCCACCGGCGAGGTGGACCGGGACCAGACGCAGGCCTTCAACCAGATTGTCACGCAGGATATCTCGCCGAACCCGCGGGTCGCCGAGCTGGTCGACCGGGCCAGCACCCAGTCCGCCGAAGTGGCCGAACGGGCGATCGGCGTCACCACCGCCGACATCACCCGAGAACCGAGCGCGGGCGGCGAGAGCCCGCTGGGCGATCTGATCGCCGATGCCCAACTGGAAGCCGCGCGCGGACGCGGGGCGCAGATCGCCCTCACCAACCCGGGCGGCATCCGAGCCGATCTACTCCCCGACGCCGACGGCACCGTCACCTTCGGCGACGCCTACCAGGTGCAGCCGTTCGCGAATTCGCTCGAGGTACGCACCCTCACCGGAGCCCAACTGAAAGACGTTCTCGAGCAACAGTTCCAGCCGCGGCCCGACGGATCCGTGCTCGAGCTGATCCTGGCCCCGTCGTCCACCCTGACCTACCGGATCGACCGCGGAGCGCCGATCGGTGCACGCATCGCCGACATCCGGGTCGACGGTGTCGCCGCCGACCCGGACGGCCTCTACCGGGTGGCGGTCAACAAGTTCCTCGCCGACGGTGGCGACGGCTTCACCGCCCTGCAATCGGGGATCGAACCCGCCTCCGCCGGAACGGATCTCGATGCACTCACCGACTACCTGGAGAGCCGCTCCCCCGTCGCCCCACCGGCCCCGGGTCGGATCACCACCGCGGCACCGAACTGACGGCGAAGTACAGCTAGATCCCCAGGGCGCGTTCGAGCGTCGGCCACGCCGCCCGCAGGTCGTCCTGCCAGTACGGCCAGGAGTGAGTTCCGTAGGGGCGGTACAGGAATGTGGCCGGGATGCCGAGTTCCGTCAGCCTGCCGTCGAACAACTGGGTACACGAGTTGGACGCCGCCTCGAGCGGTCCACCCACGACCACCTTCTCGAGCGCGTCGGGCGCACCGAGTTCGTACGGGCCGGCAAGCCCGTTGCCGGTGGAGACGAAAATGTCCTTGCCGCGCAGTTGTTCCGCGTGCACGGTCGGATCGTGCGCGGGCCATGCCGGGTCGTCCGGCAGCCCCCACATGTTGTCGGCGTCACCGCCCTTCGATGCGACGGTGCCGCGCACCCCGGCCTGGGATTCGATGCGACCGGTGTCCATGCAGCCGCTGAGCGCGGCGACGCCGCGGTAGAGGTCGGGGTTGCGGGTGGCGAGCGTCATCGCGCCCTGCGCACCCATCGAAAGGCCGGCGATCGCGTTGACGCCGTTGCCGTGGAACTGCCCGTCGACGATGGGCGGCAACTCGCGGGTCAGGAATGTCTCCCAACGGTTTTCGCCGAGCACGGGATCGCTCCGCTCCCAGTCGGTGTAGTAGCTTGCGGTGCCACCGACGGGCAGGACGACGTTGATGTTCTTGTCCGCGAAGAACTCGACGGCATCGGTCTTCTGCGTCCAGGTGCTCTCCTGGTAGTCCGACTCGGATCCGGCGCTGACGCCGTCGAGCAGATACAGCGACGGCCGTTCGGCAGTGCCCGTCGGATGCAGAATCTGCACCTGCACCACCTTGCTCATCGCCGGCGAGAACACGAACAGCGCCGTGCGTTGGTCCGTCAGCTCCACCACGTGGTCGACGTATGCCTCCGCAGCGACAGCTGGCGGTGTCTGCTCGATCGGCGCGGCCTGTACCGCGACCATCGGACCGAACATCGCCAGCGCGACCACCAGGCCCGCCGCGATCATGGCTGATCGCCCCATCACTGCCGTGCACACCCCCTAGGTATCGGTTCATCCCCACCGTACGGACCGATCCGATTCGCTGCCGGGTCTCGGGGAAATACGGCGCAGCTTGCTTCTGCAGAGCCCAAGGTCAGGGGGAAATGTGAGGGTCCGGCACCGGCGGACCCCGTCGACGGTGCACCGCACCACTGGGCTTCATCCGCCGCCCGCGAACAGCCGACGGCCCCGCCGACACCAGGTCAGGTGTCGGCGAGCCCGGCCCGCGTCGGAGGCACTGCCTGACTGCCCCGTTTCGGATCGTGATCGCCTACGCGAAACGTAGACGAGGACGCTGACCTGGGGCGGGCATAGCCGCGAGATAATTGCGATTGGCGTACGACAAAGCTCCGCCCCTCCCTCTCCCCTTGACGGCATGCAGAATTGCGCTGGCCGCCACACGAACTGGCGTCGTGTGCCGGTAATCGAACTTCAGGTAGCCGACGGGGCCGCAAATCGACAGCGCCGCGACAACTTCGCCCAAGTCCCCGACAGGAGCGGCGATTGTGCTGATGCCTCCTGCGATTTGGTTCAGGTCGTACGACACACCCATCTCGCGGACCTTGTGCAGTTCTGGCGTGAAGTCGGCCAAATGGTCGCTGCCGGATGGGGTGTATGCAAGCAGGGCTTTACCGATCGCCGACTCGTGCGCAGGCAACCGGCCACCGACCCTCGTCGGCAACTCCGCAGCCAGTCGACCACCAATCTTGTCCAGATACACGACGTCAGAACCGTCGAGCACCCCGAGATGGACGACATACCCCGTGGCGCGGTGCAGTTCGTGGAGAATCGGCGCGGCAGCCCTCCGCACGGAATTCTGGTACACCGCCGTCGAACCGAGCTGCATCAGGCGGGTGCCAAGTTCATAGTCGTTGCCCTCGCGGCGGAGCCAGTTCATTCCGACGAGGCGCTCGAGCATTCTGTGTGCCGAGGACCGCGGGAGCCCGGTGTACCTGACGACCTGCGCGAGGTTGAGTCGACCGGGACCCTCGAAGGCGTCCAGGACCAGTGAGATGCGTTCGAGAATTGCGCTGGGCGCCGAATCTGCAGCTGTTTGCGGAGTCCCCTGGGTGTGCATTCGTACTTCCCTCGCTTCTGCTGAACTGTACGACGAATACGTCAAATTGAGTTCTTCTGTTTGCGAAGCGGCGCGCGGCGTGAGGCGTGGCCGGGACGCGCCGTGGCCGGATCCTGCGTGACCGCGTGGATCGCAGCCGGCAAACCTGCGCGCCAGCCCCTCTCGTTGCCTGAGAGGGCAATCGGAGAACGCAACCACGCGGCCGCGTGGTGGGGTCCCGACGACAACCACGCCGAACTCGCCGAGCGCCCTACGGCGGCCCGCCCCGAGGAGGGTCGGGCCGCCGCAGTGAGCCGCGGTCAGGCGTGTGTGCCGCCGTCGATGCGGATCTCCGTGCCGGTGATGAATGCACCGTCGTCGGAGGCCAGCATGGCGATGACCCCGGCTACACTCTCCGGCCCGGCCATGGGGGCTCCCCCCGATTCCTGGTCGGTGGCCAGGATGGGGGACAACTTGCCGAACAGGGACCAGTCGGTGTCCTGCGGCAGGTACGAGGCGGTGGTGTCGGTGATCCCGCTCTTGATGCTGCCGGGTGCGACGGCGACCGCGCGTAGCCCCTGCTTGCCGTACTCGAGGGCGAGTGCGTGCGTGAAGGACTGGATGCCGCCCTTGCTGGCGGCGTATGCGGCCATGTACGGGTGGGCGAAGGCGGCGGAGGTCGAGCTGAAGTTCACCACCACCCCGTTGCCGGTCTCGACAAGCGCGGGCAGCGCCTGCCGGGTGACGAGGAACATGCCGGTCAGGTTCACCGAGATGACTCGGTTCCACAGTTCGAGGGAGGTCTCGTGGGTGTGGGCGCCGCGCAGGATTCCTGCTGCGTTGACCAGCACGTCCAGTCCACCCAGGGTGTCGAGTGCTTGACGGACACCACCGACGACGGAGTTCTCGTCGCCGATGTCGAGCACCAGGGTGTGCAGGCGGCCGGCGAGCGCGGCGCCTTCGGCGAGGGCGCGGGTGGTGGCCAGGCCCTCCTCGGAGACGTCGGCGGCGACGACATGGCCGCCCTCGGAGAGCAGTCGCAGCGCGGTCGCCTGTCCGATACCCGAAGCGGCGCCGGTGACGAGGATGCGGCGGTTGTCGAAACGATTCATGGGAGAGGTGTGTCTTTCATTGCGGAAGAATGGGTTTCGGAGGCTGTTTGAGGCACGGCTCCGCTGCGACGCAGACTGTGCGGTGACCTGCCACGGGTACGCCCGTCGACCGAGCGGCGATGGCCCGGTCATGGAAAGACGAAGAACAGGCTGCCAAGTCGGAGCAGCCCGGATCAGGTGGAGGACGTCACAGACTGAGCTCACACATTCTCCGCTGTGGCGCGCAAGACAGCATCACGTACAGGCATGCGGAACGCCGGCGGGGCTGGGCAGCCCTACGCGGGAGAGGTGAACGTCAGATGGAGTCGGCCGTTGCGGCCGAGGCTCTTTCGATCCAGACCAGGCCCGCGGGACGCCGGTCTATGGCCTTACGCCCGCGCCGGAAGGTCGCCACGCCGAATCGGGCCGCGCACACTGCACGACCGGACTCGAGAGAAGAAAGGCGGGCTGACATCGCGTTGAGAGTAACAGTTCAGTTCCACACTGACTACGGTCAGCGCAATATTGATCGACCGCTCGTTAGGCTCGACTCGGTGGACCTGCACGTTCTACAGCGGCCCTCCTCGGGCGGTCACCCGATCGGGACCGCGATGCCGCGGAGCGAACCGAACCGTCGGGTCGGTACACGCCGGAAGCACTTCACAAGGTTCGGACGAGATCGTTCGGACAACGAACGAATGCGACTCGGCCACAACGCCAACCGCCTCCATTCGATGAACCAGCACCTGCCACCGATCCTGCACAGATCCACAATCGGGGTCGCTCTCCCGTCGCCGAAGTGCCCCAACGGACAATCCACGCAGACGAGGTAGACATCATTGCCCCACCCTCGGCCGGCCCGAAGCCTCAGCCACGGCGGCGGCTCGGCGCAGGCGGGCGCTCGCCACGAAATCAACTTCGCCACAAACTATTCGCCACGAACGGCCGACACCCGATCCAGCACGCCGTCCGAGCGGCCAGGCCTGCGGACACCGGCTGACGGGACGGCGCAGTAGGTAGGAGGTCACAGCCCGGCTGTGTGCACTTTCGAATTCGCCGACAGCGGGCAGCTCGCGAGTCCCGGATGCATCAACGCCTCCCGCTGGATGGAACAGGTAGTGGTAAATCAACGCTTCCAAGCTCTGTGATGTGACCTACATCTTCGAGGGGCAACACCCCCTCCCTGGGCTCGCCACCTCGCTCGACCTACCCGAATTCGTTCCTCGCACAGTCCGTCTCAGGTAGGTGATCGCATCCGACCCCACGAAAGGGCCTACTCAATGGTCTCCGACGTTCACCCCGCAGGCATGCCAGACTCGCCACCGAGCGATCCACAGCAGGCGCAACGATGGACGCCACGCCTCGCCTTCTCCCTCATGACCCTGGTGCTGCTTCTCGAGACTCTCACCATGAGCTACCTGATGATATCGATGGCGATTCCATCGATTGCGGCACACTATTCGACCTCACAGGGAGCATGGCTGTTGACCGCCTTCCTCCTTGTCGGCGCCATCACCGCACCCCTGATCGGCAAGCTTGCGGACATGCACGGCAAGCGAAAGCTCCTGCTGGCATGCGTGTCGCTGGCAGCGCTCGGTTCACTGATCTGCGCCACAGCAGGGAGCTACGCAATCATGCTCCTGGGGCGGTCCGTGTCGGGATTCCTCATCCCCTGCCTATTCCTGAGTTATTCGCTGATTCGCGACGTGTTCCCACCGAAAACCGTCACACTCGCCGTCAGCATCGCCACGAGTGGAATGGGGCTGATTGCCATACCTGCACCGTTCATGACGGGATGGCTCCTGGACAACTATGGTTTTCGCAGCATCTTCTGGTTCTTCGTCGGTATCCTGACGCTCCTCGCCGGGTTGATCGCTGCATCCACCAGTGAATCCTCGGTGCGGCTACGTTCCACTCTCGACCTTCTCGGCGCCGCGCTCCTCGGCGCAGGTATTGCGGGCCTACTGATCGCAGTGAGCATCGGCCCTTCGCGAGGGTGGACGGACACTTCCACCCTCGTGTACATGATCAGCGGAACAGTGCTGCTGAGCGCTTGGATGATCTCGGCTCGCCACGTTCGAGATCCGCTCGTGGATCTGGAGGTCCTCGGGAATCGACCGGTGCTCTTGACTGCGATAGGAGCCGGCTTCGCGTACGCCGCCGCCGGCTTGTACTCGATCCTGCTCCCCATGCTCGCCATGATCCCCAGCAGCTTGGATCTCGGATACGGTTTCGGTCTCACTGCACAGGGATTCGCAGTCCTTCAAGCTCCGATCGGCGGAATGGTGGTGGTCGGCGGCGTCATCGTGGGCCTACTCGTCGGCCGAGGTGCACGCCCGCGAGGGATGCTGGTAGTCGGGTTGCTGACAATGACGAGCGGATTCGCCCTGACATCATTGATCCACGGCAGCATGGTCCTGCTTGTGCTGTTCGCTGCCGTGTTCGGCACAGGAATGGGCCTCGCCTACGCAGCTGTACCGAATCTCCTGATCGAGGCCGTGCCTCCGGAACTCCAAGCCAGTACAGCCAGCATCGTGGGAGTCTTCCAGAGCGTTTTCCCGGCTGTCCTACCGGTAATCGCTTTCAGTGTGATGAATTCGCTCTATATCGCGCCACTCGCGCCCGAAGTGACACACGGCTCCGTGTTCTATACCGACCGCGGGTTCCAGGTCGCATTCATGATCGGCGCAGTCGCCACCCTGGTCGGTGCGGCTGTTGCGTTCATGCTCCCGAAGTCGATCGTGCAGGTTCGCACGCCTACCGAACACCGTTCGGATCGGCTGTAATGCGCAGCTACCGACTGACACGATCACAGCGACATCGATGTTCGCTCGCACCACTCCGACAGCAAAATCTCAGGTCTGCTCCTTCGCCTCGCGGCGCAGCAAATGTTTGATACACAGTTGTGGAACCACTGTTCCGATCACCGAAAGAAGGAGGAATCTGCTTGTCGGACAGAGTGATATCGACGCAAGAGGTGGCCTGCCGGCTGCGTTCCGGAATGACCATCGGGATCGGCGGCTGGGGATCCCGGCGGAAGCCGATGTCGCTCGTGAGGGAGATCCTCCGGTCGGACATCGACGATCTCACAGTCGTTTCGTACGGCGGCGCCGACGTAGGCCTACTGTGCGCGGCAGGCAAGGTGAAGAAGGTTGTCCACGGGCTCGTCTCGCTGGACTCGGTTCCGCTCGATCCACACTTCCGCGCCGCACGGCAGGGCGGCCGAATCGAGGTCGAGGAGTACGACGAGGGCATGCTCCAGTGGGGCCTGTACGCAGCGGGTCTCCGACTCCCATACCTGCCGACGCGAGCCGGGCCGGGCCCGAACGTCCTGCGCGCCAGCCCCCGACTGCGCACGGTAATCGACCCGTACGGAGAAGAGATGCTCGTGGCAATGCCGGCGATCCCGCTCGACGTCGCGCTCGTGCACATGAACCGTGCCGATATTCACGGCAATGCAATGCACTTGGGGCCCGACTTCTACTTCGACGACCTGTTCTGCAAGGCCGCCGATCAGGCGTACGTGTCGTGTGAGCGCATCGTTTCGACGGCCGAGCTGACCGGCGAGACCCATACAAGGACGGTCCGGATTCCGCGTCGACTTGTCTCCGGAGTGGTGGTGGCACCCGGTGGTGCCCACTTCACGGCGTGCGTCCCGGACTACGAGCGGGATGAGGGATTCCAGCGCGAATATGTCTCGGCGGCAGATGATCCGCGGAAGTGGCGGCAATTCGTCGATCGCTACCTGTCGGGATCCGAGGCCGGCTACCAACGCGCCGTAGAGCTCGAGTTCGAGGGGGTTTCGGTATGAGCGATGGGCCGACGAACGTGTAGCGGTGTGCCGGCGACAGCACAAGGCAAACATCTGTTTCTGATCGAAGGAGAGCAACGATGCAACAACCAGCACGCCTGGCAGTTTCGGAAGAGACGTGGCGACCTCCGGCCCTGCCGGAATCGAGAGTGCGCCCAATGATCTCGATGTCGAGCGCGGCCAGAGGAGAGCCGTCGAGTTCCCGGATCAAGATCGCCGGTGTCGCTGCGGCGTTGACCGTTCTTCTTTCCGGGTGCAGTCAGTCGGCAGCTGATGACACCGCAACCGCCTCGACCACCTCGTCGACTTCGTCCTCCCTTCCGGCGAGTCCGATTGCCGCGGTCGAGACTCCCCGCCTGAAGTCAGTCAGCAACTTCCGAGACCTTGCGGGGCCGGAGGGCGGGTACAGCACGGTCGACGGACGCCGTGTACGCGAGGGCGTTCTCTACCGCTCCAACGCACTGACTACCAATGATGAAGACGCCGCAACGTTGGATACCCTCGGCGTGAAGGTGGTCTACGACCTCCGCACCACCGCGGAGATCGACAAGAACCCCGATCGCGTTCCTTCGGGGGCGCGCTACATGCAGGTCAACATCATCGGCGACGCCGAGAGTGGCGCTGTCACATCAGCGGTGGATCTCTCGACTCCCGAAAGCGCTGCCGCATTGCTCACCGACGCCAACCGACAGTTCGTCACGGATCCGTCGATGCGTGCCCAGTTCTCGGCCCTCCTGACCGACATCGCAACCACCGGTGGGCCGCAGATCTTCCACTGCACCGGAGGTAAGGATCGGGCCGGTTGGACCAGCGCGGTTCTACTGAAGATCGCCGGCGTCGACGACGCGACCGTGATGAGCAATTACCTCCTCTCCAACGAGTACTCGAGAGATTCGATCGAGGCGACCGTCACGCAGGTCACGACCGCGAAAGGCGAGCAGGCAGGTGCGGCGATGAAGGTACTCATGGGAGTCTCCCCCGAGTTCCTCCAGGCCGGCTTCGACGAGATCAGCGCGAGTTTCGGTACGTTCGACAACTACCTCGTCACAGGACTCGGACTGTCGACAGACACCATCGCCGCACTGAAGCTCAAACTCACCGTCTGAGCCTTTCACCGGGCCGGCCCCGGGGTTCGGTTCCGTGCGACCGAAGCGCCCCGACAGCAGTAGCAAACTCTGATGCCCGTGCACTGTTCGGCGCGAATCAACCATCGACAGAGCCGCATCGTGCCGGACATTCCTACCTTGACGCACCTCTCGAGGAGTACCCCATGCCCCCCTCCACATCTCGCAGCACATTCGACTACGAGGTCGACTTCCTCGTCGTCGGTAGCGGTGCAGGTGGCCTGACCGCCGCACTTGCCGCAGCGGCTTGCGGTCTCGACACCCTGATCATCGAAAAGGCTGCCGTCTACGGCGGCACCACCGCGCTCTCCGGCGGCAACATCTGGGTTCCGAACAACCCGACCCTCGTGCGCGCGGGACTCTCCGACTCCCGCGAAAGCGTGCGTGCCTACCTGGCTGCCATTGTCGGCGATCGGGTGCCGGCAGCCAACATCGACGCATTCATCGACCACGGCCCCCGCGTGTTCGAGTTCCTCGAAAATGCCAGCCCTCTCATGCGGTTCCAGTGGTGCACCGGTTACTCGGACTACCATCCCGAAGCACCCGGCGGCCGACCCCGTGGCCGGACCATCGAGCCGCTGCCCTTCGACCTCAAGGAACTCGGTGAGGACGAGGGACTGCTGCGGCCAGGTGCACTGTCGACCCCCGCCGGGCTGTACATCACCTCGAAGGAGTTCGTGCGCCTGAACATGGTGATGCGCACCTGGGCCGGGCGCCGCGCCGCACTGGCCACCGGATGGAGAGCACTCAAGAGCATCATCCTGCGTCAACACATGGAGACGCTCGGGCAGGCGCTCGTCGGCCGACTGCGGCTCGCGGTCAAACACGCCGGCGTGCCGCTGTGGCTGAACACCCCGATGCACACGCTCATCACCGACACAACCAATTCCGTGGTCGGAGTGAGCGCGGAACGCAACGGCCAACCCGTCCGGATCCGGGCAAGGAGGGGCGTGATGCTGGCGAGTGGCGGATTCGAGCAGAGCCCCGAACTCCGCGGGAAGTACCTGCGCGAGGGCGGAAAGGAGAACTACAGCCTCGGCGCGGTCGACAACACCGGCGACGGGATCGTGGCGGGCGAGGCGATCGGCGCCGCATTGGACTTGATGGACGACGCGTGGTGGATGCCGTCCATCAGACGGCCTGACGGAATCATGCATGGCCTGGTATCCGAGCGGTCGGTTCCGCGCTCGATCATCGTGAACCAGCACGGTAAGAGGTTCACCAACGAAGCCGCCCCGTATGTCAACTTCGTGCATGACCAGATCGCAGGAAAGCACGACCCCATCTGGTTCGTCTTCGACGGAACGGCCAAGAGCCGCTACCAGATCGGCGCGATCATGCCCGGGCAGAAGTTCCCGGACGACTGGTACGACAGCGGCTTGTTGGTCACCGCCGACACCCTCGATGCACTCGCCCGTCGGATCGACCTGCCCGCCAGAGCCCTCGAGAACACCGTGCACCGCTACAACGGCTTTGCCCGAAATGGCAACGACGAAGACTACGGCCGCGGCCGTAGCGCATACGACAACTACTACGGTGACCCGACGCTACCGATCCCCGCGATGGATGCGATCGACAAGGCCCCGTACTACGCGCTCCGACTGCGCGCCGGGGATCTCGGCACGAAGGGAGGGTTGGTCCACAACCGACACGGTCAGGTGGTCCGCGCCACCGGCGAGGTCATCGAGGGGCTCTACGCTACCGGCAACACGTCCGCCGCAGTGATGGGCAACGACTACGCCGGCGCGGGCGCAACGATCGGCCCGGCCATGGTGTTCGGCTACATCGGAGCACGGCACGCTGCAGACCGAGTCCAGATGCCACCAACCGCAACCGAGTCGGACGGAACAGCACCTTCTCCTCGCCGCAAGAATGCGGCTCCGACAAGGAAGCCCACGGACGCAACGTGAGCCGCGTGCGCGGACATCCCTTTCGGCAGCACACGGGATCGGCACATCACGGCGCGCCCGACGGTTGGCAACAGATGCGCGCACGCCGACGCGGAACTCGACCATGCCGACCGGGTGGCGGCTCCCACGCCATCGCCACCGACCCTCGGAAAGAATGAGTTTTGCCAGAGATCTGCCAGACGCGCCGAACCGAATGCTCAGTTTCACGGTCCATGATTCGAATGTGCAACCGCACACACCCATTCGACCGAAAGGCATAGAACCGTGGACCTGAGCTACCTGTCCGAGTTCTTCGGCGCATTCTCCGATCTCTTCAGCGCACTCAACTTCTTCGGCGGGTCGCTCGCTGCTACCTGATCGGCTGAAACCTGCGGTGGGGCTGCGCACGTCACGCGCGCAGCCCCACCGCTGCGCCCTCACCTTCAGACCCCACTCGAGCCCTCGGCGGACGTCGTCGAGGCTGCGGACCGGCCAGGAAGTCAGTGCAACGCGTCGGGCAGGAAGCTGGCGAACTGGATCCGACGCGCGTCGTCGGGACGGGCGTTCGTGATCCGAGTGACCTCGGGGACGGCCTCGACGGCCTTGATTCTCCACCTCAAGCGTCACGGTGGTCGTGGCGAGCACCTCCTCGAAGGTCGGAACGCGCTACCCTGCAACGATATCCACCTGATCTGCTCGGCCAGCCGGGGCGAGGCGAGGGTGTTCTCGGGCGACTCGGCCATCGCGCCACGGTGGCCCACCACTGCATACGAGGCCGTCACGCCACCTGAGGGGCGAATGCCGGGCGGCGCACGCGGCGGGGGCCGGAACGGCACACCGATACCTGCCGGTGAATCGCGAAGTGGTGGGTTGCCCCGGCACTACATCCGGTGGCCCCTTCCCCACCCCTGGACACTTCCGCACCCAGCTTGTGATGACTAGGCAGACGGAGACGCAAGGGGCCTTGCGAAATCCATGAACCGGGCCGGATCGGTCGAGCCTGTACTACTGCTGCACGGATACACCCTGTCTCGTCATTCATGGCACGGAGTGGTCGACAGTCTCTCCCGCGACTACGACGTCTTCGCGATGACGATGCCCACGCCCCCTACACGGATGGAAACATCCCTCCTACATTGAGTTTCAATTCGGCTTGATGTTCGTCGCGCAGCTTCCACTCGCCGCTGCTGCGCGCGCGTTCGGCGATCGAGTGGCGACTCGCGGGATCTTTCAACGCCCGACCATCCGAAACTGCTTCATCGACCTGACTGCAGTCCTCCTCGACGACGCGGCAAACACGACCCGCGCAGTCGCCCACTGTCCTGTCTACCTGCCAATGCAACTGGCTTGTCTCCGCGATGGACCGCCCACGGACGAGGACATCCGTCGTGTCACCGCGCCGACATCGTTCATGCGCTCCGCACCCACCTTGTCGGAGTGGCCGATCGGCAACCAGGCCGAGCCCTCTGACCGCAATGCGACAGAAGCCGAACCGCGCACCCCTCAGGCTCCGCACCTATCGACCGCACCGGCTTGCCGGACGGGAGCGTGATGCGGCGGCCGACGCTGTTCGTCAGCCTTGCGTGGTCCACGGGGCGAGGATGGCACGTTCGTCGGCGGACAGTCGGCGCAGCGTCCCCGCGTCGGGGTCGGCGAACGCGAGTTGCGTGGTGGCCGTGACGGCGGGCTTCGAATCCGGTGCGGCGTGGGCGGACCTGACCTCGTAGCGGATGGTGACGTCGACGGCGCGGAGCTTCTCGATCCACATCGTCACAGCCAGAGGGCTGTCGGAGTGTTCGAGAGGCGTCCGGTACCGGACCTCGACGCCGGCGACGACGTTCGTCCCGAGGACGTTCGCGATCTCGGGGCCGGCGGTGAACAGCCAGTCGATGCGGGCCTCTTCGAGGAGCGTCACCATACGGGCGTGGTTGACGTGCTTGAAAATGTCCATGTCGGACCACCGGACCACGACTTGCGAGGTGTAGGTGCGGGCAGCGGCGGTGGCAGCGGTCATCGGTAGATGGCTCCTCGGTCGATGTCGTGGCGGCGTCCCCATTGTCCTCGACCGGCCCCGGCTGCTTCTGGACAGGGCGGCTGGGCGACACGCGACCCCAGAGCTGGACCGCGTGGTCGGATCAATCACCGGAATGCGTCCGGGTCGACCCGGTCACCGCCTGTCCCCCGGACCGCCATCGACCGCTCCCAGTGGCGGGGACAGGCAAGTGCACCGTTCATGAAAAGGCCCCTCACCTGCCGAGGCAGGTGAGGGGCGGTGGCGGAAGCGGAGGGATTTGAACCCCCGGTGGGTTTAACGCCACGCTCGCTTTCAAGAAGTGAGCGGTTATAAGATCAAATTCCAGCCAGAATTTCTCCTGCTCAGGAAGTTTTCTTCCCACCAAGCGAGCCGCGCCTACTCGTGACACCCCCGAGGTGTGTCATGTGCGTGTCACATAGAGCCGCGTGTCGTCACCTCGGGAATACTCGGCGGCGACATGGCAAGCTCCTGCCCACCGACCCGTTAGCTCTACTAACTAATGCAGAGATCCGTGACCCGTGGCAATCAAGAAGTTAGGCGCTGGCGGTCGGCACAGCTGCTACCGATGCCGAGAACGGCAGACCCCGCATGTATGACTCCATGAAGTCCCAGTCAGGTTTCCCGTTTCCTGTGATTGGTAGGCGGATGAGGGTCTTCACCATCCGCTGGAGTCCCCACTTGTAGCCGTAGGTGTAGCGGTACCGCTCAAATCTGATCACTGCAGCGACGAACAGCAACGCCCACCGACTCACCTCGTCCTTTGCCCTCAGTACCGTTACGTCATCGCACGCAAAGAAAGGTTTGTCCTGGTAGAACGCGACGCCCACCGAGTTGCCGTTGTACGGCACTGTCAGGCAGTGCGGTTCGAAGATCGGGTCCAAGTCGCTCATATCGGTAATGCCGTTGTTCTTCTCGGAAGCTCCGATGAAGCGCGTGCCGCCTGGCTTGCGATCCGCCTTCTTTACCCGCTTACCTTTCTTCACGTCGAAGATGTCCGCGTAGGTGAACCAGCCCCACTCGTGCGCGTCACCGAGATCCATGCTGGGACCATCCATGCCTGCCAGGCCGTCCACGGTCGGGATCTCCGACTCATCCACCCAATCCGGCACCGAATCGGGCAGTTCAATGCTGGCCAGCGTCCTGTTCGCCTCCCGTCCGAACGCGCTGTAACGAAAGTCGTTGGCTTTGAGGCACATTGCGTAGTACAACCGGTGGTTCAACGGCATCGAGGGGTCCCTCGGTGTCAGCACAGCCACGTTCTGCGCCGTGTAAAACGGCAGTTGCTGGACATAGGTCGACAACAGTCGCGAACCGCCCAACGCGACCGTGAGCAGCCCAGCCGGGTACGGTTCCCTGCCGGGAATCGGTTCGACGAATCCTGCGACGCCGGACTTGCCGTTGAGCCCGCCGATTCGACCAACGAACGCCACGCCCTTGAGTCGCTCCGTCTTCTTCATCTTGTTCATGTCGAGCTTGGTTCCGTACTCGACGCAGAAGACGTCCTCGACCGTGGTCATCCTTCGTCCTCCACGACCGCTTCGTCCGCGTCAGTCGCATCTTCGATCGACCGGCTCAATGAGAAGACGGCATAGTCGAGCAACACTCGCTCGAAATGTTCTTTGCCAAGCTCTGAGTAGTCGGTCTCCATGTAGGCTTCGGCGACCCATTCGTCCTCGGCGCCGACCTGCTGCATCACCGACTCGCCGGGGACAACTTCGCGGTTGCGGAACATTTCGACCCAATGGTCCCGAGTCGTCGACCACCGTCCGTGCATGTCGATGCGCCCCAGGTGCTTGGTCTTCACGAACCCATCGTTGCGCCAGTAGCCGAACCACGACTTGCGATTCGACGTCGCATGGGGAATGCCGGCGGTGAACACCATGACGCACGTCACCACACCAACAGGAGAGAAGACCTCGGGCGGCATGGACATCACTGCTTCCAAAGTGTGCTTCTTGAGCAGGCTCCGCTTGTCGTCACTCGGCGCTGTCGCGCACGAGATCGGCACGATCGCGATACCAGTCGCCCCTTTGTCGAGTGCGTCCAGCATATGGTCGAGGAACCTCAACTCATAGAGGTCCTCCTTGGTCTTCGCGTACGGCGGATTTAGTAAACCGACATTTGCCTTATGGCCCTTAATTTCCTTACTGATCGCCGTATCAAAGCACGATCCCTGATACAGATTAGCCTTGCCGTCGCCTCGCAAGATCATGTTTGAGGCGGCCAACGCATACATCGAGGGGTTTTGCTCGACACCGACGAGGCGGTCCTTCTTGATCGACTCGACCTCCGCTTCGGTCGTCGCCGACTTCATCATCTGGTTCATCGCTGAGATTAGGAAACCACCTGTGCCTGCACAGATGTCGAGTACGACACTTTCTTTGTTCACGTTCGCCAGAAGGCTGAACAACTCGGTGATGTGCTTAGGCGTCAGCACGATCCCCAGACCCTTGCCGTCGCCGCCTGTGTACTTCAGGAACTCCCCGTAGAATGCACCGACGACATCGAAGTCGTGGTACACCGTGATGAACGGCATCACTCGCTCGGCGAGCATCGTGACAATTTCGCTCAAGAGACCCTTCGGATACGCCTTCGTTGCCTTGCTCAACTCCGGGTGCACCTGGATGCCAGTGAACGGTTGTGTCATGTTCGTCAGCTTGGCGTTGGGAAGCTGGGCCTCCTGGATCACCTTCTTGATCGACTGTATCCAGAACGCCGGCAAGTCTTTCGGGGAGTATGCGTCGTACGTCTTTGCGAATACGTCGTCGTTTAGAGCGATCAGCGTGCCGGCTACAGCCAGCGGCTTCTCCTTTTCCTCTAGTTCGGCCTCGTCCCTCATGAACTCGTGCATCTCCACCGAGAACGAGATCAGGTCCTTCTCACGTTGCCTCTGGACGTTGGGGTCGAAAGACGCGGCACCGATCAGGTCATCCATTCCGATCAGCTCGGTGATCGGAGCCCTCTGCGGGGAGACGAGATCCTTGGCCTCAGTCGTGCCCTTCGGCATAACGAAGAACGACCACTTGCTCTTCGTTCCGTGTCCGGAGACCGCGATGCAGATCACGGTGTACTTGGATGACAGGAAGCGTGCGTAGTGCAGCACCCCGTCAACGGCGTAGTCCTTCGGTCGATCGCGATTGGCTGACTCGTGAAACTTGACATCGGCCTTGCACTCCACGAGTACGACCATGTCGGGTGTACCCGGCGAAGTGATGATGAACTCGGGGTACCCGACGTTGCCTTTGCCTGTCTTCGAGGCCTTCGACAGCGCTGAGCGGATCGCCTCCACCGCGGACTGCTGCTTCTCGACGATCACTTTCTCCTCGTCGTCGTAGAAACCGAGCCTCCGGAGATCGGCCTCGACTAAGTCCTCGGTGATTCGCTCGTTCGCCATCCCTGTCCCTTCGCCACAAAGAACGATCTCAATGATCGCCCGGCGCAATGAACATTAATGACGTCGGCATCCGTGAGCGGGAGTGCCCCTACCTCAGCTGACTCCGGTGCCCGCAAGCCGGTCGGCTACCGGGACGTCCGCTGCAACCCCGCGGACTACCTCGATCGCCAGGTCGCAATGCCCACAAGACCCGCCCGCACAGATGCCGGACAGGAATGCCTCTGTCGGGCAGCTCGATCGAGCCGCCGCTGATGCACTACGCGACCGCGACTAATTGGCCTGCGCCCGCATGGGGACCGGATGCACTTGACCATCCCAACTGAGCGTGACTGTTTTCACAACCTTGGAAATGAGACACCAGCCGCCGATCGAGACGGTTTGGATGTTGTTGCAGGTCGGCGCGTCTCACAAGTACGTATCAAAAGTTGCGTCTCAGCCTCACGAGCTGCGCCGACTTATGAGATGGTCTCAGGTATGAGCAGCCACCAACCCGGACAGCTCGTCGGCTACGTCCGCGTCTCCACTGGACACCAGACCCTCGACGGGCAGAACGATGCACTCGCCGCAGTCGGCGTAGCAAAGACCTTCTCGGATGTCATGTCCGGCACACGTTCAGACCGCCCCGGCCTCGCCGCGGCGCTCGAATACCTCCGCGATAATGGGACAGTCAGGTATTGAAACCCTTTGAATACCGGCATGCCGGAGCCCCCGAACGCCACCATCACTGTTGACGGGGGCAAGTTCATTACCGAGGGCCGTATTGGGTCGGCCAACCACCCCCGCAGCGAATGGCGACAAGACGCGTCTATGACGTCAAAATCCAAGTGCCGCTGTTGCTGTCGAGGTGCCAATCCTGCCGCGGTCCGTCCCCTTCGCGTGCGACATCGGTGAGCCAGATGGTGCTGCCGGGGTCCCAGCCGGCGATGACCGAGGCCGTCTCGGTGTCAACCTGAAGGGCCCGCGTCGCACTGCTGAGATAACACAGAGGCGTGAGGTGCGCGGCGTCCCACTCCCGTGCGACGCGCTCCCAATCGGGGATCACCCACCGGCCGTCGCGGCCGGTGGCACGGAACCAGTCATGCCGTCGGGACGCGGTGACCTCGAGAGGAAAGGAACGGCACAGCGATATCCAGTCCTCCGCCGAGCGGATCTCGAAAGTTCGGCCTCCCCCGCGGACAGGTATCGCTGTCGCTTGCTCCCACCCGAAACCGTCTTCGACGAGGCTCACACCAGCAGGAAGACGACCGACAGTCTTGATGAGCCCGAGCGGGATCGACCACCACTGTCCGGTGTCATAAGCATGGGGGTCGCGCGCGGCCTGTGCTTCCTCCGTGCGCACGCCCGCCGCCCACCGCCTGAGTGTCTGTTGCGGATCCTCCGGCAGTGGCGCCCAGGCGTTGGCGGATCGCCAATCGATCGCCCACTGCTCGGTCCGGCGAGGCTCCACGAACCACTCCATGATCGGGGACGACGCGAGGTGTTCCGCGACGCGTGAGAGGGCAGCCCGGACAGTCGGGTGGCCCGCGAGCACATCGTCACCGTCGGGCTCCTGCCAATACATCGCGGAATCCACCGACCGCGCCAAGGCGGCCTGAATCTGGCGGGTGTCGAGGCCGGTGAGATCGACAGACTCCAGGGCGGCCGCGAGTTGCTCCAGTGACGAAACCGGGAAGCGCTCGGTACCGCCCTTCGCTGTCGGGATCAACCTGACCCCGGATGGCCCCCTCACAATCTCGACGCCGTGCGCGAGCTCGAACACGGCGGTCGAAATCTCTGGGCCCAGCCCCCGGACAAGCTCGAGGCACAAACGTCGCCCTCGCGGCCCTTGCAGGATCACTTCCGCATTCGAATCCATCGGACTACCTTGCACCTTCCCGTCGTGGTGGAGAGATCCCTAGGTCATCTCGTGAGACTGGGCGCACTGCTCGGAAGTTGCCGGCAGCCGGGATGTGTCCGTTCAGGCGTGGTCGGGGCACAACAGCGTCGGTTCCGTTTGCCACCCCTCTTCGGTCAGCCAACGCTGGACCGGCTCGGGCGGTGCGCTCTTGGTAGCGGCACCGATGGCGATTTCTCCCGCAAGGATGGGTCCGTCGCCGCAGACGGTGCAGGCGACGTCGACGGCGGGTTCTTCGGGTTGGCAACTGCGGCAATGATGTCGGGCGATGATCACGCCGGGTACCTCCGAGTCGAGGTACAGCCAGGAAACGGCCAGGTCGGCACGCTGGTGAGCCGCTTCGGATCGGGTGGCGGGCTCGTGCCCGCAGCTCGGGCAGGAGCGCGACGTCTTTCGCGGAGGGACGGGATGTTCGAGCGTGGCCACTGCGAGATCAGCGGTGGCCGTCTGGTGGCCTGCCGCCACAGGGTCGGTCTTCTTCAGGTGTCCGTAGAGGGTCGTGCGACGCACGCCGAGCAGACCGGCGATCTGAGCAACGGTGTGCGTGCCCTCGTCGTAGAGGCGTTGGGCGTGCTCGACCTGCTCGGTGGTGTGACCCCATGTCGTCGTCGCGAGCGGTACCAGCCCCTGTGCCGCCATCGAGTCGGTCAGATTGGGAGCCGTTGCGGCGATGACGCCGTCGATACCCTCACCCCCGAAGGCGAGCGGGCGTACGCGCCGGCCACCTTGTCCAAGTGGGTCGCCGCGATCTCGCACGTGCACGGCCGCGGCGGTCACATCAGCCCGACCACGCACGAGACGGTCCGGGCCACCCTGTCCGGCATCCGTCGTACCTACGCCTCCGCCGGGGACCGGCCGCGCAAGCAGATGGCGCCGCTGCTGGTCGCCGACATCGTCACGATGGTGACCGTCGCCCGGGAATCGGTCACCGCATGGGCCAGCGAGGTGCTCGAACGCCGCGACAGCGCGCTGCTGCTCATGGGGTTCGCCGGTGCGTTCCGGCGCAGCGAGCTCGTCGGACTCAGCTGCGGCGACGTTGCGGTGCACCGGCTCGACGGACTGCACATCCGTCTGCGCAAGTCGAAGACCGATCAGGACGGTGCCGGCGTCATCCGCGCGCTGCCGTTCACGGACTCGCACACCAGCTGCCCGCCGTGCGCGGCGCTGCGGTGGTGGGAGCTCGTGGCAGCCCACGAGCGCGGCGTCCGGGCCGCGGTGATCCGGACGCTGCGCAACGCGCCCGCTTTCGACGGGCACGTCTGCCGCGGCGCGGTACCGAAGATCTCGCCCCACGCACCTTTCTTCCGTGCCATCGCGAAGAACGGCAACCTCTCCACCACGGCACTGTCCGCTGCCGCCGTGCACGGGGCCGTGCGCCGCCGCGCGGGGGCGGCCGGCTACGACGAGAGCCTCGTCGCTGCGCTCGGCGGGCATTCTCTGCGTGCAGGATTCGTCACCCAGGCGTTCCGCAACGGCGCCGATGCGCACGCGATCATGCGCCAGACCGGCCACAAGACGCCGGGGATGCTCGAGGTGTACGCTCGCGAGAACGCCCCGCTCATCGGCAACGCCGTCACCGACATCGGGCTCTGATGCGCGCCGCGACCGCTCTCGCGACCAGGGATCGCTCCGTGTGGGCGCTGTTCGAGGACTGGTGCCGGCGCCGACCTGGCGTCCCTTCCGGCCGACCCGGTGACGTTGGCACAGTTCATCGCGGAGAATCCCGCCGCGCTCGCCACCCAGCGGCGCCGCGTCGCGACCATCAACACCGTCCACCGCAGCGCGGATCACCCTGCTCCGGGTAGCGCGGACACGATCCGGCGAATGCTCAATCAGGCTCGCGCCGCGCGACTCTCACACCTGGGCGTCGACCGTCGCAGGGATCATCGACCACCTCCCCACCGCCGGCTGGACGGCGGGGTTGTTCGGCCGCCGCGACGGCCTGGTCCTGCTCCTGGCCACCTCAGGGCTGAGCTTCGAGCAGATCAGCACCCTGCGCCGCGGCGATCTCGCCGTCGACGGTGAGGCCTTGGTCATCGAGAGCGTTCACCCGATCCGTCTCGAGCCACGGTCCATCCGGGTGCACTCTCGCCCGCGCAGGTGTACCGGCGGTGGCTCCAGATCCTCGAATTCCTGGATCGAGCGCCGTCGACCGCCCTCCTTGCGGACCGGCTCGACGCTGACACCTTTCCCACCGAATATCTGCCCCGGCCCGTGACCGAGCAGATTATGGAGCGACGACAGACTTCTCCGCTGTTCACCCCGATCGACCGGTGGGGGCACACACCCTTCGACCGGACCGCGTTGTCCGCTCAGTCGATCGCGAGCATTCTCGCCGCACACACCTCCGGTCAGGCTCCGGTGCACCGGCCGTACCGCCGCCGGCCGCGATTCGACGATGTTCCCGACACCTATCGGCCCGAGGTGTACCCCGAGGTCGTCCTCGACGATCAGTACTACAAGCGCGGTGTCGAAGCCCGCCGCGCCGCGCAGGCGGCCCTCTCCGATGTCCCCGACATTCTCGAAGACGTCGAAGACCAGGCCGACGCGATCCTCGAGAAGCTCCTGGCCGTCCTCGACGGTGAGGTCTGAACAGCACCGCGGTTTCGCAGCGAAATCTCAAATCGCAAGGTCGCGAACGCGGCCTCCACCTGACGAAACTGGACCACAATCACACACCTCCCGGTAGCGGGTGGAGATGCGCCCCCGCGATCCGCTCCCCCGCGATCAGCTCCAGCTCCTCCTGTGACAGAAGAAGATGGTCCAGACCGGGCTCCTCACTCGCGGCCATGATGCTCCGATGCTCCGATGCTCCGATGCTCCGACAGCATCTGTAGGTAGGTGTCGAGCACGCGCCAATGCGAGTTCCCGTTGTCGTTCGGAGCCCAGGGTGGCTCGGGGATCCATCTCGTGGTCTGCCGGTTTGGACGGCTGAATGCCATACCTGCTTGCGTCCCAAGGTGCACAATACCTCTAGCGGAATATGGCAAGCGGAGATTGTGGGCATTGACGAACGGCAATTGCGGCAATTGCGGGGGTTACACAATGAGTTTCGCACAGAGGATCCTCGTCGGAGGCGCTGCACTGATCCTCATCGCCAGACGTTTCCTGCGGCGTGTATCCAGCGAGATGCCGATCAGCCTGGACCCGCCACCATTCGATGGCCCGGTTACACGCCCACGGCCGCCGGTTGATCTGACATCCGCGACGGTTGAGCCTTTCCTTCTGTGGGTAGGGTCGACGCCGGTGTCTGAGTCGCAGATTGTTCGGCAGGCGGTCGCTGCAGCGCGGGACGACGCATCGCTCCCCGCGGTTCTGATGACCAGACTGTTCGAACTGCCGGTCCGCGACTTTGGCCGTCATCTAATGCTGCTGTCGGTTATAGGTGAGCTCAGCAATGTCGAGACGCTTGACGGTCTCGTTGACTTCATCAACCTCCCACCCGACAGCGTGTCTCCCTCGACGCCGGAATCCTCAAGATCGAAGGATGGAGATGGAACCACGTATCCGCACAACGCCCGCGCTTTACAGGCCCGAGCAGTAGAGATGCTGGCGTTCCTCAAGACTGCGGAAGCTTTCCAACAAGTGCTCGCACTCGCTGCCAGACATCCTTCCAAAGCGGTCAGAATCGCCGCGCTCGATGCGTTCGTGTTCAACCACGACGACAGCGACGACGCGCTGGAGACCGCCCGGTCAGCTGCCCGACCCGACGAGATCAAGATGGTCGGCCTCGCCCGCCTCGAACGCAACTCGAACCCACAAGAGTTCAACGCGAAGGTCCGGGCCTTCTACGAGCTGTATCCCGAGGAAGTCCCCCCGCTCCCGCGAGCACCCGCAGAACGCGACAGGCCCACACCTCGGCGACCCAAAACGGACAGAAACCAAGGGGGGCACTAAACATGGCGATAGAACGCCCACCAGTCGTCGAACCGCCAGCCTGCGCCCCAGGTGCCGGCTCGGAAGAAACAGCCGTGCAGTCGCTCTACGGCTGCTGGCGCGATCTGTTCATCTGGGTCTGGCAGGCTTACGACCTCACCGATTACTCGTGGAAGTTCGCTGGATACCGAGACGCCTGCAACATCACGCTTCCGTTCGCGAAAGTTGTCAACTCAGCCTTTCTGATCAACTATGCGCTGTCAGACAATTACAACTCCCAGTGGCATTCTACCGAAGATTACCGAAGCAGCTCACGCCCGGTGGACAACCGATTTCACAGCTCGTTCGACATTCAGCTTGCCCAGATCGACTCCCGGGGCGCTGCAGCGAAATCAGGGAAACGGGTTTTCTACAATTTCGTCAAGCTGTTTTGCGTAATATTCAACTCCGGGGCGGGTAGCGATTCACCCAGCTTTCGTGCGGCAGCATTGCTGCACGAGTCGTGGCACCACTGGCAATACGCGCATGGATTCGAGTCGACACATCCCAAGTGCGGCAGTCCATCCCAGGATTGCGATTATTACTATTTTCACGGAATCGGCGCATTTGATTTCGGGCAGATGGACCGATACGACACGACGACCGGCCATCTCCTGTTCCATTCGCCCTACCAGATTGAGGTTGAGTTCCTCGGAGATATATCGGAAATGTCCAAACCGTGGGTTCCGCGGGTCGTGACGGCAGCAGCCCGGGCCGCCGGAAATTTCCGGATCACTGGAGATGCCACCACTCCGTCGCGGTTTATGAATAACCCAGGGTACCTGATCGGAAATCCAAGACCATTTTGACCATGACAGATATGCGGTACACACGGAAGCCATCATGCGGCCCCGACTAAAGGTGCCCAAGGTTGATAAGCGAAATCGCGTGTATTACTTGCTCGTCGCAGCGCGAGATCGGCTGCGGCGCATTCGGCTGGGTCGCCGACGGATCGCGTATAGCCGGTCAAACCAGTCGCAGCCAACGATCTTAATCCGGTTGCCGTCCAGACTCGCCAGGTCCGCCGTCGGTATGGGAGACCTCATCACGAAAGACGCATCCGCTGCGGGTATCCCAACGTGCGGCCCCTGCCACCAACGTGCAGATACCCTGAACCGGCTGATCGACTTCGCCGACCGACTCCCACATGAGCCCACCGCGCGTCCAACCGCGAGGCCGCACGACTAGCGCGGAGCGACAAAAGCCCCTTTCCACACAACGAGCGCCTCTCGGGACTGTGCCGCTCAATCGGCGCTGGATGCTCGGCGCGCGCCTTGGGCTGGAACTCGAGCGGCGGGAGGGAAAACTGGCCCGACATGGTTCGTAGCTGCCGGGAATACGTGTTCGGACTTCATGGCGAATGGTTTGGCGCCCTGGGAAATGATTTCAATGGGCAGGATGTAGGCGGGCTGCAAATATTGTTGCGCGTACTCCCAGCCGAGTTCGTAATAAGCCAGTCGCGGCTCTTTCACCACCATGGTGGCATTGTCCGGACGCTTCCAGGTCGTCGCCAGATCGTCGAGCGCAGCGTCAATCGGCTGGAAATCAGAGACAGCCTGGTGTCGGCCCATTATCGTGCGCCACAGTCGATCGACGCCGGTGACGACGCCTCTGTGATCCAGGTAGATGACGATCTTCCCCCCTGGGCCTTCGACCGGCAGCCCGTCGAGAGTGCGCTGAAATGCGACCCCCACATCGATGACCCGCTCCTCGACATGGTTATTGGCTCGGTCTGTCGCACCAACGTGACACCGGCTCACTTTGAGGAGGCGGAGATCAGGAGGATCCGCGAGCTTCAGCTCGCGGACGTGTTTCATTGCCAGTTCCGCTGCGTCTTCGTCGGCGATCTCGAGATGTGATTGTCCGTCGTCGACTTGCCACATAGCGTGATCTCGGTAGCGCCATCCGCCGGATTCGCGATAGAGGAGGATTTCGCGAGATTCGTTATAGATAGCAAACCCGTGCGGATGCTCCGCGCAGGCTGTGTCCTGCTTCCGGTCGTTCAGTCCGAAGCGCTCCGCTATGTCTCGTACGGCCCGCTCGGTGACATCGGGGCGCTCGAGAGCGAAAATGCTCATGTCGCCCGGCCGTGGCCTAAGGTGCGTGTCATCTGTCATTTGCGTGTGTCCCCGCCTACCCTCGCCACTTCCACGCGAGCCAATTCGTCGACGCAACATCGGCGTCTCTGTACGCCAACGTTTCGTTCTCACGCCTGTCGATCGCATCCTCACGATTGATCCCCGCAGCGATCGCAATCGGCCGATTGATTTCATCAGCGCGATGCCAGGAGTAGGCGCAGTCGAGCCATGCGTTCGCCAGCGGGCGCCCAGCAGAAGCGGACCGAGCAAACGCGATGCCGCGCGTCCTCTCGACAGGTCCAACATTCTGGATCCCGATGAAGCCGAACACCAGATGAACCCCCTGCATGGGGTGTGCCCAGACGTCAACGATGTGACCTGGATCAGTATCTACGACCAGATCGCAGGAATCGATCACGAACCACTTCAGCATCCGCGACCCGAGGCGCCACCGTTCGGAGCTCGACATACAGTACGTGTGCTGGGACGCGAATGCGATGAACACTTGGTTCGCGTACTCTTCGCCGGGGAACTGCCCGCCGTGGGATGCGCAGTAGCAGAAGTGGACGCCGTCGCTCCAGCTGAGCGAATCGCCGCCGAAATCGTTATGACGAAAATCGTCTGCCCACGCGTTGTCGTCACCCCACGCGAACATCTGTTGGTGTCCGTGAGCGCCCATTTCCAGATAGAAGCCCCACGCAATATCGTTCCCATAGCGCAGTTCGGGGTGTTGGCAATCGGTCACAGGTTCCTGGGGGTTGCTGCTAACTGTAAGCGGAAACTTGTTTACCCACTCGACTCCGACGCGGACGGACACCGTAACCCCCTTGGACGATGACTGCGTGGATTTCAGCGTACGCGCACGCGCGCGTATCCACTACGTGCTTGGGTACCCTTTCCTGCACGTCCAGCCGTTGTTGAGTTTCACTCCGAATTCCGGTCCGGGATGGCGTTGCCGGCGGCGTCCCACAGCACGTCGTATCCGCAGGTGTACGGGACAACCACAGGTGCGGACGGTTCGACAGGTACGGCTTCCGCATCCGCCTTCTTGCCGATGTTTCGGAACGACCTGTGGTCAGTTGATCGGTTCGGGGCAGTAACCCGTGGCGGCGCCGATGGAGTTGATCTCGGCGTTCGACCGAGGATCACCCGCGTAGTCGATCCGGTTCGTGCACCGGTACGACGTGTCGTACTCGTCCTTCGGCTCCACCTGCGGAAGCGGCGTGTAGGTGGATTCCCGCCCGCGGTACTGCCCGTTGTTGCGATTGGCCTCCACCTCGGCGGCCAGCGCCGCGTCGTGTTGCGCTTGGCAGTAGTCCGAGTACCCGGTGACCGACCCGTCGGACCAGTACGTCTCGATCGGGCCCATTCCGTCCTGGCAACCGGTGATGACGGGGATCGACTGCGTCACCGCCGGACTCGCGGGCTCCTCCGCCGTCTCCTCCACGGGTTCGGGCGACGCAGCCGGCGGCGGCGACTCGACCACGGGCGTCGGCGAACTCGTCGTCACCGCCGCAGACGAACTCGTCGTCACCGGCGAGGGCGAACCATCCTCTCCAGCACCACTTCCGCAGCCGACCAGCGCCGCCCCCACCACCACGCCCAGCAGTACCCGCCAACCGTTCATGTGTCGACTACCGCGATTGTCGCCGATCTCGTTGCGCCGGGAGCAGCTCACTCCGCAACCGGTGTCGATCAGGAACAGGTGACGAGCATCCGAACCCTGATCCAGCCGAACTCGTCGTCGAAGACGTCCTTCGAGAGCTCGTTCTCCGACGTGTTGGTGCTGGTCGACATATTGAGATCAATGTCCAACCCGGTCGGCCCCCAGGTGTAGCTGGACGCCGGGGGCTGAACCTCGATCGGCCCCTTCGGCCCGAACGTGAAGCTCATCGTCTGCTCACCGGCCGCCGCGCGCATCGTCGCATTGTCGGGACCTTCGACCTCGAGACGCAGATCGGGGTATTCCCCGAAGCAGGTCGCCTTCATCATCGCCGGCGCAGTCTCCTTGTCGCCGACGAGCTGATCAGGAAGCTGCCGTGCCCAACCGGCAGCCAGGGAGACCCCGTCCAACTTGGTGGCATTGAGTCCGCTGTAGCTGGCTTCAGACACAGTCCCTGGCCGCCCTTCGCCTGCTGAGCTACTGCTGCATCCAGTGGCCAGCGCCGCCGCGGCCAACGCCACCAATGCCATTGACGTGAAGCGAAACATGAATCCCTCCCTGCCTCGGACGATCCCGAGTTCCCGGAAGACACAGTAGCCGCCCGATTCGTCCATCTCGCAGGGTGTCGTCTCGGTACAAATCGGTCGCTGTCGCCCGAACACAAGCCAGCCAGGGCGGCGCCCATGCCGGAGACAAGCACGAGAAACCCACAGGGTGATCGCGTGACTTCCGGTGCCTGAGCGCCGTTTCGAGAAGCCGCCGTACCCCTGTCCCCACAGAGCACCCAAGGAGACAGCGATGGACCTCATGACGCGCGCCCTGACCGGACTGGTCACCGAGACCGCGATCCCCGCATTCGGGCCGTACTCGACCAGCGTGATCTCGCTCGATTCGGCGCTCCACTTGATCGTGGTGCTCAGCTCGGTGCTGTGACGATCACTGCACCGCGTGTGTCGCTGAGCAGATCTAGCGCTTCGAGGTGCGGGTCCGACGGTGGACCCGCGGCCATCGTCGCAGCCCAGATCAGCTCGGAATCCCGTGCATCGAGTACGGGCGCGTTCGCGATCGCGGCCGCCAGGGTGGCGCCTCGCTGGTCCGCGGTGTCCTGATCAGCCGGCGGCGGCCCGAAACGGCACTCGAGCCAGGCATGCCAGATCAGGCGCTCGGCGCGGTGCCGGACGATCCGCTCGGCCGCGACGATGGCGAGACCGGCATCGGCGGCGACGTCGTCCAATGTGCGGTCGCAGACAGCGAGAGAACCCTTGTCCAGGGTGATCAGCCCGGCTACCCGCAGGTCAGTGAGGGTGGCGTACCCCGCCGACTGACCCAGTTTCGCGGCCGCCAGCGCATCCTGCACGGTGGTCACCTGGCCGCTGCGAATCAGGTCGTAGAGCACCCGCCCGCGCAGTCCGATCACGCTCCAAGCCTGGTGGACGGGCTCGACACGGGCCCGCTCGAGCGCAACTCGGCCTAGCTCGCCAGCCGCCGCGCCAGCAGGCGTGGTCAAGGCGTACCGGTCCGGGAGTTGGCCCGCGCCGCGGGCGATACGCAGCACCGGGGAGCCAGGGGTGTCCCGAAGCAGGCGCAGCGCGGCCCAGACCGTGGACTCCGACATCAGCCCAGCAGAGTGGGACAGGCTTCGGCCACCGATGGCCACCACTGGCACTCCCTCCACAAGCTCCCCGGCCAGTGCGGAGGTGTAGGCGAGGGCCTGAACCACCGCCAGCAGGATTGGTCGCTGTCGGGATCCCAGGAACTCCTGATCGATCCACATCTGTGCGGCAGCGAGCCAGCGGCGTCGGATCGGATCGCTGCGGAAGTCGGCAATTCTCGCAACCGTGGATCCCCCCGCCCCCCCTGTGTGCTTGTTCTCGTGCGTGAGATCACGGAATTGGGGGGCCACTCTCGCGGCCCAGGTCAAGGCATTGGCAACGTCCCCGCGCAGTGATTTGGCGATTTGACGCGGGGCCACGTACCGGGCGTAGGCGTCGCGCAGGCCGGCGTAGTCGGCGGTCCCGAGCGCAGCCTCGATGTCGGCGGCGCTGCCGCCGCGCAGCACGGCGCTGCTGATCACTGACTGCCTGGCCTCGGAGAGCGACGGCCAACGGGCGCGGTCGATCTTGCCGGTCCGCGCGAACGTTGCCACCGGCGTCGGTATGGCGCTGGTCAGGCGGTAGCGGGGATGCAGGCGGCGGTCGTCGCCGACGCCGACGAGACGCTCCTCGCAGGCCAGCACAGCCTCCACGACCGCGACCGCGGTGCGAGGGCGAGACGGGTCCGCGCCCTCGCCATCCAGCAGAGCGACGCCGCCGAGTAGGGCGACCAGGTGTCCGACAACACCGTGGTCGGATCGCAGAGTGAAGGCCTCGACCGCAGCCGCGAGGGGGCCGTCGAGGCGCCGGTGACCGCCTTCGCGGCACAGTGACCCGGGGACGCTGATACAGCCGTGCGAGTTACCGAGCATCGGGGACTTGTCGAAGGTCGGCAGGCGCTTCTCGAGTGCATCCAGCAGTTCGCGGAGACCCTCGACTCGCAGTGGCGTGTCGGTGGGCAGCGGTACGAGCACGTGCCGGCCGCCGCTGGTGGACCGGTCGGTGACTGCGCGGCCGCCACACTCGTGCAGCCACGCGAGGACCCGCGTGACGTCAGCGTCGACCTGGGCCGCGCCGTGATGTTTCGCGTCGAAGTCCAATGCCAGTAGGACAGTGCAGCCGTGCCGGTTGTAGAGCGGTACAGCGGCCGGCGAATCGGGAAGTCGGCTGGCCAGAGTGCGTGAGGTGGCGAACTTGCCGTCGTCGCCGGGCTCGGACAGGCGCATGGAACGGCGCGCGGCCATCCGAGGAGCGAGCGATCGCCACACGGTTTCCGGTGTCGACTCTCCGCCGTAATCGTCGAATCTTGAAGAGGCGTGGGGGCACGATGTACCGTGAGACCTGTCGTCCAAGACAGTCCCTTCGGGGAATAGCAACGCAGAGAATCAAGTTGGCGCTTGGTTCTCATCCAGAATTCAGTCGATAACCCTCGTTCCTGTTCGGATCAGTAGCGGGGGTTTTCACCTGTCGAGGTGAGCTGGCGCTGCTGGATGTATATGGGAGGGTCACCCGTGAGACGCGGAGCCCGGCTGTGGGGGCCTGTTCCGTCAGGCCGCAGGCATTACCCCCTTCAACAGAGCCTCGTGGTCGAGCTCCCGCATCAGATCGGCGCGGCCGGCATAACCCGACAGCAGGTCGGCGACAAATTGGCTCACGGAACCGACTCCGGTGGCGAGCCGCCGCTCCTCGAGGATCTGGTACACGTCATCAGGGACGCGTGAGGCGACGAGTGTGCGCGGTCCTTTGCTTGCCATTGCCATTGTTGGCTCCTTCCGCATCAACCGGTTCGAGACCAACCTTGCACACCTTGAATACCTTCACCACCAACACTTCTCGCCTCCCAGCCCCGCCGCCGAGCCAGAGATGCTCACGGCGAGTAGTAGCGAGAAATCGCCCGAATATCTCGCGTCGGCCCGTTGGCCCATGTCGGCCCCACCGCCGAATAACTAGCGCGAGAAACTGCAAGAAGCTCTGACTCTGGCCACAAAGCTGCAACCCAAGTCCGATGTGTGATTCCAATCACACATCGTTGTGGTGTGGCAGACCCGCCACCGACAGATCCTCGATTACCCCAGCAGCTCCGCCAGCGCGTCCACTTCCGACGCATCAGTGTGGGCGTAGGTCCGCAGCACGAGCGTCCCGCCGTCTGCGTGACCGAGCCACGCCGCAACCGCGGACGGTGTCGCTCCCGCGGCGATCAGCCGTGACGCCGCGGTATGTCGAGCGGCGTGGAGCCTGCGGTGGGGCACCTGCGCGTACCGCAGCGCTTCCTTCCACCAGTCGTCCAGGGTCCGCGGCGCCACTGCTCGCCCATCCCAGTGCGTGAGCACGTGGAGATCTCGGGTCCCGACCCATGCCTCACCAGCTCGCTTTCTGGCGATATGCTGTCGTTCTTGCGCGCCCCGCAGAACCGTCAGCACCGAGGCTGGCAGTTTCAGTGATCGCCGCGCGCGGACGGTCTTGCCGTTCCCCTGATCGATGGTGCGGCCTGTCACGCGCACTCTGGTCCGCACGGCCACCGTGATGCGACCGGCATCCAAATCAATTGCGCTCCAACGCAGCCCCGCCAGCTCACCGCGCCGCAGCCCGATCAGCGCAAGGTGCACCATCGGCGCATGAACCACGGCCATGTACTGAGGCGACCGTGGCCCGCCGACCAGGGGCAGATCCACCCTGGAGTGCATCTTCACCAACCGCGTAAACTCGTCCTCACCTAGTCGGTCGGACAAGTCCAGGGCGCCCTCGTAGGCGTCAGCGTCGTCTTTCTTGCGTAGCGGCTTGATGTACTGGATTGGATTGTCGCTAAGCACCTTCCGCCGCTCCAGGTCTTTCCAGACAGCCTTGGTGCGCGCGAGCATCGGATTGATCGAGGTTCGCTTCCACTTCCGCCCGCCCGGCCCGGTACCAGCGGCCAGGTCCTGCACGAGCTGCTCCACCTCGCCGTCGTCGATCGTCCGCACATCGCGACCACCGAACCGGTCGACCACTGGCGCCAGCGCCGCCGTGTAGGCCGCGAGCGTGGTCGGATTGATCCGCTGCGCCGCGAGCCAGCGCTCGACCGCCTCAGCCACCGTGACGACCCCGGCCTCGTCGGCCGCAACCTGCGCGGCCTCCTCCTTGAGCTTGTCCTGCAACTCGTCGAGGAACTCCCCCGCCGCCTTCGAGGTCTCGAACCTCCTGCGCACCTGACGTCTCACGCCGTCAGGTCCGGCCACCCGTGCCCGGACCTGATACCGGATGTCCCCGCTCGGCAGCTCGACTTTCTCAACGCCGTTTCTCAACGCCACGCCCGCGATCCTAACGATCACGTGTCATGCCTGTGTCACATCGGGGCGTTGCCGGATCTTCCGACGTCAGGGGCGGTTTCTCAAAACCGCCCCTGACCTTGGCGGAAGCGGCGGGATTTGAACCCGCGGTGGGTTTAACGCCACGCTCGCTTTCAAGGCGAGTGCATTCGGCCGCTCTGCCACGCTTCCGTGGCAGATCCTAACCGCATGCGTGGCGGGGGGTGAAACCGATCAGCCGGTGGCGCGGTCGCCGATCGCGTCGTCGACCCTTTCGAAGACGTCGGCGAGCATCCGCATCTCCGACTTGCCGAGCAGGTCGATCAGGTAGTTACGGACCCCGGCGAGGTGGGTGGGCGCGGCCTCGGCGAGCCGTCGCCGGCCCTCGTCGGTGATGACCGCGAGCACGCCGCGACCGTCCTCGACGCACTGGCTGCGCTCCACCATGCCCTCGGCCTCCATGCGGCGGATCTGATGCGTGAGGCGACTGCGCGACGACAGGACGCCGTCGGCGAGGTCGCTCATCCGCAGCGATCCGTCCGGGGACTCCGACAGCATCACCAGGATCCGGTACTCGGCTAAAGACATGCCGTGCCCTGTCTCCAGTTGGCGGTTGAGGACATCCATCAACCGCTGACTGCCGTCTATGAATGCGCGCCACGCGCGCATCTCGTCGGCACCGAGCCACGCCACCCCGGCACCCGTGGTTACTCGAGCATCTGCTGTCACGAGTGCATAGTAGTGCTACCTATCGTTCGACAGTGCGTAGCACGCTCGAATCGATCTCGGCAACGCTGGACAAACCGGCCAACCCCATTGTGACGTCCAAATCCGCCAACAGGATTCGCAGCGCGTGCCGGACGCCGTCGGCACCCGCCAGACCGAGGCCGTAGGCCCACGGCCGTCCGTAGAGCACCGCGTCGGCACCGAGCGCCAGCGCGATCAACACGTCTGCACCGCAGCGGATTCCGGAGTCCAGCAGAATGGTGGCCCGATCCCCCACAGCGGCGACGACGGGGCCGAGCGCGTCCAGAGCGGCGATGGCGCCGTCCACCTGCCGGCCGCCATGGTTGCTCACGATCACCCCGTCGGCGCCCGCGTCCACCACGGCCCGCGCATCGTCCTCGTGGACAATGCCTTTCACCAGAACGGGGAGACCGGTCCACTCGTTTATCCTCGCGATGTCCGACGCGCGCAGCGCATGGTTGCCGAACAGCGACACCCACGTGAGCACCGCGATCTGCATCGCCTCCGCACTCTCCTCCGGCGGGGTCGCCAACCGTGAGCGGAACACCGGATCCGACAGGTAGTTGGCGATGCCCTGGGCCCGCAGGAACGGCACGTGCCCCAGCTCCAGATCCCTTGGCCGCCAGCCCATTCCCGGGGTGTCGACGGTGACGACGATCGCTTTGGCGCCGGCCTTCGCGGCCCGCCGCACCAGCGACTGCGCCAGCTCGTCGTCGGCGGGCCAGTACAGCTGGTACCACCAGTTGTCGCCCGAGACGGCGCCCACGTCCTCGATGGTGGACGACGCCGCCGTCGACAGCACCGAGCCGATCCCGAGTTCGGCGGTCACCTCGCCGACGATCGTCTCGCCTCGCTCCCGAACCAGGCCGAGCACCCCGATCGGGGCGGTCAGCACCGGCGCCGCGAGCCGGGTGCCGAGAATGTCGACGCTCAGGTCCCGCGCGTCGGGGGCTCCGGTCCCGCGCAGCATCCGCGGCACCAGGGCGCGGCGAGTGAAGGCGTCCAGGTTCGCCGCGGCGGTGCGCTCGGTGGACGCGCTGCCCGCGATGTACGCGTACGCCTCGGCGCTCAGCTCCTCCCGGGCCCGGGCCTCGAGCCCCGCCGCCGCCATCGGCAACTCGGGGCGGGTGCCGCCGATGCCGGTCAGGTAGATCTCGTTCTGCATGTTGCCGAAGAAGGTCATCCGGTGACGCTAGCGCGGTCCGACTAGCGTCACGGGTATGTACGCGATCACGATTTCCGAGCCCGGCGGACCCGAAGTGATGTCCTGGTCCGAGGTTCCCGATCCGACACCCGGCCCCGGCGAGGTCCTGCTCGACGTCGCCGCCAGCGCCGTCAACCGCGCCGACCTGCTGCAGCGCCGCGGGATGTATCCGCCGCCGCCCGGCGCGAGCGACATCCTGGGCCTCGAATGCTCGGGCGTCATCGCGGAGGTCGGCGCCGACGTGCACGGCTGGAAGGTCGGCGACCGGGTGGCGGCGCTGCTCGCGGGCGGTGGCTACGCCGAGAAGGTCGCTGTCCCGGCCACCCAGCTGCTGCCGGTGCCCGAGGGCCTGGACCTGCGGGCGGCGGCGTCGCTGCCCGAGGTGGCCTGCACGGTGTGGTCCAACCTGGTGATGGAGTGCGGCCTGCACGCCGGCCAGGTGCTGCTGGTGCACGGTGGCGGCGGGGGCATCGGCACCCACGCCATTCAGGTCGGCAAGGCGCTCGGCGCGCGGGTCGCCGTCACCGCCGGCTCCACCGACAAGCTCGAGCGGTGCGCCGAACTGGGCGCCGAGATCCTGGTCAACTACCGCGACGCCGACTTCGTGCAGGTGCTCCGCGAGGACACCGGCGGCCGCGGCGCGGACCTGATCCTCGACAACATGGGCGCGTCGTACCTCGACCGGAATCTCGACGCGCTCGGCCCCGACGGCCAGCTGGTGATCATCGGCATGCAAGGCGGCCGCAAGGGCGAACTGGACATCGGCAAGCTGCTCGCCAAGCGGGCCCGGGTGCTGGCCACCGGGCTGCGCGGACGCCCGGAAACGGGCCCGTCGAGCAAGGCGGCGGTGGTCGCGGCGGTCCGGGACAAGCTGTGGCCGCTGGTCGGCGAGGGCATCGTCGCACCCGTGGTGCACGCGGAACTGCCGATCACCGAGGCGCCCGCCGCGCACGAGATGCTCGACTCCCCCGACACCGTCGGCAAGGTGGTCCTCAGCGTGCGCGAGGACTGACGGGCCCGGTCAGCCCAGCGTCCCCAGGTGCTTGACGAGCTGGTTGATCTCGTAACGGGTGGTGTACGGCGCCAGGCCCACCGTGATGGCGCCGCCCTCGTCGTTGACACCCAGCGCGTCGAGCAGGCGGCTGCCGCACTGCAGGCCGCTGAGGGTGGCGATCCGGTTGTCGGCGAGGTGCGCGGCCACCTTGTCGGCCGGCACCCCGGCGACGGTGAAACTGAGCGTGGGCACCCGGATCGGTGACCGGCCGATGACCGTCACCTGCGGCAGTGCATCGAGCGAACGGATGAGGTACTCGAACAGCTGGTCGTGGTAGGCCTGCAGCGAGCTGATGGACGTCTCGAGCCGCTCCCGGCGGGTGCCGGTCGCGGTCTCCTCGAGCCCGGCCATGAAGTCGATCGACGTGGTCAGCCCGGCCAGCAGCGCGAACTGGTGGCCGCCGACCTCCATGCGTTCGGCACCGCGCGCGTACGGGTTGAGCGAGACCGCGGGGATCCGGTCGAGCAGCGTCGGATCCCGGAACACCAGGGCACCGACCTGCGGGCCACCCCACGACGGCGCGCTGACCGCGACGACGTCGGCGCCGAGGTCGTTGATGTCGATGTGTGCGTAGGGCGCGGCCCCGACGGCGTCGACGACGAGCAGTCCGCCCACTTCGTGGATGCGGTCCGCGGCCGCCCGGACGGCGGGCGCGGATCCGACGATCGGGGACGCCGCGGTGAGCGCCATCAGACGCGTCGTCGGCTGCACCAGTTCCGCGAACTGCCAGCTCGGCAGCTCGCACGTCTCGATCTCCACCTCGGCCCACCGGACCTGCGCGCCGTACCGGCTCGCGACGCGCAGCCACGGCGCGACGTTCGCCTCCTCGTCGAGACGGGACAGCACCAGCCCCGTGCCGAGCCCCAACCGGGAGCTGAGCGACTCCGCCAGCCAGGCCAGCAGCACCGCACGGTCGGCACCGAGCACGACACCCGCGGGATCGCCGCCGACCAGGTCCGCGACGGCCTCGCGTGCGGCCGCGACGATGGCGGCGCTGCGGCGCGACGAGACGTGCCGGCCGGACGCCGACGACGCCGATGCGCGGAACGCCGTCGAAACGGTGCGGGAGACCGCGTCGGGGATCTGCATTCCGGCCTGCGGGTCGAGGTGGACCCATCCATCGCCCAGTGACGGGATCAGTCCCCGTACCCGGGCAACGTCGTAAGCCATGACGGACACTCTAAGTCCCGTTGTCAACATCGTGTGATTCAGATCCGGCTTTTCGGAACGTGCTCTAGCACACGACACTTCCGACACCGTCGACGTGCCCTCGGCAAACAGGCACCGAAACGTACAAGATGGAGCCATGACGCAACCGGAGAACGAACGTGTGCTCGTGATCGGACCCGACGGCCATCCCGTTCCGGTGTCCGTGGCCGCGAACCGCGCCGACGGAGCCGCCGACGACACCTCGGGCCAGAGCGACCAGGACGCGCTCACCGACATGGTGGAGCAGCCGGCGAAGGTCATGCGCATCGGCACGATGATCAAACAGTTGCTCGAGGAGGTGCGCGCCGCACCGCTCGACGACGCCAGCCGCACCCGGCTCAAGGAGATCCACAAGTCGTCGGTGCGCGAGCTCGAGCAGGGCCTGGCCCCCGAACTGCGCGAGGAGCTCGAGCGGCTGACGCTGCCGTTCAACGACGATTCCGTGCCCACCGACGCGGAGCTGCGGATCGCGCAGGCCCAGCTGGTCGGCTGGCTCGAGGGCCTGTTCCACGGCATCCAGACCGCGCTGTTCGCGCAGCAGATGGCGGCCCGCGCGCAGCTCGAGCAGATGCGTCAGGGCGCGCTCCCGCCCGGGATGAGCATGGGGCCGCAGCACCGCATGCAGGGCCCGGACGAGCATCCGCAGGGCGGGACCGGGCAGTACCTGTAACCCACGCCGGCGCACATCGAGTGCGCCGAAACCGGCAACTCCACCGCGAACGGTAGGCTCGGAACCCGTGTCAGCAGCAGCCTTGGATCACGAGCCGGCGTCCGACGCCGAGACCCCCGCCCCGATGTCCGATTCGCAGACGTTCCGTCGTGCGTTCCAGGACCTGCGGGAGGGGTTCGCGCAGCGTGAGCTGTGGCTCAACCTGGGCTGGCAGGACATCAAGCAGCGGTACCGCCGGTCGGTGATCGGTCCGTTCTGGATCACGATCGCCACCGGCGTGCAGGCCACCGCGATGGGCATCCTGTACTCCGCGCTGCTGGGGATGCCGCTCCAGACGTTCCTTCCGTACGTCACCGTCGGCCTGATCGTGTGGAACATGATCAGTGCGTCGATCCTCGAGGGCTCCGATGTGTTCATCGCCAACGAGGGCCTGATCAAGCAGCTGCCGTCGCCGCTGAGCGTGCACATCTACCGGCTGGTGTGGCGACAACTGCTGTTCTTCGGCCACAACCTGCTGATCTACGTGATCATGGTGTTCGCCTTCGGGGTGTGGCGGCACATGAGCTGGACGTCGCTGGCGGCGATCCCCGCGCTGGCTCTGATCGTTCTCAACGCGCTCTGGGTGTCGATCGTGTTCGGCATCTTCGCGACCCGCTACCGGGACATCGCCCAGATCCTGGGAAGCCTGACGCTGCTGCTGTTCGTGCTCACCCCGATCTTCTGGTCCACCGACGCCCTCGCGGCGCAGGGCGGTGACGTGGCCAACCGCGCGAAGATCGCCGAGCTCAACCCGCTGTTCCACTTCCTCGACATCGTCCGGGCCCCGATGATCGGCCAGGATCAGCAGGCCTACCACTGGTACATCGTGCTGGGCTTCACCGTCGTCGGCTGGACTGTCGCACTGTTCGCGTTGCGCAAGTACCGGGCCCGCGTGGCCTACTGGGTGTAGGGGGCCACTGACATGACCAGCAATGTGAGCATCGAGACCCGCGAGGCGTGCGTCGATTTCCCGATCTTCGACGCCAAGTCGCGGTCGCTGAAGAAGGCGTTCCTCGGCAAGGCCGGCGGCTCGATCGGACGCAACGACTCCGACGTCGTGGTGGTCGAGGCCCTGCGCAACATCACGATGTCGCTCAAGGAGGGCGACCGCGTCGGGCTGGTCGGGCACAACGGCGCCGGCAAGTCGACGCTGCTGCGCCTGCTGTCGGGCATCTACGAGCCCACCCGCGGCAGCGCCCGCGTCCGTGGCCGCGTCGCGCCGGTCTTCGACCTGGGTGTCGGCATGGATCCGGAGATCTCCGGCTACGAGAACATCATCATCCGCGGTCTGTTCCTGGGGCAGACGCGTAAGCAGATGCTCGCGAAGATGGACGAGATCGCCGAGTTCACCGAGCTGGGCGAGTATCTGAACATGCCGCTGCGCACGTACTCGACCGGCATGCGGGTCCGTGTCGCGATGGGCGTGGTCACCAGCATCGACCCCGAGATCCTGCTGCTCGACGAGGGCATCGGCGCGGTCGACGCCGAGTTCATGAAGAAGGCGCGGATCCGGCTGCAGAAGCTGGTGGAACGCTCCGGCATCCTCGTCTTCGCGAGCCACTCCAACGAGTTCCTGGCGCAGTTGTGCGACAGCGCGATGTGGATCGACCACGGGCAGATCCGCATGCACGGCGAGATCGAGGACGTCGTCCGCGCGTACGAGGGCGACGACGCAGCCGACCACGTCCACCAGGTGATCGCCGACATGAAGCGAGAACAGGCCGAGGAAGAGAAGGCCTCGTGACCGAGCGCATCGGTGACACGGCGACCGAGAAGATCGTGGGCGTCGTCGTCACCCACAAGCGACGCGAGTTGCTCGCCCAGTCGCTGAAGGTGCTCGCCGGCCAGTCCCGTCCGCTCGATCACCTCGTGGTGGTCGACAACGCCGACGAGGCCGACGTCCGTGCGCTGGTCGAGAGCGCCGACGTCCCCACCACCTATCTGGGGTCCAAGCACAACCTCGGCGGTGCCGGCGGCTTCGCGCTCGGCATGCTCTACGCGCTGTCGCTGGGCGCCGACTGGGTGTGGCTGGCCGACGACGACGGCCGCCCCGAGGGCCCCGACGTCCTCGCGACACTGCTCGACTGCGCGCAGCGCCACGGTCTGGCCGAGGTGTCCCCCGTCGTGTGCGACATCGACGAGCCGGACCGGCTCGCGTTCCCGCTGCGCCGCGGCGTGGAATGGAAACGTCTGCGGTCGGAACTCGGCGACGAGGAGCTGCTGCCCGGCATCGCGTCGCTGTTCAACGGCGCGCTGTTCTCGGCGGCCGCGATCGACGCCGTCGGCGTGCCGGACCTGCGCCTGTTCGTGCGCGGCGACGAGGTGGAGGTGCACCGCCGTCTGGTCCGCTCCGGGCTGCCGTTCGGCACGTGCCTGCAGACCGCGTACGTGCATCCCAACGGCGCCGACGAGTTCAAGCCGATCCTCGGCGGCCGGATGCACACGCAGTATCCGGACAACGAGACGAAGCGCTTCTTCACGTACCGCAACCGCGGCTACCTGATGTCGCAGCCGGGCATGCGCAAGCTGCTGCCGCAGGAGTACGCGCGGTTCGGCTGGTACTTCCTCGTCACCCGCCGCGATCCCAAGGGCTTCGTCGAGTGGATGCGCCTGCGCGGGCTGGGACGCCGGGAGCGCTTCGAAAGGCCCTGATCACGAGTGGCTGCGGTCCCATCCGAGGCTGCGGCAGTACTGATCCCAATAGTCCCGTGACGGGCGCTCGGGCGCCGCGTTCGGGTCGATCGGCACCATGTCCACGAGCGTGATGGCCCCGTATCGGCCGTCCGGCAGATAGCAGGCCACCATTCCCTGGGTGGCTTCCACCTGGGCCTGGATCTCGTCGACGGCGGCGCCGCACGGCCTCGGCACCTTCGGTGCGCGCGCTGCCTCGGCCTCGGCGGCCCTGATCTGCTCCCACGCCTCGGGTGGCAGCGGCTCCTCCAGCCGATCCTTGGGGATTCCGGTGGTCGGGTCCAAGGGCGCGACGGCCGGCCGGGGGTCATCGACCCGATCGTCGACCGGCGGCCACCACTCGGGCCCGGGAACCTCGAGCCCCGCGGCGGCCCGCTCCTCGGTTTCCCGGTCGAGCCGCGCGACGACGTCACACGGCAGGGCCGACGCATCGTCGCGCGAGTCGGCCACGAGGTGCACGGCCTCGGGTGTCGCCGGAACGCCGCCGTCGCCGTCCTCGCGCAGAGTTCCCGAGAGTCCGGCTGCCGCGACGACAACACACGCGGCGCCGACGGCGACCGTTCGTCGATGTTCGGCAGATCTCCGCGATTCGACCATGACCGATAAGACCACAGCTCCCGGACGCGATTCGGGCTTTCGCGAATGGGGTGTGGGTCACCCTCTGCCTCACCCCGGCAGGACCGGGCGCCGCCCTGCGAGACGGGGGCGATGCTGGCAGCATGGGGACGAACTCGACGTTCACGTGGGAGGGTCCGCGCATGCTCGATCGGTTCAAGAAGTCGTCCCGGCTCAAACTGCAACGGGCCGTCGCGGAGGTGCTCCGCGACTCGGACCGTCAGGCCCGGATCGAGCACGAGAACCGGCACGATCAGTTGCTGGCGGAGCTCGCCGCGAACAACGGTGAGATGAAACGTGTGCTGCACGAACTCGCGGAGGCGCGCGGGCAGGTAGCGTCGGTGACCGAGCGCCTCGAGGAACTCGAACAGCGCGCCCGACGCGACATCTCGCATGCGCTCGACATCCAGGCCACCGCGGAGAGCGCCCAGTTCGTGCTCGAACACATGCCCAAGGCACCGGTGTTCTGGCATCCCCACGACACGCTGCGATACGGACTCGAGGTGGTCAAGGTCGACGGGCTGGCACTCGAGTTCGGCGTCGCCGGTGGCACGACCCTGAAGATCATCAGCGAGGCGCTGCACCCGACGGGGCACGAGGTGTGGGGCTTCGATGTGTGGACGGGGCTGCCCGAGGCGTGGCGCACCGGATTTCCGGCCGGCGAGTTCGCACAGGAGGACGTGCCGTCGGTGCCCGGCGCGCAGCTGGTGTCGGGACTGTTCGAGGACAGTCTGCCCGGCTTCCTCGCCGACCATCCCGGCCCGGTCGCCTTCGCACACCTCGACGCCGACCTGTACTCGTCCACCCGCACGGTCCTCGAACTGCTCGCCGATCGGCTGGTGCCGGGCACGGTGCTGGTGTTCGACGAGTACTTCAACTACCCCGGCTGGCAGAACCACGAGCACCGCGCGTGGAGCGAGTTCGCCACCCGCGCGGGACTCGAGTTCGACTACCTCGCGTACACCGCCAACCACGAACAGGTCGTGGTCCGGCTGCGCGAATGATCCTGCCGTGGATCACTTTCCGTACAGCCGCGCCCAGTTCTCCCGGCTCGTCAGCTGCGGGAACTCGCGTCGGTACGCCTCCGCGACACTGGGCGCGTCGGCGCGGAACCGCTTCATCACGCCGAGCAGGCGTCCGGTCATCTCGGCCGCCAGTTCGCGGTCGAACCGCCGTTCCCGGACCCCGGACTGCGACGCGTCGGTCACGAACACGTGCGCGAACCTGCCCACGTGCCACCACTGGGCATCCTCGAACGAGACCGTCACCGGCCCCGGCTCGAGCCGTCCACGGGCCTGCCACAGCGCGCGCTTCGCGAGGACCATGTCCTCGCGGTGCGCCTTCGGCGGCGGATCGGCCCGCCGCACCGGCACGATCGGCAGCTCCGACGCGGGACGGGTCACCGTCTCCGGGAAACGCTTTCGTTCGGCGTTGACCGAGGCCAGCGCTGCCTGCCCGCCATCCGCCAACGCGCCGGGGCCCTCGAGGAAGCCCTCGAGAGCGCGCAGCTGGGTGTGCGCGAGGCCGTACTGCATGCTGACGATCGACCGGGAGATGTCGCGCGCGAGGTTCTTCGCCAGCGCGGACGGCGCGAAGCCGGGGTCGAGGGCCGCGGTGATCAGGCCGTTGCGGGTGCTGAAGTAGTGCGCGAAGCCGTCGACGTCCTTCCAGTAGAAGTCCGCGTGCCACACCGCGGCACCGGGCAGCGTGATCGTCGGGATGCCGGCCCGGCCCGCACGCAGGCTGAACTCGACGTCGTCCCACTGGAAGAACACGGGCAGCGGCAGCCCGACCCGGCGCAGCGCCTCGGCCGGGATCAAGCAGGACCACCAGCCGTTGTACTGGGCATCGACGCGGCGCTCCGGCAGTTCCTCGAGCACGTTGTAGTTGTGCTCGCTGTACTTGTCCGGCGCCAGCCCGCGCCGCAACGTCGCCAGGTCCACCCGCTCGGCCGTGGCCAGCAGGTAGTTGGGGTTGTAGAGGAACAGCATCTCGGCGCCGATCAGGGCCGGGGTGACCGTGCAGTTCGCGAACGCGCTCAGCCGCAGCACCGTCTCCGGCTCGCACAGGATGTCGTCGTCCATCAGGATGACGTCGGTGTCGTCGCCGGACGCGGACGCCTCGAACAGTCCGCGGGTGAAGCCGCCGGCGCCACCGAGATTCGGCTGACGCAGGTACCGCAGACGATCCCCGAACGCTGGCGCGACCTGCTGGAACAGTTCGCGGTCCTGCACCGGGTCGGTGCCCTGGTCCACCACGTACACCGTTTCGAGCCGATCGACGACGGTCGTGTCGGACGCCAGCGCCGCCACCGTCTTCGCGCAGTCGTCGGCGCGGTTGAACGTGCAGATCGCCACCGCGACCGGGCGCGGCGGCCCGACGGCCTCGACGCTCCACTCGATCTGGTCGAACGTCACCTCGGCGTCGAGCGCCTCGAACTCGAGCCACAGCGAACCGCCGTCGACGAACTGGTCGAGGGCGCTGGCCAGCGTGACGATGCCCTGGCCGTCGGCGGTGGTCGCGGAGACGATGCGGCGATGGCCACCGATGTCCGACGCGACCAGGAGCACCCGGCACGACGTGGTGGACAGGACGCGGACACTGACGGCGACCTCACGGACGGCGGTCCAGCGCTGCCAGTAGCTGGCCGGGAACCGTCCGAAGAAGGTGTTGGTGTTGGCGCGGGCGCCGGCGTGCAGGCTCAGCGAGAAGCGATCACGGGTGGATTCGCCCTTCTCGACCACGGCATACAGTTCCTCGTTCGCGACCGGCGAGGTGCCGGCGAACAGGGTGCGCTGCGCCACGAGGCGAGGGGTCAGCCCGCCGTCGGAGGCGGTACGGGTCTCGGACGAGTCAGCTGAATCCACACCCGGCAGGGTATCGCGACACGGCACACCGACGCGCGCCGCACCCGACCTGACCGGCCGGTACGGTCAGGCGGCCGCGAAGGCCGCCGAGCGCAGCGAGTCCTTGCGCCGGCGCAACGTCAACAGGCCCTTCGCCATCTGCACGACGTCGCCGACCGAGATGCGGCTGGCGTGCGCGCGATGCTCGTCGCTGAGCCGGATCGGCACCTCCACCGGCCGGATCCCGGCGGATTCGACGGCGTAGTCGAGTTCGGTGGTGAACAGGAAGCCCGGCTCCGTCAGGTGCGGGGCCAGCGCCCGCAGCAGGTCCCCGTCCACGACGAACGTGCCTTGGGGATCACCGGTGCGGGTCCCGAGGATGGTGCGGCGCAGCAACGCGAACCCGCGGGTCATCACCGCACGGGCCAGGCCGCGGTCGACGACCGACTCGGGGTGCGCCTTGGAACCGATCACCACGGCCGGCGCCCGGCCGGTCTCGCGGGCGATCCGGTCCGCACCGTCGACGTCGTCGAAACCGAACGGCAGGTCGTCCGCCGTCAGCAACACCCGCGTTCCCCGTGATGCGAGCGCGCCGGCCCGCAGCGCGTTGCCCATGCCCTTGTCGCTCTGCATCGGCACGAACACGACCCCGTCGGCGTCCCATCCGGCGGCCAGCTCGGCGCAGATCGCGGCCGTGGTGTCGGTGGACCCGTTCTCCACGACGATGATCTCGACGGCCTGGCCGTCGAAACGCTCGGCGAACCGGCGCACCGTGGTCGCCAGGACATCGGCCGAATTGTGCGCCGGGATCACGACGGACAGGTCGTATCCCCCGCCGACGCCGCCTCCGGAGCTCGTCTCCACCCGATGACCTCCGACCTACTCGATTTTCCTCGACTACATTGCGAACCGCGCGGAATATTACGCTCCGACGACAGGGATGCTGCCGCCGCGCAATCCGTCCGACGACGAAAGCCCGCCGTGAATTCTGATCTGCCGCTGCTCAAACGTGTGACACCACCGATCCTGCTCGCCGCGCTCGTGGCGATCGTCGCGGCGATCCCGCTGCTGTCGAACCGGTGGTTCTACTACTGGGACGACAGCGCGGCGGCGTTCGCTCCCGGCTGGCACACCATCGGCGAACGGCTCCTCGACGGGTCGTGGCCGACCCTGTTCCCGGAGATGTGGGCGGGCGGGAACATCACCGCCGAGGCGCTGTACGGCACCTACAACCCGGTCCTGCTCGCCGAGGCCGCGCTGGTCGCGCTGGTGCCGAACCTCGCGATCGGCATGACGCTCGTGAAGATGCAGTTCCTGGCGCTCCTCGCGGTCGGCGTCTACGTGCTCGCCCGGCAGTACGGCGCGTCCCGGTCGATGGCGTTCGTCGCCGGCTTCGCGATGCCGTTCGCCGGATACACCCTGTACTTCGACGCCTCGACGTGGGCGTCGGGCCTGATCGCGTTCGCGTGGATCCCGCACGTGTGGTGGTCGACGCGGGCGAGCGCGGCGGGCCGGGTCAATCCGCTGGTGCCGATCGTGTTCGGTTTCCTGGCGATGACGACCGGCAACCCGTACGGCGCGGTCGCGGTCGCGGTCGTCTACCTCGCGGTGATCGCCGAGTGCGTCGCGCGGAACCGCGCACAGGACACCGAACGCCCTTTCCCGGGGATCCGGTCGCTGATCGTGAGCGGCGTCGCGATCGTGATGATGTCGCTGATCGTGTACCTGCCGCTCGTGTTCACCACCGGCGTCTCGGTGCGCACCCAGACCGGCATCCGCAACGACGACGCCCTGCGCCCCGGCCTCGGGGATCTGATCAACGCGTCGGCGCTGTCGAACCGGCCGTACGGGCCGATCTTCGAATCGGCCGCCGCCACCGTCCCGCTCGTCTACCTGGCCTGGTTCCTGGTGCCGCTCGCGCCGTGGATCCGATGGGGGTCGCTGCGGCGCCTCGGCCGCAGCACCGTCTCGCTGGCCGTGTTCGGCGGCATCTACCTGATCCTTCTGCTCGGCCCGTCGAACCTGTGGCTGTTCCGCTGGCCCGCGCGCCTCATCGAGTACGGGCAGTTGCCGGTCATCGTCATCGCCGCCGTCGCGCTGTCCGCCGGGCTGGCGCGTGACCGGTGGAAGCTGCGCCTCGGCATCACCGCGGGGCTGATCGTCGCTCAGTTCTACCTGTCGTGGGCCGAGATCCCCGAGGACATCGGGATCCACCTCGCGGCCCTGGCGATCACCGTCGCGCTGACCGCGCTCGCGCTCGTCGTGTCGTTCCGCAAGCCCCGCCTGCTCGCGGGCGCGCTCGTCGCCGGCACGGTCGTGGCGCTGGCCGCGCAGACCAACCTGTGGTTCACCGGCAACTACAACGTCACCCCGTGGAAGTTCCCGCGCCAGGAGGCATTTCTCGACGAGCACTTCGAGAAGCGTTATCCCGGCACGACGTTCGTGATCGCGGACCGCGAGAACATCGACCCCGACGACCCCACCGGCCAGTGGGGCGACGTGCTGTTCGGCAGCCTGTACCAGCCCGCCGGGGTGGAGGCCGTCAACAACTACGCCGGCATCAGCTTCAACTCGTTCGTCGACGACCTGTGCATCAACTACTACGGCGGCGTCCCCTGCGGCGACGGCGTCGGCCGCCTGCTCGCCGAGTCGCCCGGCACCGGCGTGCCGTGGCTCGACGCGATGCGGATCGACACCGTCGTCGTGCAGAACAGCGGACCCTACGGCGGGCCACACGCGCTCGACGCGCTGCCCGCAGCCGAGTGGGACGTTCGCGTCGACCACGGCGTCACCATCGGCACGCGCACCGCGCCGCACCAGTGGCCCGACGGCCGACTGTCCGCGACCACGCCGGGGCTCGACATCACCGGCGACACCGCCTCCACCGACACGCACGAGACCGTCACATACACCGGTTCGGGCACAGCCACGTTCGCGCTCCTCGCCTGGCCCGGATGGACGGCCTCGGTGGACGGCAACCCGGTCGACATCACCGAGAGCCCCGGCGGACTGCTGCAGGTGCAACTGCCCGACAGCGGCGGCGCAGAGTCCACGCTGACCCTCCGATTCACGCCACCCGGAAGCGGTCTCGGCTGGGGCCTCGCGGGCGCCGGACTGGTTCTCGCTCTCGGACAGGGGGTGTGGTTCGCGGTGCGGCGGCGGAAGGTGCAGGCGGCCGTCTAGGGAAGTCGAAGCCGAGAACGGGTCCGCAACAGAACCCGGCCGCGCCCGCGTGGCGCGTGGGATCATGGTGAGGTGAGCTCCAGGGGCACGGCCGCTGCCTGGGCCGAGCAGCAGGTCGGCTCGGTCCGCGACGATCCGGCGGGCCGGATCGCCCTGATGCAGCGCTGCTACTACGGCCCGTACGGCGAGGCTCCTCGCCATATGCCGTTCCGTCGGGCCGCGATGTCGTTCATGCAGTGGCAGCTGCGTCGAGGTCTGCTGCAACCCGCGTCCAGCGACCGCCCCGGCAGTCCGTGGTGGCGCGCGGTGAACGAGCGCATCCTGCGCGACGGGTGCGAGGCAGTAGCGCTGAGCGGAGACCTGTCCGGGCCGACATCGTCTCGGACGGTGGACTTCTGGATGTCGTTCGCCGACTACCCGACCGCTCGGGCCTGGTATCGGGCGCACAACGGGAGCGTCGTCGCCGCCTATCTCGCGCACCACGACCTGGCCGAGGCGGAGAACGAGGCCGAACGCTTCTTCATGAACGTCGTGCTCTGCCGGGTGCTGTACGCCCACGCCCTCGTCGCGGCCCCCAGGATCGCACTCGGATGGCTCCGGCCGCTCGCCCCACTCCTCGGCGACCCGAGACTGGGTATGGCCGGGATCTTCGTGCAGTTGTCTCGGGTGCTCCCGGACGAGTACCCCCTCAGCGAGGGCGCCCGGTACTACCTCGCCGACGAACACGGATTCGGCCGGATCCTGGACTACGGGGTGATAGTCCCGAGGTTCCAGCAGCTGTACGAGTGGTCAGCCCACGAACTCGCAGCACCGGGCCTGCTGGACTGCATCCGCGACGGAGCCCTCACCTACGCATGGCCGTTCGACGATCGCGACGTCTGGCAGCCGCCGAAGTCGTTCATCGTCCGGACGGCCCGGCGCGCGCTCCCGCCCGAACGACTTCCCTGACAGTCCCTCTCGCCCGACGATTGGGGCTCGGGCAGTCAGTCGGCGGCCACAGTCTCCCTGGCCTCTGATTCACCGGCGCCCGGGCACGGCTGATCGGTCTGCTTCGGGGCGGCCGGCACCCACTCCCGAAGATGTTGCACCACCCCGCCGTAGAACGCATCCGCGGACGAAGTGACGCTCGAGACAAAGCTCGCCGCGGTTCCGGACCGCTTGCTTCCCATCGGAAAGGTCTGCTCGAGACCGAACGACACGACCTCTCCGTCCCGGTTATCGGTCAAGACCTTCGGATTCGCGCGCACCGTCTCGAGAAGCTCACACGACTCGTTCCCACGCTCGGAGAACACCGCTTCGACCTGAACATTGCCCGGCGCATCCTTGAGCTGCCTGAGCAGCCACGACAGGCGACGACCCGATGTGCCCTCGTTCGGGGCCGCCACCTTGGTGCGGCAGCGGACCTTGTTGGTGCGCACATCCGCGATCACGACGACATCGCCCGCGGTCTCCGGGATCCGGAATACGGATTCGAATACACCGTCGGCGGCCAATCGTTCTGCAACCGCTGCGTTCCGCGCTGCCGGGTCGTTGCTGTATCGACGCGAGACGATGTGTTTGACAGTGACGCCGAGTTCGGCGGTCAGCCGCAGGGCCAGGTGCCGCGACAAAGATACCCAGGTGTCGGCAACTGTGAGGGCCTTCTCGTCGCCGGCCCGGAGGGTGCCGGCGGTGACCGCGTCACGAACGGTCACCCAATGCCGGCCCATGTCGACGAACTCGGCCGCCCCGGACCGCGGATGGTCGAGGTATCGCACGAACTCGGCAAGGATCCAAGCCTGCACCTCGTTGTCGATTCCACCGTGGGAGAGGAGCATTCGGGCCTCGTGTGCAACCTCCGCCCACGACAGGTGGCGCAACGCGACCTTGGCCAGTTTGCGGCGGTCGACCTCAACCGGCAGTTCTCCGGCGCTGGCAGGAACATCGTTGGACAGACTGACGACCACGTCGTACTTCTTCTTTCGGGCCACGTCGAGGTAGTTCTCGAGTTGCCCCTTCGTGAGTTTGCCGCTGCCCGTCTTCACCTCGAGCAACCCGGTCCACAGCCGGTTACCGCGCGATACCTTCAGGACGGCGTCGGGGATGACCTTTGTGTCGCCGTGGTCATACTGCACCTCCACATAGCCTTCGAAAGTACCTGCGGGGGCACCCATCCGGGAACACAGCGCGCGCGCGAACGGACCCACAGCCTGCATCGTGGCGATCAGAGCTGAGGTCGCGCGGCGTTCCTGCTCCTCCCCCGCCCCCACCCCGGCCACCGAGAACAATCGCGCCGGATGCCACGTGTCGTGTTCCGCCAGCGTGAACTCACGGGGCTTGGTCTTCTTCACGACCTTCTTGGCCGTGCGCACCCCACGGGCCTTCGCCTTCACCGGTGCGGTCGCCTCAGAGGACCGGTCCGGCGCCCCTCGGACGTGCTCGGGGTCGGGCGCCGCTTCGGGCGGCGTGGTGACGTGTTCGGATCCACTGGCCGACGCCGTGGCACCGTCGGCGTCGGATTCCGGTTCGGCTTCGTCGTCGATATCGACACCGAAATCGGTCGCGAGACCGACGAGTCCGGAGTCCCACCCCTGGCCCACGACGCGTAGCTTCCATTCGCCGCCTCGGCGGTACACCTCGCCGAACACGAACGCCGCCTCGGTCGTCGCGTCCGCGGTGACATACTCCGCCAGCGTGTGCCCGGCGCCGTCGACGACACGGAGAGTGAGTTTGCCCAGGTCGCCGAAGCTACCCTGACCGAGACTGCCCGCCAGCGCCACGGTCTGCACATCGTCGGGAACGGTCGACAGGTCGATCGCAATTCGCGCCTGCGCGCCCTCCTCGGTCGCGCCCGCACCCAGAAAACGGACGGATCCGTCCGCCGACTCGGACTGGTTGTAGAAGACGAAGTCCGCGTCCGAACGAACCTTCCCCTCCGCACACAATAGCAACGCGGATGCATCGACCTCGATCTCCGACTCGGCCCACCCGATCACCGCATCGACCTGAAACACATCAACCGGCAGGGACATGTTCTGCCCCTTGGACAACATCGGAAACGCCATCAAACCCACCCTCGATCAACCAGCACAACCCAACACACGAATGGACGAAGCAGAGCCGGCCCCACCCCCCCCGGGCACACCTCGCTTCCGCATTGCATACTAAGCGGTCTTCTTTTGCAGGCGGCCGGTTCAGCCGGTTCGGCTCCTGGCGGGTGAGAATGGATCCATGTTTCGCGTCGGTCAGTGGAGACGGTCCAGTGGTGCACCATACGATCCCCGGGAACTGCTGCGCGCCTATGCGCGTCACGCGACGCGGGAGGTACGACCGGACTCCGGTGAGCTGCTGGTGGTGATCCCGCTGCGCGACGAGGACACGCTGGAGATCACGATCCCCGATCCCACGGCGGATTGGATCGAGTCGCGGATCCGCGGGCTCTGCGCGTCCCTCGGCGCAATCGACCGGCAGGCCCAACGCGTTCTGCGCGGCGAGTTCACAATCGGCTGGATCGAACTCGACTCTGCGAACCACGGCACCGTCGACTACTGGGCGACCGGGGTCAACAGCGAGTATCCCGTGGACATCTCGTGGACCGGAGAGGCCTGGGAGCGGTCGACGAACTGAGCTGTCCCGATGCAGTGGTGGGCCCCGCTCGGGTCTGCGAGCATGTCCGAGTGGACCAGCCCTCAGCAGAACAAGTACTGGCAGCACTCCTCGGTGAGAGTGCCGTACCACTCCTGAAGGAGCACGGATTTCGTAAGCGGAAGCTGACTTTCAGCCGAGAGCGGGACGGCTTGGTCGACGTCGTCAACCTGCAACGCTCGGCGGGCAACAGCTTCGAGTCCATTCGCTTCTACATCAACTGCGGCGTCTACTCCGCGGAGTTCGACCGGGTCATCGGGCGTCCGGTGCAGGAGCGCCCGGCCGAGGTCGACTGCCAGTACCGGTGCCGGATCGAGAACATCGCCACCGGCATCGGGCCGCACGTGACCGTGCAGGTCGATACCGACGTTCCTGCCGTCGCCCACCAGCTCCGCACGGCGCTCGCCCAAGCGCTCGCAGTGATGGGCGAGCTTCGTGGCCCCGACGACATCGTCCGGTCCGTGGACTCGGACATCGATTTCGACGTTCTCCGCTACCGTGTCGCCACCGGCGACATCACCGGCGTCCGCGAGCAGTACCTGCGCGCGCGTGCGCAGTTCGGTGTGGAGCCCCGGTGGCCGCGGCTCGAGGACCAGTTCCGCAAGGCGGCGGACCCCTTCTCTGTTGCCGTCGTCGATCACGAACATCCGTAGAATCCGTCGTCGAATCACCTCCGCCGCAGCACCTTCCCTGCGATACTGGGCGCGCCTCGCCGACCGGCGGGGTTCCGCACGCAGGCGGGTCCGTCCCGCGCAAGGGGATCCTCGATGGCCGACGCAATCCGCCCCGGACGCCGCACGGTACTGCGAGCACTCGCCGCAAGTCCCCTGTTGCTGCTCGTTCCCGCCCCGCTCGCGAAGGCTCAGTCGACGTCGAGCCTCGGCAGCGCCGACCTGGCGGCGGGCAGTTTCGGCCGCGGCGACCTCGACACCACGTCGGCGCCGGACTGGATGCGATCGCTGCCCGACGCGATCAGCCTGGCTGCACTGTCGCTGCCCGGCACTCACGACACCATGGCGCACAACTCGTCGATCCCGACGCTCACCCAGGACTTCGACCTGGCCACCCAACTGCGGGCCGGGGTGCGCGCGCTCGACATCCGCACCCGGCACTTCCGGGACGTGTTCCCGATCCACCACGGTCTCGAGTACCTGCACGCCAACTTCACCGACGTGGTCCGGATCGCTACCGACTTCCTGCGCACGAATCCGAGCGAGACCATCCTCATGCGACTGAAGAAGGAGCACACGGAGGAGGAGAACACCCGCTCGTACCAGGCGACGCTGGACTGGTACATCCACGAGAACCCGGACACCCGCGACCTGTTGGGCGCGCACCTGTGGACGCCGCCCGCCGGCTACGACGGTCGGATCCCGGAACTGGGTGAGACGCGCGGCCGGATCGTCGTGCTGCAGGATTTCACCGCCACCGCCGAGTACGGGCCCCGCTGGGCCGGCCCGAGCACGGACATCCAGGACGACTTCGAACTACCCGACCTCGCCGCGGTCGCAACCAAGTGGGACAAGGCCCGCACCCAGTTCGAGCGGGCCGCGACCGGCGACACGGAGACGTTGTTCGTCAACCACCTGAGCGCCACCGGTGCGACCCCGGTCGTGATGGCCACCGGGACCGTACCGATCACCGTCGCCAAGGGCGCCCCGGGCACGACGGGGATGCTCGCCCGCACGGAGGACTACCTGCGCACCACCGGCGCCGGACGGACGGGGATCGTGATGGCCGACTTCCCGACCGCCGCGCTGGTGGAAGCGGTGATCGCCCGCAACTTCAGCTGACTGCCGACGTCGCAGACACTGTCGCCTCGTGCACCGCGCGGTGCGCGGGCAGGATCGAAACCCGTTCGGCCGCAACGTCACCGGCGCCGTTCAGCAGCCCCACGAAGTGTCCGAGCTGCGCGGAGAGCGGCTCCTCGCTGTACCGGATCGTCGGGATCTCGATGATCGTCTGCTGGTGGTAGCTGCTGCCGTCGGCGGTGATGTCGTGGTCGACGTGCCGGTAGACGGTGATGTCGCGGCGCAGCAGGTCGATCTCGATGAGACGCTCCGCCTCGAGCAGCGACAGCTGCCGGATCTTGCGCTGGCTCAGCCTGCTCGCGGAAATGGTTGCCACGGCACCGGATTCGAAGCGCATGACGGCGTCGGCGCTGTCCTCGGCACGGTTCTCGATCGACGTCGGATGGAAGTAGCCGAACTCGGCGCGGGCCTGTACCGGTTCCGAGCCGACGAAGCCGATCGCGAGATCCAGGTCGTGGATGAGCAGGTCGGTCGCGACGCCGGTCGGGATGCGGGACACGAACGGCGAGTGCCGCGTTCCGGTCACCTGCCACACCTCGCCCGCGAACTCGCGGGCGGTGCGCACAGCCGGGTTGAAGCGCTCGAGCAGACCGCACATCAGCGGCACGTCGGCACGGACCGAACGCTCCACCAGGTCGACGCTCTGGTCGTACGTCGCGGCGAGCGGCTTCTCCACCAGCAGCGGCTTGCCGAGGTCGAGGACGCGGCCGGCCAGGTCGTAGTGTGCGGGCGTGGCCGCGGCGATCACGACGGCGTCGACGTCGGCCAGGTCGGTGAAGTCGGGCGCCCACTGCGCACCGCAGCGGTCGGCCACTGCCCGGCCCTGCTCGGCGTTGGGCTCGATCACGAGTGCGAGGTCGGTCAGCGGCGACTGCGAGATGACGCGGGCGTGCAGCGAGCCCATCTTGCCCGCACCGATCAGGGCGATCTTCGGGTTGCTCATGCTCACGCCTCCATCGCGCCGCGGACCGCGGCGATGATCTGGTCCACGTCCGACTCCGACAGCCGGGCGTGCACGGGGATGCTCAGGCACCGCGCCGCGACCGACGTCGCGACCGGGGTGTCCTCGATGACGACGCGCGGGTGCTCGCGGTAGCACTCGTAGTCGTACACCGCCTTGGGGTAGTAGATGCCGCTGCCGACACCCTTCTCGGTGAGCCGGGCCGCGAGCGTTTCGCGGTCGATCGGTGCGTCGGCGTCGAGCAGCAGCGTGAACTGGTGCCACACGTGGTCGCGGCCGGGCAGCTCGCTCGGCAACCGCAGACCGGCGACGTCCTTCAGGCCCGCCTGCAGCGCCTCCGCGTTGCGGCGCCGCGCCTCGACCTGCTGCGCGTACGACGCCATCTGCGGCAGCGCGAGGCTGGCCTGCAGGTCCGTCATCCGGTAGTTCTGGCCCGCCATCTCGTAGACGTACCGCTCCCGCATGCCCTGGTTGCGGAGCACGCGCAGCCGATCGGCGAGGACGTCGTCGTCGGTGGTGATCATGCCGCCCTCGGCGGTGGTGAGGTTCTTCGTCGCGTAGAAGGAGAAGCAGCCGAGACCGAAGCTGCCGGCGCCGCGGCCGTCGAACGTCGCGCCGTGCGCCTGGGCGGCGTCCTCGACGACGGACAGTCCGTGCTCGGCGGCGAGCGGCATCAGCGCCGCCATGTCCGCCGACTGGCCGTACAGGTGCACCGGCAACAGGACCTTCGTCCGGTCGGTGATCCGGGCGGCGGCGACGGCCGGATCGAGGTTGAAGTCGCTCTCGGAGATGTCCGCGAAACGCGCCGTCGCACCGGCCTCCAGGATCGCGTTGAGGGTCGCCACGAACGTGAACGGACTGGTCAGCACCTCGTCACCGGGCTGCAGATCCTGCACCTGCAGGGCCGCGACCAGCGCCGTGGTGCCGTTGTTCACGGCCACCGCGTGCCGGACACCGACCAGCGCCGCGAACTCCTCCTCGAGCCGCTTGACCTTGGGACCCTGCGCCACGATCCCCGACCGCAGCGTGTCCAAGACTTCCCGTTCGACGTCTTCCCCGAACGAGATGCTCGAGATTGCAATCACTGAATGACCCTCCGATAGATTCAGTCCGAGACACCCCGCGAATCATCGGGGGCAACCGCCTGAGGGTAGCGAAGTGCTGCCTTCCGCCCCCGGAAGGATTCCCGCCGGACCATGTCGATCGGACAGAACTGTCACATCCACCCGACCGCCGTCATCGGCGACGGCGTCGTCATCGGCGACGACGTGACCGTGGGACCGCACGCCGTCCTCACCGGTCCGCTCACTGTCGGTGACCGTTGCTGGATCGGCGCGGGCGCGGTGCTCGGCGCACCCCCCGAGATCCTCGGTGCCGCGCACCCCGCGTCGTGGTCGGAGCCGACGCCGCACCGCGGCATCGTCATCGGCGCCGACACCACGATCCGCGAACTGTCGACGGTGCACCACGGCAGCGAGCGGGTCACTACCGTCGGCGCCGGGTGTTTCGTGATGAACCGGGTCTCGATCGAGCACGACGTCCAGGTCGGCGACCGCTGCGTCGTCTCGGCGGGCTCGACGTTCGCCGGGCACGTCAGCGTCGGCGACGGTGCGAACATCGGCATGCACACCGTCGTGCACCAGCGCCGCGTCGTCGGCGCCGGCGTCGTGACCGGCATGGGCACCGTCGTCGTCAAGGACGTGCCCCCGTTCGCGAAGGCGTTCGGGAATCCGGTGGAGCTGCGGGGTGCCAACACGATCGGCATGAGCCGGTCCGGGATCGCGGAATCCGACGTCGATGCGGTCGCCCGCCTGTACACGCCGGGATCGTCCGAGGGGACCGTTCCGGACGCGCTCGCTACCGCGTTCGACTGGTGGCGTGAGCGTGCCGCGAAGCCGCTCGCTTTCCCTGTCACCGCATGACCGGTTGCTATGGTCGAGAAGCCCTGACGGACCACGCGAGGAGTGGACTCGGATGACATCCGATACCGATTCCGTCGCCGATCCGCCGGAGTCGCCGCCGAACATCAAGCGAACGCTGCTGGTGAACGGCCTCCGGATCGCCGTGACCGTCGCGATCATCGTGGCGATCGGGTTCGCGGTGAAGTCGCAGTGGTCCGAGGTGCGCGGCACGATCCACGATCTCTCGTGGTGGTCACTCGTCGCGTCCACCGTCTTCATCTTCCTCGGCATGGGCGCGGCGGTCCGCGCGTGGCAGCACACGCTCGGCGCCCTCGAGCATCCGATTCCGGCATTCGACGCCGCCCGCTGCTACCTGGTGGGACAGCTCGGTAAGTACCTTCCCGGCAGTGTGTGGGCCTTCGTCCTGCAGACGGAACTGGCCCGCCGGGCCGGGGTGTCCGGAGCGGCGGCGTTCATCACCGTGCTCGTCACGGTGGGGCTGAGCACCACGTCGGCGCTGCTGGTGGGACTGCTGGGCCTGCCGGCGCTGTTCCAGATCGGCACCCCGGCCGCGGTCGCGGTCATCGCGCTGGTGCCCATCGCGCTGGTGTGCGCGTACCCGCCGGTGCTGACCCGGCTGGTGAACATCGCGCTCAAACTGCTGCGCCGCGCCCCGCTGACCCGACCGCTCACGATGCACAAGATCGGGCTCGCGCTGATGTGGTGCGCGATCAGCTGGATCGCGTACGGCGTGCACCTGTGGATCCTGGCGTCCACCTTCGGCGGGTTCGGCACCGACCGCCTGGTTGCATCGATCGGCGCGATCGCACTGGCCATGTGCGCGGGTGTGCTGGTGTTCGTCGTGCCGTCCGGGCTCGGGGTCCGCGAGGCCGTCATCGTCGCGGCGCTGGCACCGGTCGCCGACGCCGGCACCGCCCTCGCGCTCGCGCTGACCTCGCGCCTGCTGTTCACGCTGAGCGAGGTGCTCGCGGGGACGGTCGCCGCCCTCGCCGGATCACGAGCCTTGCGCAACGCCCTGGTGCACGAGCAGTCCCGGGTGCCGCTTCCCAGCAAAGCGTGACCACGCCGCCACCGTTCAGCTGAGCGTGCCGATGCCGAGCGAGCCCGCGGCCAGCGAGCCGATGCCCGTCTTCATCGAGCCGTAGGTGAAGGACCCGGTGTTCACCGAGCCCAGGTTCCCGGAGCCGGTATTGGCCGAGCCGACGTTGCCGGACCCGGTGTTCGCGGACCCGACATTGCCGGAGCCGGTGTTGGCCGACCCGACGTTGTTCGAGCCGGTGTTGGCCCAGCCGATGTTGAAGGACCCGGTGTTGTCGGGGCCGATGTTGTTCCAGTCGATGCTGCTCGCAGCGAGCAATCCCAGGCTGCCCAGCCCGGCCGCGACGGCCGAACCGATCGCCCCGGCCTGTATCTCGGCGGGTCCGACGTAGCCGACCCCGACCGCGTCCTGGCACGGCAGCGGAAGCTCCAGATTCGGGGCGACCGACGCGGTGGCACCGGCCAGCAGGCCCTCCAACCGCACCGGTGAGCACGGCGGAGCACCCGCGATAGGGTCGGCGCCCGCCTGACCGACGAAGCCGACGGTGAGCGTTGCGAATACCGATGCGACGACGAGCGTCCGCCGCCCGGTCCGACGACGGCGGTGAGAGATGTTCAGCGATCCGGCCCTCATGGAGTGCACCCTCCCGGTTCGATGCCCGAGTGAACTTTCCCGACGCGAACGCTCGTCACGCTACCGCGACCGGATGCGCGGCGTGGCCGGATCGGGGCGTTCGCACAGGCTGGGACTACTGCCCGGTGCGCGCGTATCCGGCCTCGGTGGCCGATTTCGCCGGACGCCACCACTCGGGATGATCCCGGTACCACTGCACGGTGGCCTCGAGGCCGCTGCGGAAGTCCCGGTAGCGAGGCTCCCAGCCGAGCTCGGTGCGCAGGCGCGTCGAGTCGATCGCGTACCGCAGATCGTGGCCGGGACGGTCGGGGACGACATCGAAGTCGTCGGCAGGTCGCCCGAAAAGCTCCAGCAGCATCGCGATCACGGTGCGGTTGTCGACCTCGCCGTCCGCGCCGATCAGGTACGTCTCCCCGATCGTGCCGCGCTCGAGGACGTCCCACACCGCGCGGTTGTGGTCGTCGACGTGGATCCAGTCCCGGACGTTGCGGCCCTGCCCGTACAGCTTGGGCCGGACGCCGTCGAGCAGGTTCGTGATCTGCCGCGGGATGAACTTCTCCACGTGCTGGAACGGGCCGTAGTTGTTGGAGCAGTTCGACAGCGTCGCCCGGATCCCGAACGAGCGCGCCCACGCCCGCACCAGCATGTCGCTCGACGCCTTCGTCGACGAGTACGGGCTCGACGGGTTGTAGGCGGTGTACTCGGTGAACCGGGCCGGATCGTCGAGTTCGAGGTCGCCGTACACCTCGTCGGTGGAGATGTGGTGGTAGCGCACGTCGTGGTCGCGGACGGCCTGCAGCAGCGTGAACGTGCCCACGACATTGGTGCGGACGAACGGCCACGGATCGGCGAGCGAGTTGTCGTTGTGCGACTCGGCCGCGAAGTGGACGACGACGTCGGAGTCGGCCACCAGGCGGTTCACGACCTCGGCGTCGGCGATGTCGCCGTGCACGAAGTCGATCCGATCGGCGACCGCGTCCAGCGACGCCCGGTTGCCGGCGTAGGTCAGCGCATCGAGGACCGTCACCCGGACGTCGGGGCGCTCCGCGACGGTCTGGTGGACGAAGTTCGCGCCGATGAATCCGGCGCCACCGGTGACGAGCAGCCTCATGTGCACGAACAGTACCCACACCCCCGGCGTCGGCGATGCGCCGACGAGGTGGTTTCCCGTTTGCCGATGCGGTGATGCATCAGCGACAGCGCTGCACCCGGCGATGATGTCACCGCGTGTGACGGCGCCCACCATACCGTCTCCACGGACCCGGGACTCCCCCGCGCGATGCGTCATCCAGTTCCTGCTGAACCGCTTGCCAGTTGCCCCTTCGGGCACAAAAGTCGGCAATCACGGACCCCATCCCGCGTGAGAAACTGAAGCGGTGAACAGCTCGCCTGTTCGGAGCGGGGCGACCCGCTCTGCGAAGTCCGTCGGAGCGACGCATCGGAGCCGCCCGTCGAGACGACGCGGTCGCGCAGCGGCGGTCGTGGTGTGCGCAATCGCGCTCACCGCGGGTGGATGCTCCAAAGCGCCGGAGGCCGAGGCGAGTGCGGTCCTCCTGGAGGCTGCGACGTCGCGAGGTGAGTCACCGTGGACCGAATCGGTTGCGACCACCACCGGTGTCTCCGAACGCTCCGATCAAGAACCGGTCGACAACACGACCGTCTCCGGCGAACAAGCCGGCCTCTACGGAGGCTCTCTGAACGTCTCCGTCTGCGACCAGGAGAAGCTGTCGAACTTCCTGGAGGACAATCCCGCTCAGGACCGCGCCTTCAAATCGGTGGTGCAGACCGACGATGTCCGCTCCTACGTGAACTCCCTGTCGCCGGTGGTCCTGACCCGCGACACCCGCGTGACCAACCACGGCTTCGAGAACAACGAGGCGGCCCCGTATCAGGCTGTCCTGCAAACGGGTACCGCAGTGCTCATCGACGACCGTGGCCTCCCGAGGGTGCGCTGTGAATGCGGCAATCCCCTCACCCAGGCGAGCGAAACCAAAGCCGACTACACCGGGCCCCGGTGGAACAGCTTCTCCGAGGACCAGGTCGTGAAGGTCGATCCCGCGCCCGAGCCGATGTCCTCGACCGAACTCACGTCACTCGACGGCTCCGACTCGGCGACCACAATCGTGATCGGAGAGCCCGAACCCCTCGAAGTGGTACCCCCAGACTCCTCGCCCTCCCCCGGTCGCGGCGGCACTCCGGCCACCGGACCGGGCGCCGGAACGCCGCCCGGGAGCGGCAAGCAGGGCGGCACAACCGAACCCCCGAGCGGCCCGACGACTTCCGAACCCGGGGTCACCGGCGGGGGCGGTGTCACGAGCGAGGGCGGCGTCACCAGTGGAGGCGAAGTCACCGGCGGGGGCGCGGAACCCAACGGAGGAACGGGGAACCGGGTCGCACCGGTCGAACCCACTACAGCCGAGAAGGTTCCCGGTGTGACCACGCCGGAAACGGCGACTCCACCGACGGAGTAACCGCGGGGAAGAGACCCGGGCACGGGCTGACTGCAGCGGAGGACACCATGTCCGACCATCGATCACCGTTTGTTTATCCCGTGCTCGCAGCTGTGACGTTCGGTGCCACGTTCGTCGGGGCTGGTGTGACGTCGGCCCAGCCCGAATACACGCCGGAGGTGCAGTCCGCAGCGCTGATCCGCCCGGCCGTGGTGTACCTCGAATCCGGTACGAACCCGAATGGGACCGTGACGCACTGCACGGGTTTCATCCTGACACCGGACGGCTTCATCGGGACGGCCGGCCACTGCGTCGACGACGCACCGGGTGCCAAACTCTACGTTTCGCTCGCCGGTGACCCGCCCGACGTCGCGCCCACCCCCGCGCGGGTCGTCGACTACAGACCACGGAACGCCGGCGACGTCGCCCTCCTCAAAGTCGAGCCGAAGAACGACGATCTGCCCACCGCACTCCTCTACGAGGACTCCGAGAAGCTGCAGGTGGGCACGCAGGTGCTGTCGGTGGGCTACCCGGGCAGCACCGAGCGGATAACCGACCACAGCCTGGAACCGACCGCCAAGAGCGGCACTGTGAGCGCCGCCAAGACAGTCGACACCCAACCCGTCTACGAGGTCAGCGCACCCATGTCGGCCGGCATGAGCGGCGGTCCGACCGTGAACCTGGACGGTGAGGTCGTCGGCGTCAACAGCTTCGCGCCCGCCGGGGAGACACAACCGTTCAACTTCATAGTCCCGGTAGAGGGTCTACTGCAGTTGATGGCCAGCAACGGTGTCACCCCGGAGTCGTCGGCGGCGGACGATGTGTACCGAGAAGGCCTGAGCGAGTTCTACGACGGGAACTACAGCGGCGCAATCAAGAATTTCGAGTCGACGATGGAGAAATCCCAGTCGTACCTTCCACAGGCCGCCGCAATGCGCCGCGACTCGGTGAAGTTGCGCGACGAGTACGGCGACAGCGGATCGGCGATCATGCAGCCGTGGATGTGGGTGGTCGCGGGAGTCGTCGTGGCGGGACTTGTGGCGGCGGGTGTGGTGTTCTTCATCCGAAGTCGTCAGGGAAGTGGCGGAGGGACGGCCCCGGCCGGCGGTTCCGGGACGGCGCCGGCACCGCAAAATATGGCAGCGCCGCAGGCACCGCCGCCTGCCGATCGCCCGTCGGACTCCTCGTCGCCATCCGGACCGGCTGCCACCTGCACCAACTGCGGCTTCGGACTCGAGGCCGGCCAACGCTTCTGCCCGCGCTGCGGCAAACCTCAGAACTGACCACTGCACGAAGTCCCGCTCGTTGAGTGCCCGTTGAGCCGGAGCGGATTGCCCGTTGAGCCGTTGTTGAGTTCCCTGCGGATAGTTGACTGTGTAGTCGACCACGCCGGAGGGTGTCATGCAGCGGCGCATTGCAACATACGTCTACGCCAACGATCCGATCCTGCAGGCGGGCGTGATGAGTCAGTTGCGCCAGCGTCCGGAGGTCTGGCTCGTCGACGACGCCGAACTCGACGATGCGGAGATCGCTGTGGTCGCGGCCGACACCCTCGACGACGAGGTGACCCGAACTCTGCGGGCGCTGCAACGTGGCGGGGTGCCGCAGACGATGCTGGTGCTCGGGACGATCGAGGGCAACACCGTCGTCACCGCGGCCGAGATCGGCGTGCGCGGCCTCGTCCGACGCGCCGAAGCATCACCGGAAGCGTTGGTGCACACCATCGCTCGCGTCGCATCGGGAGAGGGAATCGTCCCCTCCGACCTCCTCGCCGTCCTCCTCGGCCAGGTTGGCCGACTGCAACGTCAGGTGCTGGCACCGCGGGGACTGCAGTTCTCCGGCCTGTCCGAGCGAGAAGTCGAGGTTCTGCGACTCGTAGCGGACGGCCAGGACACCGCGGAGATCGCGCGGACGCTCAACTACAGCGAGCGGACCGTCAAGAACGTCCTGCACGACGTGACCACCCGCCTGCAACTCCGCAATCGCTCGCACGCCGTCGCCTACGCGATGCGGGAGGGCCTCATCTGATCGACCGCTGCCCGAAAGGGCTGGGTGTCAGGGCCATTCGGCCTCCTCCCGCCTCCCCCGACGGTTCGCGAACGAGGGTTACCCGCCGACGGCGGCGGTGACACCGTTGGACTGGTGATACCCGAGGTCGACCGCGCACTGCGGTCGCTGATCGAGCGGGAGGCACTCGACGGCGCGGATGTCGAGGTAGCTTTCGACGCGCCGACAAAGGAATGGGTCGCCAAACGTACCGGCCCGTCGATCGACGTCTTCCTGTACGACATTCGCGAGGACCTGCGCCGCCGCGAACGTGGGCTGGTCAACGAATACGACGGGAGTCGCGTTGTCGCCCGACATCTTCCACCTCGCCACTTCAAGCTCTCCTATCTCGTGGCCGCCTGGACGCAGCGCCCCGAGGACGAGCACGGGCTGCTGGCGGCGCTGTTGTCGTGCTTTCTCCGGCACGACTCGATCCCTCCGGAACTGTTGAGCGGCTCGCTCGCGGAACTCGGGCTGCCGGTCCCGGTCGGTGTCGCGCTGCCTCCGCCGGAGGACCGTTCGTTCGCCGACGTGTGGACCGCGTTGGGCGGCGAGCTACGACCGTCGTTGGACATCGTGGTGACCATGCCGGTGGACACCGGTCAGGAGTACACGGCCGGGCCGCCGGTCACCTCCCCCACCACGCTGGCCGTCGCCGAGCACGACGGGTCCGAGATCCTCGAGGTGCGCCACGGCCGTCCGCGATCAGCTGCCGGTGAGTCGTGAACGGCGAGGCGGGCGTCGGCTATCTGCTCGGTCGGGCTCGACTGGTCGAGAACAGAATTCGCACGCTGGTCGCGCATCGTCGGATGCACGACCCCGCACCCGACGACCCGTTTCGGGGGCTCTACCTGAGCGAGGCCGTGGTCGACAGCCTGCTGGACGACGCACCCGATCCGCCCGCCCCGGACGTCGACACCCGATGCGACGTGGAACGCTCCGCCGACGCCGCAGAGACGCACGGCGCCGTAATCCGACTGCGTCGCCTGGCCAGGACCGCGACGCTCTCCCCCGCCGACGTCGAACTGTTGGTGGCCTGTCTGTTGCCCGATCTGGACCCCCGTTTCGAACGCCTCTACGGCTACCTCAACGACGACGTCAGCCGGCGGCGGGCCACGGTGGCGCTGGCGCTCGAACTGGCGGATCTGTCGCCCCTCGCGTCCGATGCGCGCGCCCGCCTCGCGGACGGCTCGCCGCTCGTCGAGCACCGCCTCGTCCTGGTCGAGGAGGCCGACCGGCCGTTCCTCACTCGGGGACTGCGGGTCCCGGACCGCGTCACCGCACATCTGCTCGGCGACGACCTCACCGATCCGGTCCTGCGCGACGTGCTCACCGACCCGGTCGGATTCGACACTCCGTGGTCCACCCCGGCCGCGGTGGCGATCGATCGTGGGCAGCCCCTGACCTATCTCCGGGAGGTGTCGGGCGGCGTGGGGGTCGCCACCGCCGTCGCCGCGTTCGCCCGGCTCGGCCGGCCGGCGCTGGGAGCCGACGCGACCCGGCTCGTCGAACTGCCGGACCTGTCCGAGGTCGCGGGCGTTCTCTGCCGCGAGGCGCTACTCACCGACTCCGGACTCGTCGTCGGGGGCGTCGGCGCGCAGGCGGGAAGCGCACACCGCACCGCCGAACTGATCCGGGTCGTTGCCCGGGCGTCCGTGCCGGTCGTCCTCGTCGGGGTCGGCCCCTGGGATCCGCAGTGGACGGTCACGCCGCCGCTGCTCGTCGAGACCGGTCGGCTCGCCGTCGACGATCGGGTGCAACTGTGGCGCAGCCTGCTCCGCGCGTCGGTACAGTCCGTCGACCCCGGCGAGGTGGCCGAGCGGTTCGTGCTGAACCCGGACCAGGTGCACCACGCCATCGGATCCGCCGCCGCCACAGCCCGATCCGGCGACGGCGCGGTGGACCTCGACGCGCTCCGGCGCGGCGCGCGGGCGCAGAACGCGACCGGGCTCGAGCGGCTGGCCCGGCGGGTCGAACCCGACGTCGGCTGGCCCGACCTGGTGCTGCCGCCCGGTCCGCTCGCGCTGCTGCACGAGCTGACCGCGCGCGCCCGGCACCGCGACCGGGTGCTCCGGGAATGGCGGATGCGTCCCGGCGGCGCGCGCGGGATCGGGGTGACCGGACTGTTCGCGGGCGAATCCGGGACCGGGAAGACGATGGCCGCCGAGGTGGTCGCCCACGACCTCGGGTTGGATCTCTACACCGTGAACCTGTCGTCGGTGGTCGACAAGTACGTGGGCGAGACGGAGAAGAACCTGGAACGGATCTTCTCCGAGGCGGCCGGGGTGAATGCGGTGCTGTTGTTCGACGAGGCGGACGCCATCTTCGGCAAACGCAGCGAGGTGCGCGACGCTCACGACCGCTACGCGAACATCGAGAGCGCCTACCTCCTGCAGCGGATGGAGACGTTCGACGGCATCGCGATCCTCACGACGAACCTGCGGGCCAACCTCGACGAGGCGTTCACCCGCCGTATCGACGTCGTGGTGGACTTTCCCGAACCCGACGAAGCGGCCCGGCTGGCGCTGTGGCAGGTGTGCCTCGCACCGCCGCTGCCGCGAGAGGAAGAGCTCGACCTCGACTACTGCGCACGATCGTTTCCGCTGTCGGGCGGGAACATTCGATCGGCGGCGGTGACCGCAGGCTACCGGGCGGCCGAGGGCGGCCGTCCCGTCTCGATGGTGGACCTGGTCTCGGCGATCCGGCAGGAGTACCGCAAGCTGGGTCGTCTCGTGCGGGGCCGGGACTTCGCCCCGCACCTGGAGGCGACGGGCTCACCGCTTGGCGAGTAGGCCGCCGATGTAGCCGACGATCCCGCCCGCCACGACCAGAACTGCCCCTTGCATCGGCGCGCTGACGATGCCCGTCGCGACTCCCATGGCGACGAAGTACCCGACCATCGCCACGATCAGCAGCACCCCGGAGGCGCGGGTGAGCTTGCCGTCCTTGCCGGTGACCCCGAACATCATGAGACCGGCGAGAACGAGCACCGCGAGCCGGGCCGCCGGTTGCGAATACTCCACCACGTCCTGGGTCTGCCCGACGCTCTCCTCGGTCTGCCCCGCGCCGTACGGGTTGCGCTGCACGAGATTCAGGAGCAGATCGATGTAGTAGTCGGGGAACGCCGTCATCCACGGCAGGAAAACCCCGATGACGGCGAGTAGTCCACCGAGGAGGGTGAGCAGGATCCGGGCGATCGGCTTCCAGTCCGGGGTGGACTGGACGAACATCCCCTGTGTCGACACGGATTCACGACCGTCCGACGCCTCGACCCGCAGTTCGCGGCGCGCGTCGGACCCGCCCTCCGGCCGGTCGGCGTGCACGTCCATCCGGCCCCACGAGAAATGACCGGGCTGGATCTCGAATCGGTTCGGATCGAACCGGACCCGGACCGCGTTCTCCGGGTCGGAACCGGTCAACGTGACATGCAGCCAATCGACGCCGCGGCTGTTGTCGACCACCACCCGGTACCGGCCGGAGCGGCCGTGGGTGTGTACCTCCTCGGGTTCCAGCCGGACGGTCGCGGTCGTGATCGGCGCCGGGGACGTCGTCTGGACGAAGGTCCCGGTCGCCTCGGTCTCCGAATCCGAGTCCGAATCCGCCTCCACCGCGACCACGCTGAAGGGGTGGCTGGCCTCCTCCCCGGGCGGGGGTACCTGCGAGGTGACGGTGAACCGAACGGTCTCGGTTGCACCGGCGCGCACCGGAATCCGTTGCGTCGGAAACGTGAAGCGCACGGCACCCTCCGGGTCGCGACCCTCGAGCGTGACGTCCCGGTCCCGGGTTCCCCGACGGTTGTCCGCGACCAGGCTCAGATCGGCCATGGCGCAGTCGCGCACGCGCAGTGCGCTCGGCTCCAGGCGCATCTGCAGCGGGACCTCGACCGGGGCCTCGGACCGCTCCTGGTTGACCGTCACCGTCGTCTCGACCGGGTCCTCGCCGCCCGTCGCGGTGATCGTGAGCGGTCGGCTGACGGTCTCCCCGTGGTCGAGTTCCGGGACTGTGAACCGTAGTGAGACTTCGGCGGAACCGAATTCGGGGACCTCGATCGTGGACGGCGTGAAGCCGAAGCGCACCACCCCCTCCGGGTCGGAACCGGTCACCTCCAGCCGCTGCGGGTAGTTGCTGCCCGTGTTGTCGATGGTGACCTGCGCGGCGCCTTCGGTCACGTCGTCCAGGCGCACGAGCGTCGGTCGCGCCCCCACCGTCACCGGGCCGCCCACCCGCGGCACCGTCAGCGTGACCGAGGCGGTGCCGGTCTTGGACGGGTCCGTCTGTGACCGGACTTTCAACGCGACGGGCACGGCCTGTGCGGCCACCTGCGCGCCGGTTGCACGCGTGAACTCGAGGGCGATCGTGTCGTCCCGGTTCGGGTAGAGGCTGATCTCGTCGTGTGTCAGTTCCAGCCAGGCGGGTGGCCCGGCCATCTCGATCTTGAAGCCGTCGACGATGGACGAGGCGTTGAATATCCGCACCGGCACACGCGCGCCGGCATCGGGATCGAGAACCGCCTCGCCCGCGAGTGCCTCGACGTGCGGCGCCGACACCCGCGCGTCGTCCATCGTGGGCGACTCCTTCGATGCCGGGACATCGCCGGATTCCGACGACACGCCCGCCTTCAGGCCGAGGAAGTAGTCGCACTGGACGCAGAACTGTGCACCGGGCGCATTGACCGCGCCGCATTGACCGCACACAACGTCGCTCATGGATTCCCCGCAAGGACGACACTCGACTCTCTCGAGCGTATACCCATGGGCCGGTACTCATCCGTGCCTGCAACCCACCGTACGGTCTCCGGCGCCGTGCCCGATCGGGCACGTACTTCTGCCCGATCGGGCAGGGCGACAAGGACTGTCGAGGGCGGAGCGGTGGTGAGAGACTTGAAGGTGCGGGCTCGAGCAAAGGAACTGCGCCATGCGCGAACACCGATTCGACAACGACGAGGCGGCGCTGCGCCCGAAATCGGCTCGACTCGACGAAACCTCGACGTCCGGACCGATCGGGCCCGCTGCTGCCCAGGGCCGCCCGGACATCCTCGGCCGGGACGGGCTGCTGGACTTGCAGCGGGCTGCGGGCAACGCCGGCGTCAGCGCGCTCGTCGACGACGAGCCCTCCCCCGTGCACGACGTCGTCGCCGGCGGGGGACGTCCGCTGGAACCGGATGTCCGCGCCGACATGGAATCTCGCCTCGGTCACGACTTCGGCGACGTCCGCGTGCACGACGACGCTGCCGCGAACCGGTCGGCCAGTGCGGTACACGCGCACGCCTACACGGTCGGATCGAACGTGGTGTTCCAGCGCGACATGTACAACCCCGAATCCACCGACGGCCGGGTCATGCTCGCGCACGAACTGACGCACGTCGTGCAGCAGCGGAGCGGGCCGGTGGACGGGACACCGGCGCCAGGTGGGATCAACGTCTCCGATCCGTCGGACCGGTTCGAGCGGGAGGCGGCCGCCAATGCCGAACGTGTCGTGGGTCCCTCAGCCCCGGTTCAGCGGGACGAGGCAGAGGAGGAGCCGGAGGAATCCTCTGTTCAGGGCAGATTCGTCCAGCGCGAGGAGGAAGAGGAGCCGGAGGGGACGGGCACCTGAAGTCCAGCAGCCGCGGTAAGGACGAGGACTGGAAGCCAGCTATGGGGCAGGTCGTTCGACTGTCGACGACGCGGGACTCGACCACGGTTCGAGAGGCGACCCGACCGCCCGCCCGCGTACGCTACCCAGGTCACATGGCTCAACTGTTCGCGCTGCAGCGGGAAGCGGGCAATGCCGCAGTCACCGCCTTGCTCGCCGGACGCGCCCGGACAACCGGAGCCGACCGGACAGCGCAGATCGATTCCGCGCTGCGAGAGGCTCGGCGTGAACCACCGCATCTACCGACAGTCGAGTCGGGCCTGCGTCAGGTCAGATCAGTGGGGGTGGCTGTCGACCTCGACGGCGCCGCCCGGAAGCCTCCGGCATCTGCACTGACAGTGGCGGGTACCGGGCTCGATCCAGGCGCTCTACCGACCCACAAACCCACCCCACCCCCGAAAGCGACCTCCCCACGCTCCCCGCTCGCGCGTGCCGGACGCAGCCCAACACCTCGCCGACCGCCCGGTCCGCTCGTCGCCCATCCAGTTCTCCCGCCACTCTCGTCTGAGACCCCCTCCCCTCTCCCCTCACATCAGCGCCTTCAGCCGCCCATTCCTCCCGAGCCTGTGCGACCCGAAGACGATCCCGGATTCGGCCGCGTTATCGAGTCGACAACCGCTTTCGCTCGGTCAGCGAAGGCACACCCTCCCGCCAACGCAAAGGCTCGAGAAGCGCAGGCCGCGGCGCTGGCTCCGCCTGGTGACCTCGACAGCCAGGCCAAGGCTGCAAAGGCCGACACGATGGACGCGCAGCAGGCGGGCACATTCGATAAGAAGGCGTTCATTGCCGCGGTTAAGACGGCGATCGAGGCGAAATCACCACGGACCCTCGACGACGCCGACAAATACGCCAAATCTGGCCAACCCGAGCAGGTCAAGGCCGAGGTCAAGGGCATGATCACCGGGGGCACCAAGGAATCCGCGAGGAACATCTCCGCGGCGACCGAGGCCGCGCCGGACCAGTCGACGGCGGTGCCGAAGGCGGTTTCACCAATGCCCGCCGAGCAACCGGGCGCGCCGACGACGGTGCCCGCAGCCGGCGCGGTACCCAAACCGGCACCATCCGGGCAACTCAATCTTGCTGCTCGCGGCCGCGATGTCGCCGGGACGATGGCGGATGCCGACGTCACCGAACCGCAGCTCGCCGAGTCGAACGAGCCTGCCTTCCAGCAAGCATTGCAAGCCAAAGGGCAAGCGGCAACGCACTCGGCAACAGCACCCACCCAGGTGCGCGCAGCCGAGACACAGATACTCGGCCAGGCGAAGGCCGGGGCAACGGAGTCGACCGGAGCCGCAGTCACCGGCATCCATGGAGCGCGGGTCGCCACCCTCGGGCAGATCACGGCCGTCAAGGCCTCCACCCAGAGTAAGGACGAGGTGAAACGCGCCGAGGTCACTACCCGAGTGCAGTCGATCTACTCGGCGACCGAGGGAGACGTGAAGAAGATCCTCGACGGGATCGATCCGAAGGTCGACAAGGCATTCGAACAAGGCGCGGCGGCGGCACGGTCGACGTTCGAGGGTTATGTCGCACGAACAATGGATACCTTCAAACGTGACCGCTACGGCGGTTGGCTCGGCGGATGGAAATGGCTGAGGGACAAACTCTTCAGTCCGCCTGCCGAAGTGAACGAGATCTTCCAGGCCGGACGAGAGATCTACCTGAAGGCGATGGACCAGGTCATCTCGCATGTAGCAGATGTCGTGGCGACCGACCTTTCCGCAGCGAAAACTCGGATTGCTCAGGGACGCCGAGACATCGCGGCTTACATCAAATCGCTCCCCGAGGATCTGAAGCAGGTGGGCGCGGCCGCAACTAAGGACGTGGGGGAGAAGTTCGACGGACTTGAAACCTCGGTAGACGACAAGTCGAAGTCACTCGCCGAAGATCTCGCAGCAAAGTACGTCGAAGCGCGGGGTGCGGTCGACGAGCGGATCACCAAGATGCAGGCCGAGAACAAGGGCCTGTGGGACCATGCAAACGACGCCATAGGCGGCGCGATCAAGACGATTCTCCAGCTGAAGGAGATGCTGCTGAGCGTGCTGTCGCGGGCCGCGAATGCGATAGGCACAATCATCCGGGACCCGATCGGGTTCCTCCGTAAGTTCGTCAACGCGGTCAAGACCGGAGTCATGAACTTCGTCAGCAATGTCGTCGAGCACCTCAAGAAGGGGCTGAAGGCGTGGTTGTTCGGGGCACTCGCCGACGCGGGGGTCGAGATTCCCGAGACGTTCGACCTCAAAGGAATCATCTCATTGGTTCTGTCACTACTGGGCCTCACGTGGAACGCCATACGCGCACGGATCGTCAAGGTCGTCGGAGAACCAGCCATGGGTGCGATCGAACGTGCCGTTGACTTCGTCAAAGCTGTTGCTACCGAGGGCATCCCGGGACTCTGGCGGTGGATCGCCCAGAAGCTGACAAATCTCAAAGATACGGTGATGAGCCAGATCAAGGATTTCGTCATCACAAAGATCATCACCGCCGGAATCACTTGGCTGGTATCGCTACTCAACCCTGCCGCCGCGTTCATCAAGGCCTGCAAGATGATCTACGACGCCGTAATGTGGTTCGTCGATAACGCCGCCCGACTCAAGGATTTCGTCGACTCGATCCTAGACTCGGTGGAGTCGATCGCTTCAGGCGGAGTCGGAGCCGTCGCCGCACACATCGAGAATACGATGTCGAAGACGGTACCGATGTTAATCAGCGGGCTTGCAAGCCTGTTGGGCATCGGCGGAATCGCCGACAAGATCAAGAAGGTGCTCGAGGCGGTTCAGAAGCCAGTCGGCAAGGTCATCGACTGGCTGGTTGGAAAGGCCGTGAAGTTCGGCAAGAAGCTGATCGGAAAGCTCAAGAAGTCGAAGCTCGTGAAATCGGCGAGGGCCAAGCACAAGAAGGTGAAGGCAAAGGTCCTGGGCGGGGATGACAGCCCCGAAGGAAAGCAGAAGCGTCTCGATGCCGGAATGAAGTCGGGCGTTGCGGCCGCAAACCGATTCGCGGGCAAGGTCGTCGGTGACCGGATTCTGCGTCCGCTCCTCGGAGCGATCCGAGTGCGGCGCGGGTTGTCGGTGCTCGAACCCGTGCAGCACGGGGAGCACTGGGCGGTCCACGGGGAGGTGCAGCGGGCGACGGCAACGACAGATGCGAAAGCTCCTAAATCGAAACTGCCGGCCGACAGCGCAAGTGCTGACGCCATACTGAAGCGATTGATGGGACCGCCACCGCTGAGATTGATGCTCGCACTTGACTACCTCTCTCCCGAAACACACGCGTTCGTTCAATACCCCACGCGTACGATGGAATTCAAGAACTCGATGGGACGCCACGCGGAGTACGCATTCAACGACGACGTCCGCCAGAATCTTGCAGCCCGGGCAGGCAAAAGTAGGTACCCAAGAGGATCAACAGTCCCGATCATCCTACGAATGAACCGAACACCCTGCGACCGCTGCGCCGCCGCGCTTCAACAACTGCAGGTGGCCACAATTGATGGACGCAGGATCGCACTCACCATAGAGGCCACGGCCCTATATGGCGGAAGGAAGTGGGAATCAAAGCTGCAAGAAGGAAATATACCGAAGCGTCAGTTAGTGCCGATTCCGAAGACCAGCCTGAAGTCACTAGCATCGCTTGCTGCTGCCGGCGTCAGATTGGGAGTGTGGCGCATCTGGGATCATGTCGGACTCGATGTCCTCTCGTCCATCGGACTAGGCGACCTCTCACCTGGGGTACTGAAAAGTAATCAAAGGTGCGCTGAGCAGCTCGAAGGGGCCCTCAGGGAGGCACAGCGGCTACTGACACTTCCTTCTCGGCGAACACATTGACTCGCATCAGAGGACGCTCGGCCCGAAACTAGGATCGCAACAAACCTTTTCGCTTCTTGAGAGAGGCGCTGGTGAGCTATGGTCATCAGCCAAGGTCACCGCTATTGATGAAACTCCAATGCCCGAAGAGGCACCGATCCATGGCCGACCCGACGCCCGCACGACTGCAACGCACTCTCCAATACGCGAGTAATCAACCTCATCGCGCCCCGCGTCCAGGAGGCAACCATGCCGACCTGCCTGTCCCCCGGGTTATACGTCGAGGAAGTCGCCTCCGGTTCCGATCCGATCGAGGGCGTCGGCACGGCGGTTGCCGCGTTCGTCGGCCTCACCGAGTCCGGCCCGTTCAACAAGCCGACGCTCGTAACCAATTGGACCCAATTCACCAGTACCTTCGGCGGATTCGTCGACGGCGCCACGCTCGCCCGCTCGAAGTTCGGATATCGCAGAACGGCGGCCAGGTCTCAACACCGGTCGAGCTGAAAGGCCCTCCTCAATAACGGACGTCGATCTGGCCGACTCTTTGCCGATCGGCTGTACTCGCAGCGGCGTATTGGCTAGCCACTCTGACTCTTCAGCGGCGTGCTCCGTGCCGCAATATTGGAGAGCAAGAGCAACCATGTACCAACCGAGCCCGAAACGGGCAGGACCGGAGGCGTCGATACAACGATGCTCGTTCACCCCTCGGCACTACCGCTCCTCATCGCGTCTGCGTTCGCGTTCGTAAAGGACAAAGAACAACGCAAGCAGGCAATCCGCCGACAGTTGCCCTTCATCGGGCGAGGACAGCTCTACCCGTCGCGGTCGACTGCCGAGCGAGTCGTAGTGAATCCGCATGGGCCCGATGGTCCGTACTCGGCTGCCGAGCGTGTCGTAGTCCACCCGGAATGGACCGATTTGCCGCAAACGGCTACCGAGTGTGTCGTAATGCAGATCCCAGGCGCCGAGGCGCGATGGACGGCTTCCAAGCATGTCGTATTCGACCTCGAGACGCTCGATTTGCCGAAGACGGCTGCCGAACTTGTCGTACTCCAGGCGCCAGTCACCCACTTTGCGCGGGCGGCTGCCGAGCCTGTCGTACGTCAGCTCGACGGACCCGATCGCGTGCAGCCGACTTCCCAGTCGGTCGTAGCTCAGGTCGATCTCGGACGTGGCGTCAGGTGGCTGCGATTGGTAGATGTGCTCAGTCCATTCCCTACCGTCCCAGTAGCGTGCTTGCGCCCTGTTCGATGGGTCGGTGTACCACCCTGGCGCCTTCTCCATGGGGATCCAATCGAAGAACTCTTCGCATACATTTCGAGATCGGGCGCAATGCGCCTGATGGACAGCCGTCGCTGGCACATGTGGAGCGAGCTGGTACAAGCCGGCGGGCAGCACCCAATTCAGACGATAGCTCAGTGCGACAGTGCCACACAGCTTCACAAAGCTCGACTTCACGGCTCTGATCCGTGCCCGATGGGGCACCGATCAATGACCAGGCAGGCGTCCGTTGGCAACTGCTCAGGATGCAACGGCACGCGCAGAATCAACCTCATCGCGTCCCGCGTCCAGGAGGCAACCATGCCGACCTACCTGTCCCCCGGGGTCTATGTCGAGGAAGTCGACTCCGGTTCCCGTCCGATCGAGGGCGTCGGCACGGCCGTTGCCGCGTTCGTCGGCCTCACCGAATCCGGCCCGTTCAACAAGCCGACGCTCGTAACCAATTGGACCCAATTCACCAGTACCTTCGGCGGATTCGTCGACGGTGCTGCGCTCGCCCGCTCGGTGTTCGGATACTTCCAGAACGGTGGCGGAATGTGTTACGTCGTCCGCATCGGCGTCGACTACGACACATCGAACGACAACCCCACACCGAAGGACGTGGAAAGCTCTCCACCACAAGGCGTTCTGGGCAACCTCCGGGTGATGGCACTCGATCCTGCCGCACCGAGCGGCAGCCTCGACGTCGAGGCCGCCGCGGCCGACGGCGACGCCCCGGAAGGGTCCTTCAAGCTCGTGGTCCGGCGCGGCGGCGAAGTGGTCGAGGAACACAACGGCCTCACCGCCGGACGCGGCAAGACCGGCGCCCAGACCGTCGTCAACGCCACCTCCAAGGTGATCCGCCTCGAGGCGGTCACCGGCAAGACCGTCGAGGACACGAAGCCCGGAATGACCACGGCACTCGAGGCACCGCCACCACCCGCCGCGAAAGTCCCGGCCCGGCTCTCGGGCGACGACTACGTCGGCGACGTCGCCGACCGCAGCGGGTTCTCCGGGCTCGAGGCGGTCGACGAGGTCACCATGGTGTGCATCCCCGACCTGATGACCGCCTACCAGCAGGGCGCCATCGACCTCGACACCGTGCAGTCCGTGCAGCAGTCGATGATCGCGCACTGCGAGCAGATGGGCGACCGGATGGCGATCCTGGACCCGCCGCCGGGCCTCAACGCCCAGCAGGTCAAGGAGTGGCGCGTCGACAAGGCCGCCTACGACTCGAAATATGCTGCACTGTACTGGCCGTGGATCGGGAACGGCGACGGCGAGTACCTGCCGCCGTCGGGCTACATCGCCGGCATCTGGGGCCGCAACGACGACACACGGGGTGTGCACAAGGCCCCGGCCAACGAGGTGGTCCGCGGCGCGGTCAGCCTGGAAACCCAGATCACCCGCAACGAGCACGATCTGCTGAACCCGTGGGGCATCAACTGCATTCGGTCCTTCCCGGGACGCGGAATCCGGGTGTGGGGCGCCCGCACCCTCTCCTCCGACCCGGCCTGGCGGTACCTGAACATCCGCCGCCTGTTCAACTACCTGGAGGAGTCGATCCTCGGCGGAACCAGCTGGGTGGTGTTCGAACCGAACGACCAGGCGTTGTGGGCGAAGCTGCGACGGACCATCGGAGCCTTCCTGGTCAACGAGTGGCGGCGGGGCGCCCTGTTCGGCACCACTCCGGACGAGGCCTTCTTCGTCAAGTGCGACGACGAGACGAACCCGGCGGAGGGCATCGATGCCGGAGAGGTGGTCTGCCAGATCGGGGTCGCCCCGGTGAAGCCCGCCGAGTTCGTCATCTTCCGGCTCTCCCAGTTCTCGGGCGGCACCAGCCTGGTCGCCGAATGATCCGATCGATCGAAAGTGAGGTGCTCCCATGGCCCTTCCCGAATTCGACAGCTCCGTCGGCCACTCGTTCGGGCTGGAGTTCGACGGCATCCAGATCAAGTCCATCACCGAGGTCACCGGCCTGAAGATGGAGCAGGATGTCATCGAGTACAAGTCGAACTCGGCCGCGGACGGCAAGTATCTGGTCAAGAAGCTGCCCGGGCGGTGGAAGGCCGGCGAGGTCACGCTCACCCGCCCGCTCACCGAGGACAACAGTTTCGACAAGTGGGTCAAGGATTCTCAACTCGGGAAGATGGGCGACGTTCGCAAGGGCGGCGCGATCGTGGTCTACGACTACGAGGGCAGCGCCGTCAAGCGCTACAAGGTGACCAACGCGTGGCCCAAGAGCCTCGAGGTGAACTCTCTCAAGGCCGGCGACACCAGTGTGCTGACCGAGAAGCTGGTCCTCACCTACGAGCGCTGCGAGGTCGAGGGTGCGTAGGACCAACGCGGCCGCGGTGGTGGACGGCCCCCACGACGACATCCGGGGTGCCGCGACCGAACCGCCCCGGGAGCGCCTGCAGACCGAGTTCTCGTTCGTGCTGCCCCGCGGCTTCGTCGACGCCGACGGCGCCGTGCACCGCGAGGGGACGATGCGGCTCGCGACCGCGCGCGACGAACTCGTCACGCAACGCGACGACCGGGTCCGCGAGAACCCGACCTATCTGACGGTGGTGTTGATCGCACGGGTGGTGACGCGACTGGGCGACATCGACGACGTCCACGCGGGCATCGTGGAATCGCTGTTCGCCTCGGATCTGGCCTTCCTGCAGGACCTGTACCGACAGGTGAACCAGGAGGGACACACGCTGGCCGGCGTCGCCTGCCCGTCGTGCCACCACGAGTTCACCGTCGACCTTTCGGGTGGGCGCCTGGGGGAATCGTGACGTACGGGACCGACCGTCTCTACGAGGAGCTCTCGTACGTCGCACTGCACTTCCACTGGTCGCGTGACGAACTGCTCGACCTCGAACACCACGAGCGCCTGCGCTATGTGGCGACCATCCGGCAGCTCACTGCCGACGACACGGCGGGAAGGTGAGAGCGGTGCGGTGGTGGCCGTGGCGAACACAAAGGCCCCCGGAGGCCCCCGCACCCGTGCGGGCGCCGGATCCGCAGTGGCACAGGCTCCGCCCGCTCGCTCCCGTCGTCTCGCGCATCCCGACCAGCGCGGGGTTCGCCTCCTTCACCGCCGGGCTGAGCATCGCGACCGATCCGAGTGTCACCGGCCCCCTGTCCCCCACCGTGGATCTCGCCCGGCCGCTCAGCCGACTCTTCGCCGGGGAACCGCCCCCGCGACAACGTCCCGCCCCAGCGACCCCGACCCCCGGCACGCGCACCTTCGTCCAGAGGCACAGCGGTGCGGCCGTTCTCGGATCCGCGCCTCCGGACATCACGACGGATCCCGAGCCCCCGACCGGACCCGGGGCGTCCGACCGGCCGGTGATGACCGTCGCTCCGACCCCGGAACCGCGACGGCGTCTCGCCGTGTCCCGCGCGGCTGCGATCGACCCCGACGCGTCTGCGACCACCCCCGCACCGGTCGACGTCCCCGGCACGGGCGATGTCCCGCAGGCACCGACGGATCCGATGGACCCCGAACCGTCCGCACCGAGCGATGGTTCAGCGACCGATATAGTCCCCGGATCCGAGTCCACCACAACCGAATCCGTGCCCCGGCCGGCCACCCCCGACCCACCCGGACCGGACGCGTCGCCGTCCACACCGGACACACCCCGCGCCGCGCCGGATACGCCGACGCCGGTCCGCCCGATTCCTGGTCTTCGCGGCTGGGCCCAGCACGTCGCCGCACCGTCCGCACTGCCGGCACCGTCGGTACAGACGGCCACTTCTGCACCGGCAGCACGCGAGCCGGTGCCACCTGTCACGTCCACTCGGGCGGCACCCGAATCTGGGCCACCCGCAACGGCGCCCTATTCCGTACCTCGGCCGATGCCCCACGAGTGCACGCCTCCGCCGACAGGCTCGGAACGGGCACGACCAACTGCTGCCGGAAGCTCACCGGCGGGGACCCCGCCGCCCGATGCGGCACTCCCACCCACGACCAGCCGACACGAAGTCGGGACGCCGATCCACCCCGACACGCAGGCGCCGATCCCGCTCCAACGAACAACGGGGCAGAGCACCGAACCGATGGAGGTGCGCGCCAACCGCGCCAAACACTCCGCACCGGCGCAACGCCTGCCCGACGATTCCACCAGACCCGTGGACTCCACGGACTCGCCCGCAGCACGCCCCGCGCCGCCGACGCCGCCCGTGGCGGCCTTCCGCCTTCCCGCGCACACCGAGGCGACCGTAGCGAACGAGGTCGGCCCACCCCGCCGGGGCGACCGGGTGACGCATGACTCGTCCAGTCCGCCCGGCCCCGCAGCCGCCACGGCCCGCAGCGACGGAATCAACAGCAGGGCCGACGCAACGACCTTCCCTAACCCCGCGGGAACGCCCTCTGCGCCCACCGTCTCCCGCAGCCCTGCGGGAACACCATCCACCCCCATCACCTCCCGTGGCCCCGTCCCGACCCCGCCCACGCCTGGCGCCCCCGCCCACTCGCGAAACACCGTCGATCGCACAGTTCGACTGCAGCGCAGCACTGTCCGAGATCGCTCCGAATCACAGCCCGAGGCCGGCCCCGCGTCTGCTGCCGAGCCCGCAACTCGCCCAACCCAGGCACCGACAGACGCCGCCCGCACCGCCGCACCGCACGACAGCGACCCCATACCCACACTCCCCCGCACGGCGGCCCCCGCACGTCCCGACACGACCGTGCAGGCCGCCCGCGCCGCCCAGCTCTCCCTGCCGCACGAACCCGGAACCCCGCCCGGACCCGCCGCACCGACGGTGCAGCGATCCGGGATCCCGATCCGGATCCCGCGCACAGCCATGCCCGACCAACTGCCGCGCCCGACCGAGACCACCCCCGAATCGACTCGCGCCGCCGGTGAATCCGTGTCCTTCACGCAGATGTTCGCGGCGATGACCGGCAGTAGTGTGGCGGACGGCGCCGGTCGTCCGGCCGCCACCCCGACGCCGCTGCCGATCCAGCGTGTCCCGCTCCCGCACGACTCCCACACGACGGCCCGCTCGTCGGAGCACATTTCACGCGAATCAGTCACCGCCGAACCGACCCCGACACCTCGGGCGACGCAGCGGAGCCCGTCACGACCACCGCTCCTCGCCGATCCGACCCGGCCGACCGTGTTGCCCCAGGCCCCGCTCCAACAAATCGAGGAACCCGACACCCCGCCCGAGGCGACGCCACCCGAGGCCACGCCACCCGCCGCGGCCGAAGCGCCATCCTCCGTCGCCGCCGCGCCGCCGGCGCCGTCCGGGTCGGCGCCCCCGGTCGGCGGCGGACCGTCGCTGGACGAACTGGCGCGCCAGTTGTATGAACCGCTCGCGGCCCGGCTGCGAGCCGAACTCTGGTTGGACCGCGAACGTTCCGGACTGCTCACGGACCGGTGACGCCGACCCGTCACGAAAGGAATTGCCATGGACGACACCGACCCCGCGGTCAGCGTGTGCTTCTCGGTGACGGTCGACTCCTCCCCGCTGGGTAACTTCACCAGCTGTGAGGGCCTGGGCTTGGAGATCGTGCTCGAGCAGCGGGAGGAGGGCGGCAACAACGGGATGGTGTGGCAACTGCCCACCCGGGTGAAGTTCAGCAACATCAAGCTCTCCCGGCCGGTCGGCAAGGACAGTCACCTGCTGTCCAACTGGGTCAACGACGTCGTCAACGGGTTCGCTCCCACCACCGCGAAGATCGCGGCGATGAACACCGAGGGCAGCGTCGTCGCCGAGTGGTCGCTGTCCGGGGTGGTCCCGGTCCGGTGGACCGGGCCCAGTCTCACCCTCGAAAGTCCCAAGGTGGCCACCGAGACGCTGGAGATCGCCCACTGCGGGATCCGTGGGACGGACAGGAGCAAGTCGTGACCGAGGCAGTCGCCATCCGTTCCGACGGCGCCGACACCAAGCCGGGTGCCCGGAACAACGCTGCGGGTGCGCAGGTACATGCGAGTCTCGAACTGTACGAGCCGACGAAGGCTCCGGGCGGCAGCCAGCCCGGCGGCCACCTCGGAAGCATCGACTTCCAGTTCAACCCCAAGGAGGTGACCATCGCGAAGGCGGCGAAGTGGGGCAGCAAGCCGACGAAGGGCGCCAAGAAGGCCGGCCCACCGGAGTTCCTGGGCTCCGAGCCGTCAAAGCTCAGCCTCGAGATGTTCTTCGACGCGTGGGAGACGCAGGACAACAGTGTGGTGACCCGGGTGGACGCGTTGATGAAGTGCTGTGTACCCACCGAGAACACCATCGGTACCGCGAAAGCCCTTCCACCACTGGTCATCTTCACCTGGGGCGGATTGAAGAGCTTCCCCGGCTTCGTGACCCAGGTGAGCGCCAAGTTCACGCGCTTCTCGTCCTCGGGGGTGCCGATCCGCGCGGTGTGCACGGTCAACCTCGAGGAGATGCCCGGCGGTAAGGGTGGGCAGAATCCGTCCTCCCAATCCGTCGCCGCGCGCTCGACCCACACCATGGTCGCCGGCGACTGCCTCCCACTGCTCGCGCACGCCGAGTACGGCGACGCGGCGCTGTGGCGGAATATCGCCGCATACAACGGGATCGACGACCCGATGCGCATTCCGGACGGGACCGCGGTGATGCTGCCCGCCCGTGACGATCTGATGAGGATGTGATGACGGTGCCGACGACCGGCGGGTTCCAGATCACGATCGACGGTTCACCGGTGCCCGAGGACGTCTCCGTCCTCCTGGTGTCCGCCTACGTCGACACCAACCTGCGCGTCCCCGACTCGTTCGTCCTTCGGTTCCGGGATCCGGACCGAACGGTGGTCTCCAAGACCGGCGTCACGATCGGCGCGAAGCTGACGATCACCGTCGTCACCGACAGCCACCCCGAGTCGGAACGTCTCGTCGCCGGCGAGGTCACGGCACTCGAGGCCGAACACGAGGCCACCGGCACATTCACCATCCTGCGCGGTTACGACCAGGCGCACCGACTCTTCCGCGGTCGTCACACCGAATCCTTCACCCAGGCCACCGCTTCCGATGCTGCCACCGCCGTCGCACGCCGGGCGGGTCTGGCCCCCGGGCGGATCACACCCTCCCCCACCGTCTTCGATCACATCTCCCAGTGCGCGGAGACGGACTGGGAGTTCCTCGACCGTCTCGGCCGCGACATCGGTTTCGAGACCACGGTGCGTGACGACGAACTCAACTTCGGCCCGCCCGAACGTGCCTCGACCGCACCGGACGGGAAGGCGAAGAATCCCCTGGTGCTGCGGTTCGGAGAGGACCTGGTGCGGCTGCGGTCCGTGCTCACGGCGGCCGGGCAGGTGGCCCGGGTCGAGGCGAGGGGCTGGGACGTGAACACGAAACGGCCGATCGTCGGAACCGCCGACGCCGGAACCCTCAGCGCGGAGATCCCCGGAGCCACGCCGGCCGACCTGGCCGCCGCCGTCGGGAACCCGACGTTCACCGGCGTCGCACCCACCCACCGCACCCAGCCCGAGGCGGACTCCGCCGCGAAGGCGATCGCCGAGCGGATCGGCGGTACGTTCGCGGAGATAGAGGGCGTCGCGCGCGGCAATCCGAAGGTGCGCGCCAACGTCTCTGTGTCCCTGCAAGATCTGGGAGCACCGTTCGACGGCAAGTTCCGGCTCACCACCGCACGGCACCGCTACGACCCCTCGACGGGATACACCACGACCTTCACCGCCTCCGGCAGACACGACCGCGGTCTGCTCGGCCTCGTCGGCGGCGATGCCGTGGCGGGGGTCGGGCGCGGCGTGGTCGTCGCACAGGTCACGGACGTGAACGATCCCACCGGCAGCGGCCGCGTCAAGCTCAAGTTCCCTTGGCTGTCCGACGATTACGTCAGCGACTGGGCACGCACCCTCCAACCCGGCGCGGGCCTGGCTCGCGGGACGATGCTGCTACCCGAGGTGGGCGACGAGGTCCTGGTGGCCTTCGAACAGGACGCCACCGAACGGCCGTACGTGCTGGGCGGTCTCTACAACGGGATCGACACCCCGCCGACCGAGGGGATCCCGGTCGTCGACAGCGGTTCCGGTGAGGTCAACCGGCGCTCGTTCGTCTCCCGGCTGGGGCACCGCGTCGACCTGCACGACGCGAAGGGACGCACCGAGGGGATCAGCATCGGCACCGCCCAGCGCACCTGCTTCCTGGACCTGGACGCGGTCGGAACCACCGTCACCGTCCACAGCGACGGCACCGTGACGGTCGCGGGGGCGAAGGGTGTCACCGTCGACGCCGGGACCTCGCCGCTCACGCTGAAGGGTCACACCGTCTCCGTGCAGGCGACCAACGGGGTGACGGTGGCCGGTGGCACCGGGGCGGTGTCGGTCGACACGAAGGGCCGCGTCGACCTGCGCGGGTCACAGGTCGCCATGCGCGCCAACGCCACCGTGGACGTCCAGGCGGGCGGCCCCTGCACCGTCAAGGGCCTGCCGATCAAGCTGAACTGACCTCGTACGGAGAGGAGGACCGGACATGCCACCCGCGGCACGGGTGGGCGACGCGACCGGCCATCCCGGTGTCGTCGGCCCGCCCGGAGAACTCACCGTGCTGATCGAGGGCCGCCCGGCCGCCACCGTCGGTACGCCCCATGTCTGCTCGTTCCCGCCGCCCACCGTCCATCCGCCGACTCCGCTGCTTCCGCCCGGCTGTCCGACGGTGCTCATCGGCGGGAAGCCGGCGGCCCGGGTCGGGGATCTCTCCGGATGCGGAGCACCGATCATCATGGGCGCCCTGACCGTACTGATCGGAGGTTGACGCGATGTCCGCGGACTTCGTCGGCTCCGGATGGTCCAGTCCGGTGCAGATCGACGCCACCGGGGCATTCGTGTTGGTCACCGGCGCAACCGATGTGGAGCAGGCCATCGAGATCATCCTGCGGACCGCACCGGGTGAGCGGCCGATGCGACCCGAATTCGGTTGTCGGGTGCACGATCACGTGTTCGCACCCACCACGACCGCCACCGCCGCCGCGATCGCGCACGATGTCCGGTCGGCGCTCGAGCAGTGGGAGCCGCGCATCGACGTCGAGCACGTGTACGTCGACTTCGACGAGTACGACCTCGGTGCGTTCTTCGTCGACATCGGCTACCGGATCCACGGCCGCAACGAGGCCCGCAACCTCGTCTTCCCGTTCTACGTCATTCCCGACGAACCCCCACCCGGCCCGATACCCGAGAAAGGCAGGTGACTGCCGTGCTCCCCGCCCCGAACCTCGACGATCGCGGATTCCAGGAACTCGTCGACGACGGCCGCCGGCTGATGCGGTCGCGATTCCCGGAATGGTCCGACCACAACCTGTCCGACCCCGGCATCACGCTCATCGAGGCGTTCGCCGCCATGCTGGACCAGCTGATCTATCGCCTCAACCGCGTACCCGATCGCCACTATCTGAAGTTCCTGGATCTGATCGGCCTGGAGTTGCGGCCCGCGTCGGCGGCCCGGGCCCAGGCGACGTTCTGGCTGTCGGCGCCGCAACCGCAGACGGTGACGGTGCGCGCGGAGGCCGAGGTCAGCACGGACCGGACCGACCTGCAGGAACCCGTGGTGTTCGCTACCTTCTCCAGCCTCGACATCGTGCCCTGCACCCGGAGTCGGGTGGCCGTCTCGGCGGGCGACGCGGATCCGGTCGATCGCACCGTCGATCTCGATCGCGGCGGATTCGACTGCTTCGGGTCGCGGCCGGCGGCCGGGGACTGCCTCCTGGTGGGACTCTCGTCGGCGGTGCCCTCCTGCGCGCTGCTGCTGCGGCTCGAGTGCCGGGTGTCGGGCGTCGGCGTGGATCCCCTGCGCCCACCGCTCGTGTGGGAGGCCTGGACTCCCCACGGCTGGGTGGGCTGCGAGGTGGATCGCGACGAGACCGGCGGGTTCAACAAGCCGGGTGACGTCGTGCTCCATCTGCCCTTCGACCATTCCGCGTCCGTGGTCGCGGGCCAGCGCGCGGGCTGGGTCCGGTGCCGGGTGGTCGCGCCGCTTCCCGACCAGCCGATGTACTCGCGCTCACCGCATGTCGACGCGATAGCCGCGATGACGGTCGGCGGTACCGCTCCCATCGCCCACGCCCGCGCGATCCGCGACGAGGTGCTCGGGGTGTCCGACGGCAGTGCTGCGCAGCGTTTTCCGCTTCGCTTCGGACCGGTCGTGCCCGGTGCCGAGCCGGGGACGCTGACCGCGACGGCGGCCGACGGCGCGGTGTCCGAGTGGACCGCGGTCGACGACTTCGCCGAGTCCGGTCCGGAAAGCGCGGTGTTCCACGTCGACGCGGTGTCCGGGGAAATCGCCTTCGGACCGGCCGTCCGCGAGGCGGACGGATCGGTGCGCAACTACGGTGCCGCACCACCCAAAGGCGCCGTGCTGCAGTTGCACTCGTACCGGATCGGCGGTGGCACACGTGGGAACATCGGCATCGGTCAGATACGGGTGCTGAAGACCTCGGTGCCCTACGTCGCCCGGGTGGAGAACCGGATCGCGGCCGTCGGCGGCGCCCAGGCCGAGACCGTCGAGGAGTTGAAGGCGCGCGGACCGGTGGTGCTGCGGTCCAGGGGGCGTGCCGTCACGACGGAGGACTTCGAGCAACTCACGCGGGAGGCCGCCCCCGAAGTCGCCCGCGTGCACTGTCTCGGTGAGGAATCCGGTCTGGTCCGGGTGCTGGTCGTCCCCCACGTCGCGGACGACGAGGCCGGCCGCGTCCGCATCACGGACCTGGCACCGCTGCCGGAGACGCTGCGGCACATCGCGAAGTTCCTCGACCGGCGCCGGTTGATCGGAACCCGGGTGATCGTCGAGCCCCCCGAGTACATCGGGGTGACCGTGGCGGTCGGGCTCACCGCCCTGCCCGGCAGCGACGAAACGAGCGTCAAGGCGGACGTCTCACGCCGGCTGTACGGACTGCTGCACCCACTGCGTGGCGGGCAGGACGGCACGGGGTGGCCGTTCGGCCGCAGCCTGCGGGTACACGAGGTGAACTCACTGCTGGCATCGGTTCCCGGTGTGGACATGGCCGGTGAGATCACCGTGCACATGTTCCCCACCGATCCGCACACCGGCCAGCGTGGTGACGCGACCGATCGGATCCTGGTGCCCGACAACGGATTGATCTGCTCGTACCGACACTCGGTCCTGGTGCAGTGATGCGCGGCACGGTGGACCGACTGGGCACGCCCCGACCACTCGGGACGACACTGCCGGCGCTGTACCTCGACGACCACTACGTCCAGGGCATCTGCGAGGTGGCGGACCGACTGCTGGCTCCGGCCTTCCTCGTCCTCGACTCCTACCATGCGTACCTCGACCCCAGCACCACGCCGACCGACGCGCTCGACTGGCTCGCCGGTTGGCTCGGCCTCACCCTCGGCACCGACGAGACGCCAACTCGCAAGCGCGAACTGGTGCAGGCCGGAGCCGAGTTGCTCCGATGGCGCGGCACCACGACGGGTGTACGGGACGCGGTGGCCGCAGCCTTCGGGGTCGACGTCGAGGTGGTGGAACCGGGTGGCGCGTCGTGGTCGGATCGACCCTCGTCGACTCCGGAGGCCCCCACCCAGGCCGGGGTCACGGTGCGCGTCACCGCCACCGATCCGGCGCACGTGGACATCGCCCGCTTGGAGGCTCTGGTCGCGGCCGTCACTCCGGCGCACGTGCCGCACCGGGTGGAGATCGTCGGTCCGGATTCGTGACGGCTCTTCCCGCCACCTCGGCACGCGCCCTCGAGTACTCGCGCCGGGTCTGGTCTGCAGCACACCGGTCGCCGGTGGCCTCGTCGAGCGCGATGAGGAGTTCCCACGGACGGTCCTGGTAAGGATTGAGCCGGACGGACAGTCGCGCCGCCTCCCGCGCATCGTCGCCGTCACCGAGGGTCCTGCAGTCCTCCGCGAGGGCGGCGGCCGCTTCCGCCGCCGCCCGGCGCAACCGATCCCTGATCTCCGTGACGAACTCGGCCGGGCCGTCCTCGGGCAGCAGATCGCCGCGATAGAGATCGAGGGCCTCGCGGCGCATGCGCACCCGATCGGCGACCCCGTCCGACCCGATACCCGAAACGCCGGCGAGGACTTCCTCGAATGCGCGCACGTCGCTCACGGTTCCCCGTGGCAACTGCAATCCGTATGCCTCCCCGCAACGACGAATGGTCACCCCCGTGCTCCCGAGGAGCGAGCGAATGCTCGAGACCGCGACCTGCAGGCGATGACACGCCACCTCGTGCTCGACCCCTGGCCACAACGACTCCTCGAGTACTTCGCGGTGCACGTGCCGTCCGGAGTGGAGCGCGAGAATGCGCAGGAGCGCAGCGGCTTTCGGACGTATTCGGGACATGTCGACGGGCCGCTCACCTACCTCGAAGCCGAACCCGCCGAAGCAGCGGACGGCCACCCGAGGCGGTGCCGGGGTACCGGTCCGCGCAGACCTCCGCGCCTCCCCGAGCAGTTCCGCCAGCCCGAGCACCTCCAGGGTGCGGCGTGCATCCACTTCCGCCGAGGTCGGGACGGCCCCTGCTCCCTGACCCACCTGTTCCCGCGCGAGAGTCGCCACCGCGTGGGCACCGCGCACCCGGAGCGCGCGGCAGCGCCCGGCCAACTGCGCGAGCGCCCCCGAGTGGCCTTCCCGCTCGCGTGCCTCCAGACACGCGAATACCTGCGCCCACACTTCCCCCACCTCGGCGCCCGCCGCCGCGAACAGCTCGCCGGCATCCGTGAAATCGTTGTGCGCCTGCTCGTCCCGATGCCTGGACCGAACGAGGGCGGTCGACATTCGGAGGATCGCGGCTCCCCATCGGTCGCCGGAGTGGACGCACTCCCGAACCAACTCGTCGCAGGCTGCGAGCCGCCAGTGCGCCGAGAGGGCGAGCGCGGCCTCGTGGAACCCTCGACACAGTCGGGCGAGCCAGGGGAAGCCCGCAAGCTCCGCATCCAAGGAGATTTCGCCGAGCCGGTCGGTCGGGTCGCCGGGCGCCCCGAACACGATGTCGACGACGGTTCCCGCCAACCTGGCGAACAGGCTTGCGACCGCATCGGATTCCTGTTCGGCCGACTCCGCCAACGACTTCCGTGCACCGACCAGATCGCCCATCGACACCGCGACCAGACCCTCGACCAGACGGGCATGCGCGCCCTCGGGTCGGGAACCGCCCTGAGCGTCGGACGGGGTCGTCCGCAGTGCCGACCGCACAGGCGCACTCCAGTGCTCCGATCCGCCCGTTCGCACGCCCCCGCCGCCCGTTCGCCACAACTCGACGAGAGCCCGTTCGCGGCGGCAGACGGTCTGGTACTCAGGATCGTCGCAGAGATCCTGGGCCCGCCGATATGCGTTGCCCGCCTCGGTGAGTGCACCCGTCCGCCCGAGGCGTCGGGCCTCGGCCATCGCCAGCCAGGGATCCTCGCGCAGCATGTGCGGCGGAAACGGGAGATCACCGAGCGCCGAGGCGACCTCGGCGGATTCGTGCACCAGCCGACCGACCGCCACCCAGTTCCCGGCCTTCGCGTGCGCGATCGCCGCGTCCCGATGATGCTGCGCGGCCTCGAGCAACCCGGCACTCCGCGCGTACCAGGCCCTTGCCTGTGCGATCCCGTACTCCTCGACGAGTTCGGACTCGAGGTGGGTGCGGAGCACCTCGTGGTAGCGGTAGGTCGACCCGTCGTCGTCGCAGGTGGTGAACAGCTGTCGTCGCTCGAGCAGGTCGAGTACCCGGCCACTCCCGGCCTCCCCCAGCAGTCCGTCGCACAGTGGTCCGGTCAACCGCCCCAGGGTCGCCGTCGTCAGCATGAATCGACGGGTCTTCTCCGGGAGTTCGGCGAGGACGTTGCGGGCCAGGTACGACCGGATCAGTTTGGACCGTCCGCCCAGTTCCTCGACAGCGTGCTCGCGCCCGGCGGGTGTCCGCCCCGTGGTGGCCAGGCGGAAGAGGGTCAGCCCGGCCGCCCACCCCCCGGTACGCCGGGTCAGGGCCGCCGCGGATTTGGGCGCGATCGGCTCCTGGAAGATCTTCGCGAACAGTTCCTCGACCTCCCAGTGGCGGAACCGCAGATCGTCACCGTCGATCTCACGAACCGTCCCGGAGACACGGAGTCGGGGCACGTTCAGGTCGGGAGTCCTGCGGCTGCCCATGAGCACCCGCAGCCGCCCTGGACGCAGCGCGACGAATCGCGCCAGGGAGGTGGATGCCTCGCTGGCCTCGATCTCGTGGACGTCGTCGAGGATCAGCAGCGCACCGGGCCCGCGCCATCCGTCGAGGCGGCCGAGCAGGTCGGCCATCGTCTCCACTTCGCCGGCCTCGACCCCGGTCACCGGCATCAGTGTGTGCGCGAGGTGCGCGACGAGACCCGCCTCCGCTCGGTCGTCGGAGGCGGCGCGATACCAGCCGACGGGGATTCCGCAGCGGTCCGCCACCCACGCGAGCAGGGTGGTCTTCCCGGCCCCGGCAGGTGCGACCACGAGGCCGAGCGAACCCGCAGGCAGCTTGCAGAGCGGGTCCACCAAGCGGCGCCGGATCAGCCCGTGCACCGGTGGGCGCCGCAGCTTCTCCCTCAGTACGATCTGCCCAGTCATCGGAACCGACGGGCCGACTCACTCCGCATTCCGACCACGGCCGGTCGCCCGACTCGGCCGACCGGCCGTGGTCGCAGACTGTGAAACTGTGTTCGTACCCACCACATTGCTCGTACCCTCGCCCGGCCAAGCGCCGCTGGACCGTCATGCAGTTCGTGGTAGACCCCTCAGGATCATAACGCCGCAGGTGTGCTGCCCGGCTGGCGCGCACAGCCGTCCGTGCCGGTTTCCTCCTACTGTGCACGCACCCGGACGCGGCAAACCGGACGCGCATTCGACGAGTGCACCCACTCCCCCGAAATCCCGCCGCCGCCCGTGAAACACTTCAGTACATGCGCGGAATCATTCTGGCTGGTGGCACGGGCAGCCGGCTGCACCCGATCACGCTGGGCGTGAGCAAGCAGCTGGTACCCGTCTACGACAAGCCGATGATCTACTACCCGCTCTCGACGCTGATGCTGGCCGGGATCCGCGACATCCTGATCATCACCACGCCCGGCGACGCCGACCAGTTCCACAACCTGCTGGGCGACGGCTCCCGGTTCGGCATCTCGCTCAGCTACCAGGTGCAGCACGAACCGAACGGTCTGGCTCAGGCGTTCGTGCTGGGCGCCGACCACATCCGCTCGGATTCGGTGGCGCTCGTCCTCGGTGACAACATCTTCTACGGCCCCGGCCTGGGCACCACGCTCAACCGTTTCCACGACGTCAAGGGCGGCGCGGTGTTCGGGTACTGGGTGTCCGATCCGGGCGCGTACGGCGTCATCGAGTTCGACGACTCCGGCACCGCGATCTCGCTGGAGGAGAAGCCGGCGCAGCCGCGGTCCAACTACGCGGTGCCGGGGCTGTACTTCTACGACAACGACGTAGTCGCCATCGCGCGCGACCTGAAGCCGTCGGCGCGCGGCGAGTACGAGATCACCGACGTCAACCGCACGTACCTGGAGGCCGGGCGGCTGCAGGTGGAGGTGCTGCCGCGTGGCACCGCGTGGCTGGACACCGGCACGTTCGATTCACTGCTCGACGCGTCGAACTACGTGCGCACCATCGAGCAGCGCCAGGGCCTCAAGATCGGCGTCCCCGAGGAGGTGGCGTGGCGGCGCGGCTTCATCTCCGACGACGAACTGCGCGAGCGGGCGCAGCCGCTGATCAAGTCCGGTTACGGCACGTACCTGCTGGGCCTGCTCGACCGCGGCAGAGAATGGTGAAATGGATTATCGGGAGTTGAAGGTTCCGGGGGCGTGGGAGATCACGCCCCGACAGTTCGGTGACCACCGCGGGGTGTTCCTCGAATGGTTCAAGGAACCCGGCTTCACTGGGTTCTCCGCCGCGATCGGCCGAACCCTCGATCTGCAGCAGGCCAACTGCTCGGTGTCCGCGGCCGGCGTGCTGCGCGGCATCCACTTCGCCGACGTCCCGCCCGGCCAGGCGAAGTACGTCACGTGCGCAAAGGGCGCGGTCCTCGATGTGGTCGTCGACCTGCGAGTCGGTTCGCCGACGTTCGGGCAGTGGGATTCGGTGCTGCTCGACGACGTCGACCGTCGCGCACTCTTCGTCTCCGAGGGTCTCGGGCACGCGTTCCTGTCGCTCGAGGACGACTCGACGGTGATCTATCTGTGCTCGTCCGGCTACAACCCCGAACGCGAGCACGAGGTGAGCCCACTGGACCCCGGCATCGGCATCGACTGGCCGGTCGTCGGACGCGACGGAACACCGCTTCAGTGGACGCTGTCCGACAAGGACCTGGCCGCGCCGACACTGCTGCAGGCCCGCGATTCCGGTCTGCTGCCGGTGTACCGGGAGGGAAGCGACTGAACCCATGAGAGCGACGAGGGTGCGCCGCGCCAGTGCTGCTGTTGCAGTGCTCGTGGCCGCGGGCCTCGCTCTCCTGGCCATACCGCTCGAACACGGCACGATCGACGCGTCGCCGCCACAGCAGGCGGCGACGTCGGTGGTCGCACCGGCCCCGCCGCCGGCCGTTCCGCTCGACCCTGCAGAACTGTCGGCCCGCGTGGTGCCCACCATCGTCACCGTCATGACCCAGTCGGCGCTCGGCACGACGGCGGGGACCGGAATCGTCCTGCGCCCGGCTGATTCCGCGGCGATCGTGCTCACCAACCATCACGTGATCGACGGCGGTACCGAAATCGTGGCGACCAGCATGCACGACATGCGCCGGTACCCGATCGAGGTCGTCGGCTACGACAGCACCCGCGACCTCGCGGTGCTCCGACTACCCGGCGGCGCCGGCCTGCCGACCGCGGTGCTGGGGTCGTCGAACGCGGCCCACGTCGGCGATCCGGTGACCGCGATCGGGAACGCGGAGGGCGGCGGGGTGCCGGTGCCGGCGCCCGGTGCCGTCACCCGACTCGGGGTCACGATCACCACCCGCAACTCCGTCGACGGCTCCCGCAACCAGATGTCCGGGCTGATCGAGGTGGACGCCGACGTCCGCCCCGGAGACTCGGGCGGCCCACTGGTGAACGCGTTCGGCGAGGTGATCGGAGTCAGCAGCGCCGGGAACGCCGTCGAACGTGACGTGCCGCAGGCACCCGCCCCGAAGTCGTACGCGATCCCGATCGACTCCGCGATGGAACTGGTGGAGCAGGTGCTGGCCGGGCGGCCGTCGGACACCGTGCACATCGGCCCCACCCCGCTGCTGGGGGTCAGCGTCCGGGACCATCGCGATCCGCAGTCGAACGTGCCGTCGGGCGCGGAGGTGACGCTCGTCAGCTTCCGCAGCCCCGCCGAGGGTGCCGGGCTCGGCCGCGGTGACGTGATCGTCGAGTTCGACGGCGTACCCGTACGCGCCGCCGCCGACCTCACGATCCGGATGAACGCCCTGCACCCGGGCGACCCCGTCCAGTTGCGGTGGATCGACGCCACCGGCGCACCGCGGTCGGGTTCGCTGGTGCTGACGGAGGGGCCGCCGCGCTGACCGGCGTCAGCCGATACCGAGCTTGCCGGCCAGTCGCTGCAGGTACGCGCGCACCTCGTCCTCGGAGCTGTCGGGCATCCCGAACAGTGCCTCGCTGACGCCGAGATCCTGCCAGCGGGCCAGCTTCTCGGCGTCGGGCTTACCAGCCAGCACGATGATCTCCGGCTGCCCGGAACGGCCCGCGTCGGCCCAGATCTTGCGCAGCAGCGTCACGTTGTCCTCGATGTCGCGCTCGATCGGCGTGGTGATCCAGCCGTCGGCGGACCGGGCGATCCACGCGAACGTCTTCTCCGACGCCCCGGCACCGACCAGGACGGGCGGGCGCGGCTGCTGGATCGGCTTGGGCCACGCCCAGCTCGGGCCGAACTTCACGAACTGACCGTCGTACGACGCCTCGTCCTGCGTCCACAGCGCCTGCATCGCCTCGAGGTACTCGCGCAGCGCGGTGCGGCGCTTCTTGGGATCGACACCGTGGTCGGCGAGTTCCTCGGCGTTCCAGCCGTAGCCGACGCCGAACGTGACGCGCCCGCCCGACAGGTGATCGAGGGAGGCGATGGTCTTGGCGAGCGTGATGGGGTCGTGCTCGAGCGGTAGTGCCACCGACGTGCCGAGCCGGATCCGCGACGTCACCGACGCGGCGGTGCCGAGCGCGACCCACGGGTCGAGGGTGCGCATGTAGCGATCGTCGGGCAGCGACTCGTTGCCGGTGCCGGGATGATTCGACTCCCGGTTGACCGGGATGTGAGTGTGTTCGGGCACGTAGAACGCGTCGAAACCGGATTCCTCCACCGCCTGCGCGGCCGCCGCGGGGGTGATTCCTCGGTCACTGGTGAACAGGCTGATGCCGTAACGCACGATCTGACTCCTCCGCGTCGGTTCGGTTCAGGAAATGTAACCTGTTCCAACCTAAACCGGAAGAGTCTCCAGACAGGTGTCCAGCCGCGTCAGCGAATCTTGAAGATCACCGCGCGCTGGACCACGAAGTTGATGACCGTCGCGGCACCCTGCGCGATCACGAACGCCAACGGCACGCGCCACCACTCGTCCGGGAACACCTGGAACACCATCACCTGATTGAGCCCCACCTGCACCGCGAACGTCACCGCATACAGCACGACGACGGCGACGAACCGCGCGCGACTGGGCTCGGCCTTGAACGTCCACCGACGGTTGATCAGGTATGCCGCCGTGGTGCCCGCGACGAATCCGATCGACTTCGCGGCCGCCGTGGGCAGGCCCATCGCGAGCATCAGCAGGTACAACCCAAAATCCACCACGGCCGACAGACCACCGGTCAGCACGAAACGCACGATCTGCGTCTTCAGGTCCAGCGCGTCGTCGGCGATGGACTCGGTGACGGGGATCTCGACCGGCAGCGGGACGTGCGGTTCGTGGGCGTGGGGGGTTCCGGACACGGGAACGAGCGTAGGCGAACCGTACGGGCCGATCCGTGGTGACGTCCGGCACACGCGGTGGACCTCGAGTGCACTCGAGGTTGCATGATCAACGTCATGACCGTCTACTCGCTGCCCGATCTCCCCTACGACTACGCCGCCCTCGAGCCGCACATCTCCGGCAAGATCATGGAGCTGCACCACGACAAGCACCACGCCGCCTACGTCGCCGGCGCCAACACCGCCCTCGACAAGCTCGCCGAACTCCGCGACGCCGACGCCCTCGCCCCCGTGGTCAACCTGCACGAGAAGAACCTCGCCTTCCACCTCGGCGGCCACACCAACCACAGCGTGTTCTGGAACAACCTCAGCCCCGACGGCGGCGACAAGCCCGAAGGCGAACTCGCGGCAGCCATCGACGACCAGTTCGGCAGCTTCGACGCCTTCCGCAGCCACTTCTCCGCCAACGCCAACGCCATCCAGGGCTCCGGCTGGTCCATCCTCGCCTGGGACTCCATCGGCCAGCGCCTGATCATCGTCCAGCTCTACGACCAGCAGGGCAACATCAGCATCGGCCTGACCCCCCTGCTCATGCTCGACATGTGGGAACACGCCTTCTACCTCGACTACCAGAACGTCAAGGGCGACTACGTCAACGCCTTCTGGAACATCGTCAACTGGAACGACGTCGCCACCCGCTTCGCCGCCGCCCGCACCCAGACCGCCGGACTCATCGTCCCCGCCTGATCGACCTCCCCTCCCGCGTTTTGCGCACTCGTCGTTGTTCCCGAGGCCCCGAAAAGGCCGACAAGTGCGCAAAACGCGAGTAAAGAAGTTGTGGATCGGCGCACTCACACAGGAGTCCGCGCACTACCGCCAGGTAACCTCGTAGCCGATGTCCGAGACAGCAGAAGAGACGGCTCACGAGCCGCTCCCCACGCAGACCCGCACCCTCACCGGTTGGGGGCGCACCGCGCCCACCACGGCGCAGGTGCTGTCCACGCCCGACGTCGAGGTGATCGCCCAGGCGGTCGCCCAGGTCGCGGAACAGAACGAGTCGAAGCCGTCGCACCTGCGGCGCGGTGTCATCGCACGCGGCCTGGGCCGCTCGTACGGCGACCCGGCGCAGAACGCTGGCGGACTCGTCGTCGACATGAACGCGCTGAAGCGCATCCACAACATCGACGCCAACACCCGTCTGGTGACGGTGGACGCCGGTGTGAACCTGGATCAGCTGATGCGCGCCGCCCTGCCGTTCGGCCTGTGGGTTCCGGTGCTGCCGGGCACCCGCCAGGTGACGATCGGCGGCGCCATCGCGTCCGACATCCACGGCAAGAACCATCACAGCGCCGGCAGCTTCGGCAACCACGTGCGCTCGATGGATCTGCTCACCGCGGACGGCCAGATCCGCACCCTCACCCCGGCCGGCCGGAACGCGAAGCTGTTCTGGGCCACCGTCGGTGGCATGGGCCTGACGGGCATCATCCTCAAGGCGACCATCGAGATGACGCCGACCGAGACGGCGTACTTCATCGCGGACAGCCGCCGTACGGCCGATCTCGACGAGACCATCGCGCTGCACAGCGACGGCAGCGAGAACAATTACGGCTACTCGAGCGCGTGGTTCGACGCAATCTCGCCCGAACCGAATCTCGGCCGGGCCGCGGTCTCGCGCGGCAGCCTGGCCAAGCTCGACCAGCTGCCGAAGAAGCTGCAGAAGAATCCGCTGAAGTTCGACGCGCCGACCCTGCTGACGCTGCCGGACGTCTTCCCGAACGGTCTCGCGAACAAGTTCAACTTCTCGGTGATCGGCGAGCTGTACTACCGCAAGACGAAGAACGCCGACAACCAGATCCAGAATCTGACGGCCTTCTACCACCCGCTCGACCTGTTCGGTGAGTGGAACCGCGGCTACGGCTCCAACGGTTTCCTGCAGTACCAGTTCGTGGTGCCGCCGGAGGCCGTCGGCGAGTTCAAGCAGATCATTCGCGACATCCAGGCGTCGGGACATCACTCGTTCCTCAACGTGTTCAAGCTGTTCGGCGAGGGCAACAAGGCGCCGCTGAGCTTCCCCATGGCCGGCTGGAACATCTGCGTCGACTTCCGGATCAAGCCGGGCCTCAACGAATTCGTGACCGAACTCGACAAGCGCGTGCTCGAGTTCGGCGGCCGCCTGTACACCGCGAAGGACTCGCGGACCACGGCCGAGACGTTCCATGCCATGTACCCGCGGATCAACGAGTGGATCAAGGTCCGCCGATCCGTCGACCCCACAGGCGTTTTCGCCTCCGACATGTCCAGAAGGTTGGAACTGCAGTGATCAACGCCGTCGGAAACCCCCAGACCCTGCTGCTCCTCGGTGGCACGTCCGAGATCGGCCTGGCGATCTGCGAGGAGTACCTGAAGAAAGCACCGCTGCGGGTGATTCTCGCTGCGCTGCCCAACGATCCGGGTCGCGACGCCGCCGTCGCGCAGATGAAGGCCGCGGGTGCAACGCAGGTCGACCTGATCGACTTCGACGCGCTCGACACCGAGGGCCACCCCAAGGTCATCGACCAGGCGTGGGCCGGTGGCGACGTGGACGTCGCGATCGTCGCGTTCGCGCTCGACGGCGACGCCGAGGAACTGTGGCAGGACCAGCGCAAGGCCGTGCTGGTCGCGAACGTCAACTACACCGCGTCCGTGTCGGTGGGCGTGCTCGTCGGCGAGAAGATGAAGGCGCAGGGCTTCGGCCGCATCATCGCGATGTCGTCGGTGGCCGGCGAGCGCGTCAAGCGCGCCAACTTCGTCTACGGCTCCACCAAGGCCGGCCTCGACGGCTTCTACCTCGGCCTGGGCGAGGCGCTGGCCCCGTTCGGCCCCAAGGTCACCGTCGTGCGGCCCGGCATGGTGCGCACCCAGTTCAGCGCGCACGTCAAGGAGGCACCGCTGACGGTGAACAAGGACGTCGTCGCCGCGCTCGCGGTGGCTGCGTCCGACAAGGGCAAGGAAATCGTCTGGACGCCGGGTCCGTGGCGCTTCGTGATGATGGGGTTGCGGCACGTACCGCGCGCGATCTTCCGCAAGCTGCCCATCTAGGAATCACACACGCGAGTCGGCCCCCACGGTGCGCTGTGGGGGCCGACTCGTGTTCCGGGGCGTCCCTTACATCGCCGAACGGGGCTGAGCGGGGACGGACCTCATGTCGTTGCCGGTATTCGGCTTGACGCGCTGCCACGTGCCGTCACTCTTGCAGGTCTGGTACGTACCGTCCGGGTGGTAGACCTTGCTGCCGACGCTGTAGTCCTTGCCGTCGTAGACACACACGGTCGTCTGGGTTCCGTCGGGGGCGGTGCGGATGTCGGCGTGGGCGACTGCGGCCTGGGCGCCGAGCACACCGCCGGCAACGAGAAACGAAGCAGCGAGGGTCTTTACGGTGCGAGAGATCATGTGCGGTCTTCCTGTTCGGGGTGGGGTCCGGGTGGACACCTACAACAATGCGGGCCCACCGCGACACCGGCCAGGCACCCGAGGATGCCGATTCGCCCACCCCTCGACGGGCGCTGATTCACCCCACGGTGCTCAGACCTTCACGACCTTCGACGTCGGGATGGGGTGCGAGTCCGCCTTGATCCAGCGCATCGCCCACGTTCCCTCGGCATGGGAGTCGGTGTCGATCCAGTTGCCGTAGCCAGGGTCCTCGGCGGACACCACGATCGTCAGGGTGCCGTCGTCGTTCAGTTTCGCGGTGTGGTTGTTGATGTAGATGTTCGTCCGGTTGTAGTCGAGCGACTCCACCCAGAAGTTCTGCAGCACGAAATTGAAGTACTCGCAGTTCGGGACCTCGGTCTCGATCACCCACGCCTCGTCCTCGGCGAGCTTCCAGTACCCGTGCAGATAGAAGATCGTCGGGTCGCCGCCCGCGTTCTGGAAGTAGTCCTGTCCCCAGTCGAAGATCTCGTTGGTGTGTGGCTGGAACTTCCGCGACCACTCGAGGAAGGTGTTGGCGGTGCCCCGCACCATGCCGACCGCCCTGCCGAGCCGCTCCCCCATCTCCTCGGGGCTCAGAGGCACGAATTCGCCTTCGGGATCGAGACATTCGATGGACAGCTCGGCCGGAACCTCCTTGCGGCGGTCCTGGTAGGTCTGCCGGACGGAGATCAGGTTGCTGTCCGGCGCAAGCGGCAGCCACGACCCCTCGGCGGGCTCCTCCACACTCGCGATGAACGAGAACCGGCCGTGCTCATCGACTTCCAGATCGTGCCCGTGTAGATCGCCGGTCTGCATCATGGTGCCGTCGACGTGGTACCGGTTGACGCGCGAGCCGAACGTCACGAGCGGCACCGTGCCCCGCGTGCCGGTGATCCGGTAGCTGTACTTTCCGGAGATGTTGGCGCGCATGTACATGTTGTCGGGGTTGTCGGCGCCGATCTTGGTCATCATGTTCGGGTTGGGTGCCGACGTGAACTGCGGCCACCGCGGATCGGTGTACTCGACGCAGTTGATCGTGGCGTACCGCAGCAGGCGGCTCAGGTAGCGGACACCCTCGGCCTGCGTCAGCGGATCCTGCGGCACGATCTCGTCGTGCAGGATGTTGCCGGTGTCGAGGAGGTCGGCACAGAACTTCTCCCAGGTGGCATTCATGTGAGTATCCCTGTTCTGGTTGATGGTTCGAAGGTTCAGATGGCAGTGGCGAACTTCTCGTCGACCTCGTCGACGGTCACCCCGAAGTCCTCGAGCGAGTACCGGTGGGACGGCCGGCGGTGGTCGGCGAGGCTGCCCTGGTGGGACTCCGTGACCGCACGACGCGCGTCCTCGGTGAACGGCAGCGAGAACCGGTCGTAGATCTTCTCCACCGTGCCGATCGGATCGCCGACGAAGTCCCGGTAGTCGACGTCGACGAACTGCTCCGAGCTGTAGCGGGCACGGGCAGCGTTGAACTGTGCGTTGCCGCGAGCCCACAGGTCGAGCTGGGTGCGCCCGATGGCCTCACGGTCGAACGCCCTCGACATGTCGTGCTTGCCCTGCTCGGCGAGGCTGAAGGTGGAGGCCATCGAGGTCCGCGGATCACGGAACGTGCGAACGATCAGCGCGTCCGGGTAGACCTTCATGATCTCGTCGATCGCGAACACGTGGCTGGGGCTCTTGAGCACCCAGCGCCGGTCCGGGTCGTTGAGCCCGATCAACTGCAGGTTCTTCTTGTGCCGCGCATAGGTTTCGGTCCAGTCCTGCACCGCGAGCCACCGTGAGTAGCTCGGCAGGTATGCCACGCACTCGAACGAGATCGACAACATCGTCTGCTGCAGCAGACGCCAGCACTCCTCCACTTCCTCGGCGCCCATGAAGTGCACCTTCATGAGGTCGGTCTCGTTCGCCTGGCGGGCCCGATAGAAGGCGTCCGAGCGCACGAAATCCTCGTTCTCGGACCACTGTTCGCGCATGGGACGCGGCTGCGGCGACTCCGCGAGCCACATCTCGACGCCCTGGTGCGCCGGGTCCGCGCCGAGCAACCGGTGCAGCGCGGTGCTGCCGGTCCGCGTCAGCCCGCACACGAAGACGGGGCGCTCGACCGGGACGTCGACATGCTCGGGGTATCGTGCGAATCCGGCCTCGCTGAGCAGGCGACCCGACAGCGCGCCGATGATCATCTTCCGGGCGATCACCCGCCCGTGCGCGGTGAGGTCGGCCTCCCGCTCGAACGAGCCGAGCAGCACCTGCAAACCCTCGAGATACTCGGTGCCGCCGAAGTCGTCGAGCCCGGTGGCCTCACGCGCGGCCTGGTGCAGGTCCTCGAGGGAGCCCACACCGTCGTGGTTCTGTGTCATGTGCAATTCCTCGTGGGAGTCGTATCAGTGGTGGGTGTGTCCGCAGTTGACGTCCAGGCACTGGCCCGTGACCGCGCGCGCGAAGTCGGAGGCGAGGAACACCACCGCGTTCGCGATGTCGTCGGGCTCGGGTAGCCGACGCAGGTCGGTACCGGCCGCGACCTCGGCATAGACCACCGCCGGATCGACACCGCGCTGCGCCGCCTGACGCTCGAACATCTTCTTCACCGAGTCGGCCCAGATATAGCCGGGTGCAACCGAATTCACTCGCACCCCCTTGGGGCCGAGCTCCACGGACAGGCTCCGGGCGAGCGCCAGCAGCCCGGCCTTCATCACCCGGTACGCGCCGAAGTTCGGCAACTGGTTGCGGATCACCATCGAGTTGATCATCACGACCGAGCCCTGCGACTCCACGAGCGCCGGCGCCAACGCGCGCGTGAGGTTGAGCGACGACAGCACGTTGATGTCGATGCCCTGGCGCACGGCGTCGGGCTCGGCGTCCAGCAGTCCCACGTGCGCGGGCTGCACGAAGGCGTTGTGCACCACCGCGTCCACCTGCCCGAACTCCGCAACCGCCCTGTCCGCGAGCGCCTGCACCGACTCCGCGTCGGTGAGGTCGGTCGGCACGCACAGCGCGACACCGCCGCCCGCTCGGATCTCGCCGGCCACCGCGTCGAGCCGCGACTCGGTGCGCGCCGCCAGCACCACCCGCGCACCCGCGTCGGCGCTGCGAAGCGCGATCGACCTGCCCAGCGCCGGACCCACGCCCGACACCAGCACCACCTTGCCCTCGAGCAACGGGATCCTCGTCCGCACCACTCCGTCATCCACCATCCCCGACATGGTCATCTCCCCCGCCCTAGTCCGCGTGCGCTTCGGGATCGAGGACGACGCTGAGCGAGACGATTCGGCAGTTGTCGTCGAATTCGAACAGGTCGCTGGCGAGGAAGGCCGACATCCCCTCGGGCTGGACGCGCAGCTGCGTCGCGGCGTACCGGCCGGAGACGATGATCGGCGAGTGGCGGCTGACCGAGAACGCCACCTTCGCGTTCTGGGTGTCGAACTCCCGGATCTCGTCGATGCCGCGGTAGGCCCGCACACCGAGCGGCTCGTGCTGCACCGCATCGTCCGCGAACAGCGACACCAGTCGATCCACATCGTGGTTTCCCAGATGCTCGACGTACGACTCTATCGCCGAACAGATTTCGTCTCGGGTGGGCAAGTAGCGCTCCTTCGGTTACCGGTGGGACACAGGACGGGTGGTGCTCGCCGATCAGTCGATGACGCCGCAGCCGCGGAGGTGATCGATGATCCGCATACTCGCCTCCGCGGGAGACGTGGCTGTGGTGTCGATGCGCAGCTCGGGATCGTCCGGGGCTTCGTACGGGGAATCGACGCCGGTGAAGTTGGCCAGTTCCCCTCGGCGGGCCTTCTTGTAGAGGCCCTTCGGATCCCGCTGCTCGGCGACCTCGATGGGGGTGTCGACGAAGACCTCGCAGAAGTTGTCCGGTCCGATCAGCTCCCGGGCAGCGTCGCGTTCAGCACGGAACGGGGAGATGAACGAGGCGAGGACGATCAGTCCGGCGTCGGCCATGAGTCGGGCCACCTCGGTGACGCGACGGATGTTCTCCACTCGGTCGGCCTCGGTGAACCCGAGGTCCCGGTTGAGGCCGTGCCGGACGTTGTCACCGTCGAGGAGATAGGTGTGGCAGCCCAGGGCGTGCAGTCGGCGCTCGAGTTCGTTGGCGACGGTGGACTTCCCCGACCCGGACAGCCCGGTGAACCACAGCACCTGCGGGCGGTGGCCGTTGAGTGTGGCGCGCGCCTGTTCGTCGACGTCGACGGCCTGCCAGTGGATGTTCTCGGAGCGGCGCAGCGAGTGCGCGATCATGCCGGCGCCGACCGTGGTGTTGGTGAGACGGTCGATCAGGATGAAGCCGCCGGTGTCCCGGTTGTCGGCGTACGGGTCGAACGGCACCGGTCGGTCGAAACTGATGTTGCACAGGCCGATCTCGTTGAGCGCCAACGTGCTGGTGGCGGTCCTCTCGAGGGTATTGACGTTGACCTTGTGCTTGGGCCGGGTGATGCGCGCCTGCACGGTCATCGTCCCTATCTGACACAGGTAGGGGCGTTCTGGCAGCATCTCGTGCTCGCCCATCCACACCACGTGCGCCTCGAACTGGTCCGCAACCCCGGGCAGGGCATCGGCAACGGCGAGGACGTCGCCGCGGCTGATGTCGATCTCGTCGGTGAGGGTGATGGTGACGGACTGACCGGCGACGGCGTCGTCGAGGTCGCCGTCCATCGTGACGATCCGGTCGACGGTCGATTCCTTGCCGCTGGGCAGTACCCGGACGCGGTCGCCCGGTCGCACGGTGCCGCCGACGATCTGCCCGGAGAAGCCACGGAAGTCCAGGTCCGGACGGTTCACCCACTGCACCGGCATCCGGAAGGGGCCGCTGCACAGTTCGTCCTCGATCTCGACGCTCTCGAGGTGCTCGATCAGCGTCGGTCCCTGGTACCAGGAGGTGTTGGCGCTGCGCTCGGTGAGGTTGTCACCGACGTAGGCGGACAACGGAATCGCAACGACATCGGTGAGTCCGATCTCGGCCGCGAAGCCGGCGTACTCGTCCACGATCGTCTCGAAGACGTCCTGCGAGTAGTCCACCAGGTCGAGCTTGTTGACCGCGAGCACGACGTGGCGGATTCCCAACAGCGACACCAGGTACGAGTGCCGCCGCGTCTGGGTGAGCACGCCCTTGCGGGCGTCCACCAGGATCACCGCGAGATCGGCAGTGGAGGCACCGGTGACCATGTTGCGGGTGTACTGCTCGTGCCCCGGGGTGTCGGCGACGACGAACTTGCGGCGCTCGGTGGAGAAGTAGCGATACGCGACGTCGATCGTGATGCCCTGCTCCCGCTCGGCTGCCAATCCGTCGACCAGCAGGGCGAAGTCGAGCCCGTCGCCCTGGGTGCCGACCTTGCGGGAGTCGGCCTCGAGGGCGGACAGCTGGTCCTCGAACACCAGCTTCGACTCGTACAGGAGCCGGCCGATGAGGGTGGACTTGCCGTCGTCGACACTGCCGCAGGTGATGAAACGCAGCATCGATTTGGTGGCGTGCCGGGCGAGATACTGCTCGATGTCGGATGCGATGAGATCGGACGAGTGGGCCATCAGAAGTACCCCTCCTGCTTCTTCTTCTCCATCGACGCGCTGCTGTCGTGATCGATCACCCGGCCCTGCCGCTCGGAGGTGGTGGTCAGCAACATTTCCTGGATGATGTCGGTCAGAGTTTCGGCGGTGGACTCGACCGCACCGGTGAGCGGGTAGCAGCCGAGGGTGCGGAAGCGGACGCTCTTGAGCTGCGGCTGCTCGCCGGGCAGCAACGGCATGCGATCGTCGTCGACCATGATCAGCGCGCCGTCGCGCTCGACCACCGGGCGCTTTGCCGCGAAGTACAGCGGCACGATCGGAATACTCTCCTGCCGAATGTATTCCCACACATCGAGTTCCGTCCAGTTCGACAGCGGGAACACCCGCAGGGACTCACCCGGCGACTTGCGGACGTTGTACATCCGCCACAGCTCGGGACGCTGCTGCTTGGGATCCCAGCGGTGCTCGGCGGAACGGATCGAGAAGACACGCTCCTTGGCGCGGGACTTCTCCTCGTCACGCCGCGCGCCACCGAACGCGGCGTCGAACTTGTAGAGGTCCAGGGCCTGCTTGAGCCCCTCGGTCTTCCACATGTCGGTGTGGGTCGCCGAGCCGTGCGTGAACGGGTTGATCCCCTTCTCCACGCATTCCGGGTTCTTGTAGACGAGGAGGTCGAAATCGCCTGCGGCAGCGGACTCGTCACGCAGCTTGTACATGTCACGGAACTTCCACGTGGTATCGACGTGGAGCAGCGGGAACGGCAGCCGGGACGGGTAGAAGGCCTTGCGGGCCAGGTGCAGCATCACCGCGCTGTCCTTGCCGACCGAGTACAGCATCACGGGGTTCTCGCTCTCGGCGACTGCCTCCCGCATGATGTGGATGCTCTCGGCCTCGAGCCGCTCGAGATGGGTCAGGGTTCGGGTCATCGCCGAAGTGCCTCCAGTGCCGTGCCGGCCAGTTCGGGTCGGCAGATCAGTAGGTCGGGCAGCCAGGGGTTCTCCTGGTTGTAGCTCAGATCGGTACCATCGATCCTCGAAACATGCAGTCCCGCAGCATGAGCCACCGCGACGGGAGCAGCGGAATCCCACTCGTACTGCCCACCGGCGTGCGCGTACACATCCGCCTCGCCGCGGACCACCGCCATCGCCTTCGCCCCCGCGGATCCCATCTCGATCAGCTCGGCGCCCAGCGCGGTCGCCATCGCCATGACGGGTTCGGGGCGGCGGGTGCGACTGACCACGACACGAGGGGCGCTCGGCACCGCATCGAACACCGCGGGGGCGTCGCCGGTCGAGAACGTGGTACCCAGTGCGGGCATCGCCACCGCTCCGACCGTGAGCGCTCCACGCTCGACGAGCGCGACGTGGACGGCCCAGTCGTCGCGGCCGGGCTCACCGAATTCTCGGGTGCCGTCGAGCGGATCGACGATCCACACCCGGTCGGCGGTCAGACGGGCGCGGTCGTCGGTGCCCTCCTCGGACAGCACCGCGTCGCCCGGGTGCTGCCGCGCGAGCGCGTCGACGATGAACTCGTGACTGAGCCGGTCCGCGGCGCGGCGGATCGCGGCCGGATCGGCGTCCGCGAGATCCAGGCGGCGCCGATGGTCGAGGAGCAGTCGGCCGGCCGCGGTGGCGATCTCCACCGCGGAACGGCCGTCCCGCTCGCTCGTTCCGGTCGACTCGGGTCGCGGCGAGACCGCGGCATCGTTGGTCATGGCATGTGACTGTAACCACAGAATGAACCATGTTCAATCCCAGAACGAACATTGTTCATTCTGGGAGGGATGTTTCCCCAGGTCGGAATGAACAATGTTCGATCGCGCTTGGACCACCACCGATCCCCCGATACGGTGAACGCATGGGTGAACCGAGCGGCAAGTCCATCTACGGGGATGCCGAAGCGCGACGACGCCGCACACTCGACGCGGCCGCTGCCTTGCTGGACGAGGGCGGCTACACCGCGCTGACGATCCGGGCGGTGGCGAAGCGATCGGGTACGAGCACCGGCCTGATCTATCAGTACTTCGCGGACAAGCAGGAGATCTTCACCGCGCTGCTCAACGAGAGCCAGATCGAGTCCACCGCCTTCGTCGCGGCACTACCTCGCGACCACGGTGTGGCCGCACTGATCGCCGCGGTGATACCCGAGTCGGCGAGACAATGGGGTCGGGTCGGCCGCCTGACCGCGACCTGGCGTGACGTCGAGGGTGCGGCCCAGTCGGATCGCGAGTCGGTCCGACAGGTGCGTAAGACCGCCAAGCTGTACAACGAGGAACTCCGCAAAGCTCTCCATGACGCCGCGGCCGCCGAGGGCCGGACGCTGCGCGACGATCGCGCGCTCCTGCCGTTCATCCTGTCCGGGTTGCAGGGCGTGGCCGACACCATCGTCAACCAGTGGGCCCAGGACCTGGACACGGCGGAGTTCGTCGAATTTGCGGCGACCGCACTGGCGCGAGCCGTCACGGTCTCGGATTAGGGCGGCCCCGCAAAACGCGAGTAGCGGTGGTCAGGCGGAAGCCGCCCACGCGGACAGCACCGTCCGGATGCCGGTGACCAGTGCGAGCGGCCGGTCGATCATCGTGTGATGCCCGGCGTCCGGAATCTCGGCGACAATGGCCGTCGGACCGAACCGCTCGCGCATCTGTGCCAACAGTTCCGGCGAGACGATGCCGTGTTCGGCACGGAAGTACGCGATGGGGCACCGCGGCTCCGCGACGGTCAGCGTGTCGCCGCCCGAACGGGTGAACATGGCCGGGTCGAACTTCCACGACCAGCCACCCTCGACGGCCGTCAGCGACGTCTCGGCGATGTGCTCGCGCACGCACGGCACGGCGGCGGCTTGGGGCGGAACGAACCGGAACCGCGAGAGCGCTTCACTGCGATCGGCATACACCTTCTTCGGCCCGAATGCGGCTTTGCGGCGGGCCGCCTCCTCCTCGGGTGTGCGCTGGCGGATCGGCGAGTCGATGATCTGCACGCCGGCCAACCGGTCGCCGTACAGGTGCGCCGTAACGAACGCGACGATGCCGCCCATGCTGTGACCGACCACCACCGGCCGCCCCTCGATACCGGACACCCCGGCCACCGCGATCACCTCGTGCGCCCAGTGGTCCAGCGAATACTGTTCGCGCGTACCGCTGTCACCGTGACCGCTCATGTCGAGAGCGACCACTCGCCGGTCCCCGGCCAGCTGCGGGCCGATGTGGTCCCACCACCGCGAGTGCGCCGCACCGCCGTGAACCAGGACGATGCCCGGCCGCCCGGCCTCGCCCCACGCCCGGAATCGCACCTCGACACCGTCGACTTCGACGCTGCCGGTCTCGACCGGAGCCGCCAACGCATCGAGGAACCACTGCGGGGTCTGCGCCTGCTCGTCGCTCATTCCTCGAACCTACTGAACGCCGATTCGCGGGTCGCACCCAAGTAAGCTCGGGCCGTGTCGCAATCAGGAGCCGCCCCCCTCGTAGAGCCGCGCGTCGCCCCTGCCCGACGGGCTGCCGGCGCCGCGACCGAGATGCTGTTGGCAGCCGTGGTCGCCGCGATCGTGGCTGCGGTGGGGCTGTTCGCATTCGGCCAGGTGTCGTGGCCGGCCTTCCCGTCGTCGAACGTCACGCAGGCCGTGACGACGGTCGGGCAGGTCGTCACGATCGCCGTGCTTGCCGTGTGTGTGCTCCTCCATCGGGCGCGACGGTGCGTCCGCGCCGCGACGGTGCTGTCGTGGGCCGGACTTTCCGGATTCGTGACGGTGACGCTCGGCATGCCGCTGAGCGCGACCAAGCTCTACCTGCACGGGGTTTCGGTGGACCAGGAGTTCCGCACCGAATATCTCACTCGGCTCACCGATTCCGCAGCCCTGCACGACATGACGTACGCGGACCTGCCGCCCTACTACCCGGCCGGCTGGTTCTGGATCGGCGGTCGGGTCGCGAACCTGCTCGGCATGGACGGCTGGGAAGCGTTCAAGCCGTATGCGATCGCCTCGATAGCGGTGGCTGCGGTACTCGCACTGGTTTTGTGGAACAAGCTGATTCGAGCGGACCGGGCCGTGGTGGTGGCCCTGGCGGGAGCCGCGCTGACGGTCGCGTACGCCTCCGCGGAACCGTACGGCGCCGTGATCGCCGTCCTGATCCCACCGGTGCTCGTGCTCGCCTGGGGCGGCCTGTACCGGCCGGAGAGGTCGACGCAGACCCGCAGCGGCGGCTGGGGCGCCGTCGTCGGGACGGGCCTGTTCCTGGGCGTCGCCGCCGCCTTCTACACGCTGTACCTCGGCTTCGCGGCCTTCGCGGTCACGCTCATGGCGATCGTCTCGGCGGGCCTCGCCGTCCGCGCGCAGGGGTCGTGGCGTGCGATCCTCGATCCGCTCCTGCGCCTGGTCGTCACCGCCGCGATCGCGATCGCGATAGCCCTGACTGTGTGGCTGCCCTACCTGCTCGAGGCCCTGCGCGGCATCCCGGCGGACAGCGGCACCGCGACGCACTACCTGCCCGACTCCGGTGCGCACCTGCCGCTTCCGATGCTCGACTTCTCGCTCGCCGGCGCACTGTGCCTGCTGGGCACGATCTGGTTGGTCAGCCGCGCGGCATCGTCGCGCCGGGCGCAGTCGCTGGGCATCGGCGTGATCGCGGTCTACCTGTGGTCACTGCTGTCCATGACGGCCACCGTCGTCGGCAGTACGCTGCTCTCGTTCCGGCTCGAGCCGGTCCTGATCCTGCTGCTCGGCACGGCGGGCGTGTTCGGCTTCTTCGACTTCTCCCGCTGGCTGGTCCTCGCCACCAGCGAGAATCCGCGGGTCAAGGCCTCGATCGTCGTGGTCGGGCTCGCCGGGTTGATCGCGTTCGTGCAGAACATCCCTCAGGTCCTGGCGCGCGACATCACCATCGCCTACACCGACACCGACGGCGACGGCGTCCGTGCCGACAAGCGGCCCCCCGGCGCGGCCGCGTACTACGCCGACGTGGATCGCATCATCACCGAGCAGCGCCCGGGCGAACGACGCGACACCGTCGTACTGACCTCCGACACCAGCTTCCTCAGCTTCTACCCGTACTTCGGTTTCCAGGCGCTGACGTCGCACTACGCGAATCCGCTCGCGGAGTTCCGGGAGCGCGCGGCAGCCATCGAGAGTTGGACCGAGCTCGAGACACCCGACCAGCTGATCGCCGCGCTGGACGAACTACCGTGGCGCGCACCGGATGTGTTCGTGTTCCGCAAGGCCTCCGACGGCTACACCCTGCGGCTGGCCGAGGACGTCTACCCGAACGACCCGAATGTCCGCCGCTACAGCGTCACGCTCCCGAAGGAACTGTTCGACGATCCGCGTTTCACGATCGCAGAGGCGGGCCCGTTCGTCGTGGTGAACCGGGTCGGCTGATCAGGCCAGGTGGTGGCGGTCGGCCCGACTGACCGTCACCGCGGCGACGACCACACCGATCACGACGCCGATGAGGGTGTCGACGACCCGGCTGATCCCCGCGTCGGGAGAGATCGGTGACGTGAATCCGATCAGCAGCAACGCCATCGGCGTGACGGCCAACGTCGTGAGTCCGTAGTTCACGAGCACCATCAGTTCGGCCGCGATCTGCAGTGCGACGACCACGGCGACCATCGGCCAGTAGCCCAGATCGGCCGCGAGGAGGACCGCGGCGACCAGGGCACCGCCGACATTGCCGAGCAGTCGCTGAATTCCGCGCTGCACCGTATGGGTGTAGTTGAGCCCCTGCAGCACCGCGATCGCGCCCATCGATGCCCACAGGGGATGTTCGACGCCCATCGCCGTCGCCGTCCAGCCGGATGCGGCCGAAGCGAGCACGACCCGGAGCGCGGTGTGCCGCACCTCGCCGGACCGGAGGCGGGACCAACCGGTCGCGAGGACGCGATGCGGTGCCGGCAGCTCCGATCGACCCGAAGGCCTGTCGGTCACACCACCGAGAACACTGGCCCGCTTGATCTTTCGCAGATCCCGTTCGTGCTGCGCGATCTCCCGGACGAGGGTGACGTCACCGTCCGCGACCCACAGCTCGACGGCATCGTCCGCCATGTCCAGCAGGACTGCGAGGTCCCGCCCGTGGGGGTGCGCCGTCCGCGAACGTCCGCTCGCCGCAAGCACTTCGCGGGCGTGTGAGATCGCCTCCCGGGCGGGCGCGACACCGCCGGCGCCGTCACGTTCGAGGGATCCGACGGCAACGAGCGCCCGCGCCGCTGCGAGCCGAGCGGGGCCGAGTGGCAGGACCAGCGAGGGCAGCATCGCCGCGACCCACCCCACCAGGACTCCCACGGCCGTCGCCGTCGTGACCGCGAGGATGTCCGATCCCGACGTGGCGTAGCCCGCGGCTCCGGTGGCCGCGAACACGAGGATCACCGGGCCGGGCCCCAGCAGACGGAAGGCGTTCATGTACGCCGACGCGACACCTGCGGCGAGGGACAGTACCCCCACCTGTGCCCACATCGGCAGCCCAACTGCACCCAACGCACCCCCGAACGCCACGAACACGACGAGCGCGACGCCGACCAGCGCGACCTTCCCCGCGAGGCGGGGGTACGGCTCGTACCGACCGAAGGCCGACGAGAGCGCACCGAGCGTGGCCAGGCCAGCGAGTTCCTGGAAGCCGAGCAGTCCACCACCGATGAACACGACCGCCGACGCCAGCCCAACACGCACCGCAGGCGCAATGGTCGCGTCCGCGGCCCGCATCTCGAACGCGCGACGCCACGTAGTGGGCGCGACAGAGTGCGCGAGCGCGCTGCGCGCATGCTCGATTCTGGTGCTCCGGGACGTGTCGAGTGCTGCCACTCGCCCCAGTCTACACGCATTACTTCACAAGTAAATTATCAATGAAGCGATATTGGCACACCGATAGGATGGGGGTGTGGATTCGACCGACAGTCCGGAACGCGATTTCATCGACAGGGTTCGCCAGGAGTGGACCCAGTCCTACCCGGAGGTCGACACCTCGCCGATCGAGATCATCGGCCGGATCACGCGCATCAGTTCCCAGGCACTTCATCGGCTCGAGCGGGCGCTCGCCGACAGCGGGGTCTCGCGAGCGGAGTTCGAGGTGCTGTGTGCCCTCGCTCGCAGCGATCGCCCGCTGCGGGCCAGCGAAGTCACGGCCGTGACGATGGTCAGCGGCGCAGCCACCACCAAGCACGCCGACCGACTCGTCAAGATGGGCCTGCTGGAACGCCGGCGTTTCGAGCGCGACGGGCGGGTGGTCCTGCTCGCGGTGACCGATTCCGGACGTGCGCTGGTCGACGCCGAATTCCCGGAGCGGGTCGATCGCGACCGCGTCCTCCTCGACGGCCTCGACGAGGACGACCGCGCACAGTTGGCCCGGCTCCTGCGTCGCATCGCGCACAACAGCGACGCCGCCGACCGTCCGTAAGACGGAATCCCCAAGTACTGCAGGAGCATTCGAGACGCTCTGTTCAGCGGGATCGATGGGTGTCGAGCCGGGCGGCCCGCCGCGTCAGGTGGTCGCGCTCGGCGAGGTTGTGCGCCTTCTGCGCCGCCTCGGCGTACAGCCGCGACGCTGTCGCCAGGTCACCGGCACGCTCGTGGAGGTACGCCTCGACCGCGGTGTGGCGGGGCAGTGAATCGTCGATCTCCGCGAGCGCCGCCAGACCGGCGCGCGGCCCGTCGGCCTCGCCGACGGCCACCGCGCGGTTGAGACGGACGACCGGGCTCTCGGTCAGTCGCGCGAGTTCGTCGTACCACTCGACTATCTGCACCCAGTCGGTCTCCTCGGCGGTAGGCGCGTCGGCGTGCAGTGCCGCGATGGCGGCCTGCGCCTGGAACTCACCGAGCCGGTCGCGGGCCAGCGCAGCCTGCAGAATCGAGATGCCCTCGGCAATCGACTCGGTGTCCCACCGACCGCGGTCCTGCTCGGCGAGCGGCACCAGGCTGCCGTCCGGTGCGAAGCGGGCGGCGCGCCGGGCGTGATGGAGCAGCATGAGAGCGAGCAGGCCCGCCACCTCGGGGTGATCGATCGTCGCCGCGAGCTGCCGGGTGAGCCGGACACCCTCGGCAGCGAGGTCGATATCGCCCGAGTAGCCCTCGTTGAAGACGAGGTAGAGGACGCGCAGCACGGTCGAGACGTCGCCGGGGCGATCGAACCGCACGCGGGAGACGGTGCGTTTGGCCCGGCTGATGCGCTGCGCCATGGTCGCCTCGGGAACCAGGTACGCCTGGGCAATCTGGCGGGTGGTGAGCCCGCCCACCGCGCGCAGCGTGAGCGCGACCGCGGACGACGGAGTCAGTGCTGGATGGGCGCACAGGAAATAGAGCTGAAGGGTGTCGTCCACCGCCTGCGCGGACCCGGATGCCGGCTCCACATCCACGAGATCCTCACGCCGGCGGCGGCCCGTGTCCGACCGGGTCTCGTCGAGGAACTTGCGCCAGGCCACGGTGACCAGCCAGCCCTTCGGGTCGCGCGGCGGGTCGGCCGGCCAGACGCGGACCGCCTCGACCAGCGCGTCCTGCACGGCGTCCTCGGCCGCCGCGAAGTCTGCTCCGCGGCGGACGAGGATCCCGAGAACGCTCGGTGTGAGACTCCGGATCAGGGTCTCGTTCACAGCACAGGTCACTCCGTGATGGTGGGCGGCGCGGTCAGGAACGGGCGCACCTCGAGCCATTCGTGGATCGGCTTCCCACCAGCACCGGGGGCGGCCGACAGTTCCCCGGCGAGTTCGACGGCGCGTTCCTGACTGTCGACATCGATCACCATCCAGCCGGCGATGAGGTCCTTGGTCTCGGCGAACGGTCCGTCGGTGACCGGCGGGCGACCCTCACCGTCGTAGCGCACCCACATCCCCTCGGGGGCGAGCGCCTGACCGTCGGCGAACTCGCCCGACGCCTCCAGTCGGTCCGCGAAATCCTGCATGTACTGCATGTGGGCCGAGATCTCCTCCGGCGTCCACTGGGCCATCGGGACGTCGTTGACCGCGGACGGGGCGCCACGGTAGTGCTTGAGCAGCAAGTACTTGGCCATCGTGTTCTCCTCTGTGCCAGTGCGACCCATTCTGGTCGCACTCACCACGGGGACGGAGCCACTCACGGATTCTCGACATCGCCGGCCGAAGTTTCTTCCGAGCTGGGCAGACGGGCCGGGGTGAACCGGTCTCACCGTGACGGATCCAGGATCCGCGGCTCGGGCCGTGCCGGAACAGGGAATGCCCGACATGCAGAAATGCCGAAGGCCCCCACCCGTGATGGGTGGGGGCCTTCGGTAAAGGGTGTTCGGCGGTGTCCTACTC